>JBLFZR010000033.1:0-13146 GCA_047610595.1 Nitriliruptoraceae bacterium | reverse complement strand
GTGGGTCGCCGGGGGTGTGGCGGCGCAGGACAGCCGGCTTGGGCAGGCCAAGCAGGTCTGCCAGCTTTGCGCCGATGTCGGACTGGACGATCTGTGCGAAGCGGTCAGTCATGGCTCAGGCCTCCAAAATCATGACAAGACCGTTACCGCCCGCGGCGCAGACCGAGATCAGCGCGCGACCACCACCGTTCTCGTGCAGCTGCTTGGCGGCGGTTGCGACGATGCGCGCACCGGTCGCCGCGAACGGGTGGCCGGTGGCCAGCGACGAGCCAACGGGGTTGAGCTTGGTCATATCGATCGAGCCGAGCGGGGCGTCCAGACCGAGCTTCTCGGTGCAGAACTCCGGCGACTCCCATGCTGCGAGCGTCGAGAGCACGGTGCCTGCGAAGGCCTCGTGAATCTCGTAGATGTCGAAGTCCTGCAGCGTCAGACCGTTGCGCGCCAGCATGCGGGGGACCGCGTAGGCAGGAGCCATCAGCAAGCCCTCGTGGCCGTGCACGTAATCAACGGCCGAGGACTCGGCGTCCACGATCCGTGCCAGCTGCGGCAGGTCGCGGGCCGCGGCCCACGCCGGCGTCGCGATCAGCACAGCGGCGGCACCGTCGGTGAGCGGCGTCGAGTTCGCTGCCGTCATCGTGCCCGTCTCGGGGTCACCGAACGCGACCTGCAGGCTGCCAAGCTTCTCGAGTGTGGAGCCCGGACGCAGGTTGTTGTCCTGCGCCAGCCCTTGATACGGCGTGACGAGGTCGTCGAGGAACCCACGGGCGTACGCAGCTGCGAGGTTGTCGTGGCTGCTGATCGCGAGCTGGTCCTGCGCCTCGCGGCTGATGTCCCACTCGGCGGTTGTGATGGCCTGGTGCTCACCCATCGCCATCCCGGTGCGCGGTTCAGCGTTCTTGGGGATGTCCATGATGATCTGGCTCGGACGCAGCCGACCGACAAGCTTGACGTAGTCCGCCGGTCCCTTCGCCCGGTTGGCGTCCATCAGCACCTCGCGGAGGTCGTCGTTGAGCGCGACCGGCGCGTCGGAGGTGGTGTCGGTGCCGCACGCGATGCCGGAGTCGATCTGGCCGAGGCGGATCTTGTTGCTGATCGCGACGGCGGCCTCGAGCGAGGTGTCGCAGGCCTTCTGAATGTCGAACGCGGGCGTCTCGGGTGCGAGTGCAGATCCGAGGACAGCCTCGCGTACGAGGTTGAAGTCACGAGCGTGCTTGAGGACGGCGCCACCGGCGACCTCGCCGAGCTGCTCCCCGGCAAGACCGAACCGAGCGACAAGCCCGTCGAGGGCCGCGGTGAGAAGGTCTGAGTTGGACGCGTTGGCGTACGCGCCGTTGCTGCGTGCGAACGGCGTGCGATTACCTCCGACGACGACGGCCTGACGCACCACGGGCGACGTGCCCTTCGGAGCGACCTTGCTGGCCTTCGCGGGGGACTTGGTCTTGGCGGTGGCCATCGTGGCTCCGAGCGGCAGGGGGTGGAGGGGGTAGGGCAGGAGACGCATGATTTGCGGCGCAGTGTTACCGCGAGTAACGTCTCGTCCAGATGTTACCGGCGGTAACAGTCGCTGGCGAAACGCCATCTGATGGCCGCATTCTTCCCGGAGGTTCCACGTGTCCGCACTTGAGCAGGGGATGGGGCTGGCGCTCGCCGGTCTTCGTCGTGTCGCGAGCAGCGAGCTGGTTGATCGTTTCGGCCAGCGCGAGCGTCTCGAACGCGTGGTGCGCACCGGTGTCCGGCAGGGCTTCGGCGCGGCCACGACCGCCGCTCGCGGCTACAAGAAGATGACGCCGACCCGCTCGCATGCGGTGCGCCAGGAGCCGCGCGCTCCGAAGCTGTTTGATCTGAACCCGAGCGACGAGCAGCAGATGCTCGTCGAGATGTTCGATCAGGTCGCCACCGAGGTGCTGCGCCCCGCCGGCCGCGTGGCCGATGACAACGCGTCCGCCCCCGACGAGGTGCTCGCGCAGCTGTCGGAGCTCGGCCTGCTCTCGCTCGGCATCCCGTCCGAGCTGGGCGGCGTGCTCGACGAGCGATCCACCGTGCTGTCGGTGCTGGCGGCATCGTCGCTGGCCCACGGCGACCCGGGTCTGACCGTCGCCGCGCTGGCCCCGGCCGCCGTCGCGAACCTGCTGTCGCTGTACGGCACCGCCGCGCAGCAAGAGCGCTGGCTCACCGCCTTCACCGCCGAGGACGCACCCGTCGCATCGTTCGCCATGATGGAGCCGCGCGCTCTGTTTGACCCGACGGCGCTGCGCACGACTGCAACGCGATCTGACGACGGCTTCGTGCTCGAGGGCCTCAAGTCGATGGTCGCACGCGTTGGTGACGCCGAGCTGTTCGTGGTCGCCGCCGAGCTGGAAGGCGCCCCGGCGCTGTTTATGGTCGAGGGAGGCGCTGCGGGTTTGACCCAGCGCATCGAGCCCACGATGGGTGCCCGCGCCGCAGCGTTCGGCGAGCTGCAGCTCGCAGGGGTGCAGGTTGACGCCGGTGCGCTGATCGGCGATGCCTCAGCCGAGCTGTACAGCGAGGTCATCGCGCGGTCGCGTATCGCCTGGTGCGCCGTCGCCGTCGGTGCCGCCCAGGCGACGCTGGACCTGCTGATCCCGTACGTCAAAGAGCGTCACGCGTTCGGTGAGCCCATCAGCCACCGCCAGGCGGTTGCGTTCGCGATCAGCGATATGGCGATCGAGCTGGAGGGCATGCGCCTTGCCACCTGGCGTGCCGCGTCGCTTGCCGACCAGGGCAAGCCGTTCGCAGAGGCCGCGGCCATCGCACGCCAGCTGGTCGCCACCCACGGCAAGAACATCGGCAGCAACGGCGTCCAGCTCCTGGGAGGCCACGGCTTCGTCAAGGAGTACCCCGTCGAGCGCTGGTACCGGGATCTCACCGGCGCCGGCCTCGCTGAAGGAATCTTGGTCGTCTGAGGCGCCGGGTCGCGTGCGTGCACGTGGCCCACGCCCGCCATCACCCCGCCTGCACCGCGCCCCTGCCGTCGCTGGCCACCACCTCATACGCATCACGACCGACTCGAGCAACCCACACGCCGACCCCCGACGGGGCGTGGGGCAGCGCCCCACCTGGGAGCTCGAGGAGCTGGTCACTCGAACTGGAGAAATCATGATTGATCTTGAAACGCCGCGCAAGTTCGCTCAGGTCTCTGGCCTCGCGCAGGAGGCCGCGAAGCACATCTTCCGTCCGATCTCGCGCAAGTATGACATCGCCGAGCACACCTATCCGATCGAGCTGGACGCCTTCGCGGCGGCGCTCGAGGGGATGGAAGGCTCCGGACAGCTCGAGGGTGCCGGCGCCGGCGGTGTGCGCCGCGACGACGGTGACGCGGGTAACCGCAACGGCTCGAATATGGCGTCGATCTTGTCCATCGAGGCGCTGTGCTGGGGCGACGTCGGGCTGCTGCTGACGATGCCGCGCCAGGGGCTCGGCAACGCAGCTATCGCGTCTGTCGCCTCGCCCGAGCAGGCGAAGCGCTACGAGGGCAAGTGGGCCGCGATGGCCATCACCGAGCCCGAGGCCGGCAGTGACAGCGCTGCGATCCGAACCACCGCGATCAAGGACGGTGACGAGTACGTCCTGAACGGTCGCAAGATCTACGTGACATCCGGCGAGCGTGCTGACCTCATCGTCGTGTGGGCTTCGGTGGACCTCGCGCTTGGTCGTGCAGCCATCAAGTCGTTCGTCGTTGCGCGTGACGCCGAGGGCCTGACGCTGGTGCGCACCGAGGACAAGCTGGGTATCCGTGCGTCCGACACCGCAGAGTTCGTGCTCGAGAACGTGCGCATCCCGGCCGAAGATCTGCTGGGTGATCCAGAGGTCCGCACCGACATCTCGTTCGCCGGCGCGATGCAGACGTTCGACAACACCCGTCCGATGGTCGCCGCGATGGCGTTGGGCCTGACCCGCGCGTGCATCGAGCGCACCGAGGAGCTGCTGGCCGAGGCCGGCGTCTCGGTCAACCACGACAAGCCGGCCAACGTCCAGCCTGCGGCCGCCGCCGAGCTGCTGCGGATGAAGGCAGATCATGAGTCGGCGCGTCTGCTGACGTTGCAGGCTGCATGGATGGCGGATAACTCCAAGCCGAACTCGCTCGAGGCGTCGTACGCCAAGGCGAAGGCCGGCCGCGTGTGCGTCGACGTTGCGCTGTCGTGCGTGCAGCTGGCGGGATCGGTCGGCTACGGCGAGACCGAGCTGCTTGAGAAGTGGGCACGCGACGCGAAGATCCTCGACATCTTCGAGGGCACCCAGCAGATCCAGCTGCTGATCATCGCCCGTCGGTTGCTGCACCTCTCCAGCTCTGAGCTGCGCTGAGGCAGCGACATCTGGGCCGCGGGTGGCGCGGGTGGCGCGCTGGCCGCCACCAGCGGTGATCACGGGCAGCTTGCGCAGGCCGCACGCGACGTGATGCGCTCGACTGTCAGCGAGCGGTCCAGCCGGCATCGGTGACGGTGTACGCCATGCTGATCTCGGCTCGCATCGTCCCGAACATCTCCTGGTGGCGCGCGATGGACTCACGCACCAGCTGCATCTCGCGCGCGCTGCGTGGGGTGGTGAGCGTGCCGTCGCCGCACAGCAGGTCCAGCATCGCCGGCTGGTCTACGACGCTTATCTCGCCGATGTCCGAGCTGAGGACGGCGATCTCGAACGATCCGTCCAGCCGTCGACACAGCAGGGCCTGTTGATGTGGGCTCGGCGTTGGCGGGCTCGGGGCTGGCGGGTTCTGGGTGTTCGTCACGGCGACATCGCGGCCGCGGACGTGGAAGCGACCGTCGGTGCCGATGACGGCCTCGTCGCCCGGCTGGGGATCGACGGCAGCCGTCCCTGGCTTCCACGACCACAACAGCGACGCAAGCCGCGGGTCGTCAGGGTGGAGCTTGTCGAGCGAGGCGATGCTGAGCCCGCAGGCCATCGCGGCGCGCAGCGTCTCGCCATCCAGCCGCGGGCCAACGCCACCGGCCATGGCTGACAGCCACGTGGTGTCCTCCCAGTAGCGGGTCCATACCGTGTCGTACGTCGCGCGGTCGTAGTCGTCGCCGCAGCTGCCGGCGGCAAACGCGCCGAGACGTCCTTGGTTCCATGCGCCGTATCCGTAGATCATCTGGCCCCACGCGGCGCCCGAGCCGCATGACGACACCAGCAGCACCTGCGCCCCGGCGCTGCGGATCTGGTCGAAGCTGGTCGCCAGCGGCAACGCGGCGCACGGCGCCTTGCCCTCGGGTCGGTACAGCAGCTCGCCGAGCACGCTCTCGAACACGGCGGCCGCGGCGTCGTGCCCGGCCTCACCGTCGAGGTGGTTCTCGACGTCGATCATGATGACGTCGTCCGGGTTGGCGTCCAGCCAATCGCGGATCTCGGTGAGTCCATCAAGCAGCGGACGGTCCGCGCTGCAGCCGAGGTGCGGGCCGGTCGCGTGGCACAGCACGGGCAGCCCGCCTGCGGGCGACACGTCCGACGTGGACGCGTACCAGCTGTGCACGTCCAGCTCGATCTCGCGCATCTCCATGCGCAGCTGGTCGGCCAGCGCGTAGTGCTGGTTCGGATCGTTGTTGGCGACGCTTGGCAGGTACGCGGTCGAGTTGTACGAGTTGTGCGACGAAAGCAGCTGTGCCTGGGCCAGCGGCAGTGCGGTGCCTAGCGCACGTTGCAGGCGGTGCAGGGCGCTGAGGTCCGACGCGGCGTACGCCTCGACCAGCGTCGTGTCGACGGTTGTCCCGCGTACCGCGCCACAGCCGTCGGCGGGAACCACGCCGGGCTGGTCGCAGAGCCCGCCGAGCACCACCCTGCCTGCGTCGAGCGTGGCGCACACGCGCGGCCCGGCCTGCGGCACGTCGTCGCACTCGCCCGCCCCGGACGCGGCGACCGTCGGCAACACGGTCGCGCTCAGCGCGAGGACGAGCGATAGCAGCAGGGGGCGGCGCATGGAGTCTCCGGCGAGGGGTCAGGGCACAGGACGTTCTTCGCCGCGGCGAGCATCGTTACCTCCAACCATCGCGACGACAGCGGGTCAGCCTTTCGGGATCGTTGCGCTGATCGTCGCGATGCTCGCCGCGAACCCGGCGAAGGAGGCAGGGTGGATGCTCTTGCCGGTGCTGCACAGGGCGACAGACATCGACCGGTCGGGATCGGCCCACAGCAGGATGTTGGTGAAGCCGAGGTGACCGAACGCCCGCGGCGCATCTAGGCCGAACAGCCCGACGCCGCGCTCGTTGAGCATGAAGCCGCTCGAGAACCGGATAGGCGCCGGGATCGAGCCATCGATGACGAGGCGACCGGCAGGGCGGATGGCATCTGCGACCGTGTCGGGGCCGACGATCCGGCCGCCGTCCCAGCTACCTCCGAGGCGCATCGCCTCGAAGAACCGGTTCGCGTCCTCGGCGCTGGCATACAGGTTGCCGGCCGGCACGACCGCCTTGCGGCCGGCAGCAGACTCCATAATCGGTGTGACCAACGCGGACGGCATGCCGAGGAGGTTGTCGATCAGCGGCGAGATGATCGGCACCGATGCGGGACCGGTCACCGCGCTGCGGGCCGGGACGTGCGGGCTCTCGGACGGGTAGCCGTACGTCAGAGCGCTTGCGCGCAGCGGCTCGGCGATGAACCGCGCCAGCAGCTCGTTGAGGGACGCGCCGCCCGCGCGGATGGCGACCTCGCCGAGGATGTAGCCGCTGGTCGCGGCGTGGTAGGCCTGCGACGCGCCGGGGCGGGTGTCGGCGGGGGAGGCGCACAGCCGTGCCAGCACGGTGTCATGGTCCAGCAGGCGGTCCGCGTCGTCACCGACCTTCATCGGCATACGCGAGATGCCGGCGCGGTGCGTCATCAGATGGCGGACCGAGATGCCGTCCTTGCCGTTCTGGCCGAACTCGGGGATCCACACGGTGACGGGGCCGTCGAGGTCGACGACTCCGTCCTCGGCAAGGCGGTGCAAAATCATGGCCGTAAAGGCCTTGCTGCCCGAGTACAGGCACAGCGGCGTACGGGCTGTCATCGGGACGGCGGGCTCTTCATCTTCGGGTGCGAAGCCGGTGGCCATCCCGATGCCGCGCGACATCAGCAGCTCGCCGCGCCGACGAATCACAAGCGACAGTCCGGGGTGCAGCCCGGTCCGGTACTGGTCTTCGACGCTGCGCCAGATGCGTGCAACAGCCTTCGGCGAGACGTCCAGCGAGCGTGCTGGACGCTCGAGGTGGCGGTCGATGGTGGTGACATCGGCAAAGCTGTCGGGCAGCGGGACCCGCATCGGCGCACCGAGCGTGGAGAGCCGCCACGGGTTGAGGTGGCGTCCGAGCGGCACCATGGCGGACCGGACTGGGTCTGGGACCAGGCCAAGAACCTGGCCAAGAACCTGGCCAAGAACGCGGCCTGCGATGCGGCCCGATAGGGGGGCCGACGTCGCGTCGATCGCGGGCGTCTGCAGCTGCTGACCAAGCACGTGCGCTCCAAAGGGCGGCGGGAGGATGCACGTCACCTTGCGAGATGCATCCCAAGAGGTGAACGGTACGGAGGCGGAGCCGCCCCAGCAGCAGCTTCGACGATGCGTCGCCGATCGGTCGTACGGACGGTGTGTGGTGCTGCAGGGTGGTCACCGAGCGAGCACACTGAACACATCGACCGGAGGTTGCCCATGGCCATCACCCACGACGTGCCAGCCCGACGTCTCGACGACGACCAGATCGTCGTGGAGTCGATCGGAGTCCTGCCACGTACCTCTGGCGACACGTACTCGCGCGTCCGGACGGTGCTGGACGGCGAGCACGCCGAGGTTCGCAGCATGGTCCGTGGCCTGCTGCTGGAGGACGGCTTCGCGCCGGTGCACGACATGCCGACGGACGCGCACCGCGACCGCATCCTTGCGCAGCTGCGGCGGGTTGGTCAGACCAGCTTCACCGACAAGGGCTTCCCGACCAGCGTCGGGGGTGGCAACGACATCGCCAGCTTCGTGACCGGTTTCGAGGAGCTGAGCTACGGCGACATCTCGTTGCAGGTGAAGGTTGGCGTCCAGTTCGGCCTGTTTGGGGGTGCGGTGCAGCACCTGGGTACCGACCGGCACCACCAGCGCTACCTCCCAGGTGTCATGGACGTCACGTTGGCTGGCTGCTTCGCGATGAGCGAGACCGGGCATGGCAGCGACGTGCAGGCGATCGGGACGACGGCGAGCTACGACCCGTCCAACGAGACGTTCGTGCTTCACACCCCCGATCGCGACAGCTGGAAGGACTACATCGGCAACGCCGCGTGTCACGCCACGCACGCCGCGGTGTTCGCGCAGCTCCACGCGAACGGCGAGGAGCACGGCGTTCATGCGTTCGTCGTGCGTATCCGGCATGACGACGGCACCACCGCCGACGGCGTCAGCATCGAGGACAACGGTCACAAGCTCGGCCTGAACGGTGTAGACAACGGTCGCCTTGCGTTCGACGGTGTGCGGGTCGCCCGGGCAGATCTGCTCGACCGCTTCGCCAGCGTTGCGGCGGACGGGACGTACGCGAGCCCGATCGAGAACGCGAACCGTCGCTTCTTCACGATGGTTGGCACGCTGATTCAGGGTCGGGTGGCGGTGTCTGGTGGTGGCGTTGGTGCGTCCAAGCTGGCGCTCGCGATCGCGGTCAAGCACGGCGAGCGACGCAGGCAGTTCTCGCCCGCCGACGGCGAGCCAGAGACCGTGCTGATGGACTACCTCTCGCACCAGCGGCGCATCCTGCCCGCGTTGGCACGGACCTACGCGTATCACTTCGCACAGCGCGAGCTGGTCGAGCAGCTGCACGACGTGTTCACCGGTGCGGTCGACGATGATCAGGAGCGCCGTCGGCTCGAGACACGCGCCGCCGGCCAGAAGGCGTTGTCAACGTGGCACGCCACGCGCACGATCCAGATGGCGCGCGAGGCGTGTGGTGGCTTCGGCTACCTCAGCGAGAACCGGCTCGGAACCCTGAAGTCCGACATGGACGTGTTCACCACCTTCGAGGGTGACAACACCGTGCTGTTGCAGCTGGTCGCGAAGGGCCTGCTCACGCAGTTCAAGGAGGACTTCGGGGACATGGACCCGTGGCAGACCACGAAGTATGTGGCCGACCAGTTCGTGGAGACCGTCGTCGAATGGTCATCAGCCCGGACGGTGCTGCAGCGGCTCGTGGACAACATCGGACGTGGCGGTGAGCAGGCGGGGCTGCTGGACCGCGGCTGGCAGGCGGACATGTTTGCCAAGCGCGAGGAGCACCTGGTGGCCAGCGCCGCCAAGCGACTGCGCAGCCTGATGAGCGACCACACCCCGTTTGCGGCGTTCAACCACGTACAAGATCACCTGCTGACGGCTGCCCAGGCTCACGCGTCGCGCACGGTTTTTGAGTCCTTCGTCGCCGCGATTGATCGCGTCGAGCAGGAAGATGTCAAGGAGCTGCTTAACGCCGTATGCGACCTGTACGCGCTCTCAGTGATCGAGGAGCAGCGCGCGTGGTTTATGGAGCACGGGCTGCTCACGGTGAACCGGAGCAAGGCGGTGATCGGCACGATGAACGGGCTCTGTCGTGACCTGCGGCCGCACGCGGACGGGCTGGTCGACGCCTTTGGGATCCCCGACGCCCTGCTCGGTGCACCCATCGCGGTGCGCCGCGACGGCGAGAGTTACGTTGCAGCCAAGGCTCGGATCGCCCGGCCAGAAAACACGAAGGACTAACGATGGTGTTCGGCCGCAAGCAGCGTTGGTACTGGTGTCAAGAGCACGAGCGCGCCGAGCAGAAGAAGGGCGCCTGCGCCCGCGACAAGCGGCTCGGACCGTACGAGTCCAAGGCGGCGGCCGAGTCGTGGCAGGAACGCTTCGAGCAGCGCGCCGCCGACGCCAAGGCCGCCGACGAGGCGTGGTCGAAGGCAGGTCTCGAGGACGAGGACGCCTGACGCCTGCGTGCGCGCGGGTCCCCTTCGAGACAGCGCCGTGCACGAAGGGGTACGGTCGCAAGCGGTTCCCGCCGCCGGCCCTCCACCGGCACGTTGCTCCTGATGCGCGTGCTGTGCCTGCCCCGCGGGATGAGCTAGGGGAGCTGGGCGCCTGCGCACCTTGTGCGCGCGACTCCAGCTTCCCGTGACGCCGCGGAGCCACCGTGACGTACGAGAAGCGACGTGACCTCGCGCAGGCCGAGCTTGATGGCTGGCTGGACGAGGCAGGTTTGGCGAGCCTCCGGGCAGACGAGGCTGGCTGGGTTGAGGTGCTTGAGGCGCTGCTACGCACCGCGGACACATCCCTGGCACACGTACGCGCCACCGTGCATGGCCCCGAGCGCCGGATCGTGCTTGCGGACTTCGGCGATGATCGCGACCGCATCGCTGGGCGCCTCGTCAGCCTCAAGACCGATGGCACGCTGCCCGTCGTCGCTCGGACCACCCCGAACAACAAGAGCAACAAGAACAACAAGAACAACGCGAACAACGCGAACAACGCGAACGATGGGGGCAAGGGCAAGGGTGGCCAAGATGGCGGTCGCGGCAACCAACGAGCTGCCGAGCCCGAGCCTGTCGTGGACGAGCTGGCCGGGACAGGGACGCCGCAGCTGCAGCTGTCGTGGGGCGAAGGGCGGCTGATCGCATGGGGTGGCGGCATCCACGCCGAGAACGATGACGTTGAAACACTTCGTGGTCGCCTGGCTGCGCTCGGCGCGCCGGCGGCTGCGTGGGTCGAGTGTGACCCGATCCCACTCCCTGACGGATCGCATGCGGCAGCGGTCGCCGGCGAGCTCTCGTCGGTGCTCGGGTGGCTCGTCGCGCTCCAGACCTCGGCTGGGGACCCGTTCGTCGGTGCTTCCGCGAGCTGGATGGCGCTGGTCGCGGCGCTCGGCGTACGGCTGACAGCACGCGGTCGTGTCGTGCCGCAGCTTTCGACGGACCGCGGCCGCGGGAGCGGTGGCCGCAGCGATGCGCGGGTGAGCTGGGCGGCTGGGCTTGTCGACCGAACCCAGCTGCGCACGCTGTCTCGGGCGATGCCAGGCGTTGTGGCGGTCGCTCGCTCGCAGCGTGATCCGCTGCTGGTGACGCTGTCGCTGCTGGACGCGACGACAGACACGATCTGCAGCCAGGCCGCGGCGATGGTCGACGTGCCCGCCGCACCAAACCGGGCCAACTCTGCGCCGCAGCTGGCGGAGGTGCTGCTCGCGCATCTGGGCGGCAAGACCATCAGCGGACAGACGCGCGATGTGCAGGAGCTGCACAAGTCGATGCGGCGCTGGTCGCGCGCCGTGATGGGGGAGCAGCACGTCCGCCTCGTGCTCGAGATGGATGCGCCGGACGATGGCGAGGCGTGGGAGCTACGCGTGCTCGCGAGCATCGGTCGCGGCACGCTGCTGCCTGTCGAGGCGTCGATGTCGCAGGCGAATCAAACCCGTCGTCAGCGCATTCTGCGTGAGCTCGAGCGTCTCGAGCGGGCGTACGGGAAGCTCAAGCGTGGCCGTATTCGTGGCGAGGTCATGCTCAACCAGAACGAGGCGTGGCAGCTGATGTCGGTCGAGGGGCGCAAGCTGCTCGACCAGGGCTTCGACGTCCGCGTCCCGCTGCTCCAGAAGCGCAAGGCCAAGATCGGGCTGCGCGTCACCGCGGTCGAAGAGCACCGGATCGAGGACGAGGGCGAGAAGCGGTCGGCCAACGATCTGCACAACGTCATCTGGTCGGTGATGCTCGACGACGTCGAGGTGGACGCAGCCGAGATCCGTCGCTTGGCGGCCGAGTCGCGTCCGATGGTCCAGAGTCACGGCCGCTGGATCGAGGTCGACCACGCCGACCTTGCCAAGGCTGCTGAAGCGCTCGAGGAGCGGCAGGCTCACAACAGCATGTCGGGTGCCACGATGCTCCGCTACGCGTTGGGGCTCGAGGAAGCACCGTTCGAGGATGTCTCGATCGCCGGTCAGTCCTGGGCGACGCAGCTGCTGGAATCGGCCATGGACCTGCCCGAGGACCCGCCCACCGAGATGGACGGCTTCGAGGGCGAGCTGCGCAGCTACCAGGCGCACGCAGCTGCATGGCTCGAGTTCCTCGATCAGGCCGGGCTCGGCGGCATCCTCGCGCTCGACATGGGGCTGGGTAAGACCCCGACCTTGCTGGCGCACCTCACGCAGGCACGCAATCGTGGCCCATGTCTCGCGATTGTCCCGCCGGCCGTCGCCGGCAACTGGGCACGCGAGGCAGCGAAGTTCACACCGGACCTCGAGGTCGTGATCCATCACGGGCCGCAGCGCGCTGGCATCGGCGAGCTGGCTGCGATGGCGGAGAAGGCGGACCTCATCATCACGACCTACGGCACGGCGGTGCGTGACATCGAAGGGCTGGAGCAGATCCGGTGGGGCAAGGTGGTGCTCGACGAGGCGCAGGTCATCAAGAACCACACCTCGGACACGGCCCAGCAGCTGCGCCGCCTGCAGGCGCACAGCCGTGTCGCGCTGACCGGCACCCCGATCGAGAACGGTCTGGGCGACCTCTGGGCACTGCTCGACTTCGCGAACCCCGGCCTTGTCGGGAAGCGGACCCCGTTTATCAGTCAGCTCGGACGAGAGCGCGACATGACCGATACCGGCCCAGAGGCGGCGCTACACACCCTCAACGGCGTGCTGGTGTTCCGTCGCACGAAGGCCGAGCCGGCCATCGCAGCCGAGCTGCCGGAGCGCATCGACGAGCTCGACCACTGCGTGATGACAGTCGAGCAGGTCGGTATGTATCAGGCGGTGCTTGACAACCTTGTCGCCAAGCAGTCTGACCAGAGCGATGACAGCAAGGGTGCGGTGCTGGTTGCCATCACAGCACTCAAGCAGATCTGCAACCACCCGGCGGCGTACAGCGGCGATGACGGCCCGCTCGACGGTCGTTCGGGCAAGCTGCTGCGCCTGCACGAGATCCTCGACAACATCTTCCAAGTCGGTGAGCGAGCTCTGATCTTCACGCACTTCGCAACGTGGGGTGACCGGCTCTCTAAGCACCTCACGGAGCGTTACGGCAAGCAGATTGATTGCTACCACGGTGGCCTCTCACGGGGGGCGCGCGACGCCATGGTCGAGAAGTTCCAAGCATCGACCGAGCCGGGCGCGATGGTGCTGTCGTTGAAGGCCGGCGGTACCGGGCTCAACCTCACCGCAGCCAGCCACGTCATCTTGTACGACCGCTGGT
>JBLFZR010000032.1:0-13210 GCA_047610595.1 Nitriliruptoraceae bacterium | reverse complement strand
TCGAGCACGCGTCCGCCGCCGAGTGGATCGAGCGCCAGCTGGCGGCCCGCGCCACCGGCGTGACCACCGTCGTGCTGCACTCGGTCGTGCGGGAGTACATGCCTGCCGCCGAGCGCGCACGGTTCCAAGAGGCCTTGGAGGTGGCAGGCGCCGCCGCCACGGCTGACGCCCCCGTCGCGCACGTCCAGCTCGAACCGGTCAGCGCGCTTCGGTCCGCCGGCATCACAGTCCGGATCTGGCCGCACGCCCCCGAACCTCGGGTGCTCGCGACCTGCGGCGCCCACGGCACCGACATCAGACCACGGGCAGAGAGCAGCTGAAGGTCGAGCCTCGACCCAACTCGCTGTCGACCCACAGCCTGCCCCCGTGGGCCTCGATGACGCCGGTCGCGATGGCCAGGCCGAGGCCGGTGCTCTTCTCTCCCTCCGTACCCCGGACGGACGTCACGCTGAAGGGCGAAAAAATCTCCTGGAGCTGGCCGGCTGGGATGCCGGGTCCCTCGTCGCGCACCTCCACCAGCGGCCCATCCTGCCAGCGGGCACTCACCCATACACGGCTGCCCCGCACCGAGTAGTTGATGGCGTTTGTCAGCAAGTTCGCGATGACCTGATGAATCCTGGGCACGTCAAGAACCGCGTCGAGGTTCGCAGCCAGCTCCACGATGAGCTCGATCTGCTTGGTCGCCGCAGCTGGCCGAATCAGCTCCAGCGCCTTTTCAATGACGTCGGCAACGTCGCAGGCTGATCGGTCGAGCCGGAGGTGTCCGCTCTCCGTCGCCGCCAGATCGAGCAGATCCTCGACCAGAACCGTCATGTACGCGCACGCCGCGACGCTTCGCTCAAGCATCTCGACGCTGTCTGGCAACAGTCCCGCCCCCTCGACCTGCAGCACAAGCGCTGCGAAGTTGGCGACCGAGTTGATCGGGGTGCGCAGATCGTGGGAGACCGTGGCCAGCAGCATGTCCTTCGCACGGGCCGCCGCCGCGAGGCGCACGTTCGCCTTCACGATCTCTCGCTGGGCGACACCGAGCTCGTTCGATAGCCGTGCGAGCTCACGGAAGGCCGCATCATCCACGCTGGGCGCACCGGACAACAGTCCCGCGATCTGCTTCAGCGCCCCAAAGAGGCCGTCGGTCTGCTCACCGAACCCACGCGCGAGCTCGTCATACAGATCGTAAAGACCGATGGGGTCACACCAGCCGAACACAACGAGGCTTCCTGGCCGACGTACGCCGCTGAAGCGCGCCACCACGGTGGAATCTCCGGCTGGGACAGACAGCTGCCAGCCGGCAACGACGCCGTCGCGCGCGACGGACTCGACGAAGTTCTGCGCCTTCGCACGACCTGCGGAGCCGAACAGATCAGTGAAGCGAGCAGGCGCCTCGACGCCATCAAACCCAAACAACACCCGCTCGGTGACGACACCGTCGAAGTCGAGCACCACTGCCAGCGCGGGGATCACACGCCCACCGCCCGGCGGGCCTCGACCAGCTGCCATGCGACCGCCATCGCCGTGCTGGCGTCCGTGGCGGTTCCGTCCGCGCCTACAGATTGACACAGCTGCGGGTCATGCAGGAACGGGTACCCGCCGACGAGGATGACGGTGTCCGGGCTCGCTTCTCGGACGGCCGCAATCGTCTCAAGCAGGCGCGGGATGTGCTCGATCATCGAGACCGACAACGCGACCACGTCGGCTTGGACCTTCGCTGCGAAATCGGACAGGATGTCGGGGGGCGTGCTTGCACCTAAGTAGTGGCTGTCCCAGCCCTCCATCGCGAAGAAGTCGACGAGCACCCGGCACCCGAGCTCGTGGAGGTCTTCGGAGACGCAGGCGGCCACGATCGTGCGCGACAGCGGGCTGTGCGTGAAGACATGGAGATACAGCTGCGACATGATCATCTGCGTCGTCGCCGTAGCCAAGTGCGCCTGCGCGGCCGACAGCTCGTTGAGCTCCCACAGCCGTCCGATCTCATACTGCGCCGGCTGAAAGACGTGCAGGTAGATGTCCTGCACCGAGGCGCCAGACTCGACGGCCTCGAGGATCATGGCCGACGCGTCGCGGCGACGGTTCCCCAGGAACATGTCGAGGTATCGCCGCGCCAGCTCCGCGTGCGGTGCGCTCGGGTCGATCATCGACGGCCTGGTGGCTGGCATCGCCGGAACCAGCTCGATGGTCGTGTCAAGCAGCAGCAGCATCGGGGTTCCCTCACCGACCTGCTCGGCGATCGCGGCGCGCACGGACACCAAGCTCGAAACGAGCTCCTCCCCAGCATGATCGGGCGTGGATCGTGACGCCAGCAGGACCTTGGCCCGCCCGATGTAGCTGGCGAACATCGCCGGACTGTCCTGCCGCACCGCCTCGTCGAGCGACGTGACATGCTGCAGCGCGTCCCTCTCTCGCTCCTCCCGGCCAACAGCCCAGCGCCTCGGATCTAGCTCTGTCAGGGCCGCGAGCTGGAGCGCAGTTGCACGTCTGGCAGCAAGACTAAGGCTTATTTCCACGCGACCCCCTTTAGTGTTTTTCCTAGCATGCCACAAGATTGGCGTCGCAACAACAGCCCCGTTGCGGCCGCAAGGCGTGCGAGCAGAGCCGGGACAGCTGCCCCGCCAACGCCCCAACTCACTTCCAGCTGCCTAGGCTCGCTGCGTCGTGGGCGCCGGGGAGCGAAGCGTGGGCCAGGAGATCAACCAGACCGCTTTCACCCCCGAGGATCGGCGGCTGTACCGCGCGAAGGTCAAGACCGGACTTGAGGTGCTCCGCAGGATGTACGACGAGGGCCGGTTCGAGACCAATCGCGACCTCATGGGTGTCGAGCTCGAGTTCCACGTCGTAGACGGCGAGGGCTTACCCATGCACGTCAACGACGAGCTGCTTGCCATCATCGCCAACGAAGACTTTCAGACCGAGCTCGCGCAGTTCAACATCGAGTTCAACCTCGCACCCCACAAGCTTACCGGCAGCGTGTTCCGGGAGATCCTCGAGGAGCTCAACACCTCCTACAGCCACGCACGGAGCCAGGCGAAGACGATCGATGCCCACATCATGATGATGGGCACGTTGCCGACCGTGCGCGACCTCGATATTCAGATCGAGGCGATGAGCCAGAACCACCGGTATCACATGCTCAACGCGCAGGTGCTGGCGGCCCGTGGCGAGGACATCGTCGTCAACATCGACGGAGCCGAGCCACTCTCGATCCGGGCGACCTCGATCACCTTGGAGGCCGCCGCGACCTCGGTGCAGCTGCACCTGCAGGTCGCGGCCAAGAACTTCCCGCGCGTGTGGAACGCCGCCCAAGCCATCGCTGCGTCACAGGTCGCAGTCGGCGCAAACTCGCCGTTCTTCCTCGGCCATGAGCTGATGCAAGAGACCCGCATCGCCGTGTTCGAGCAGGCGATGGACACCCGCACCGAGGAGCTCGCGTCGCAGGGCGTGCGCCCCCGTGTGTGGTTCGGCGAGCGCTGGATCGAGCACCCGCTGGAGCTGTTTGAGGAGAACTCACGGTTCTTCCCCGCCCTGCTCCCAGAGCACGGCGATGAGGATGCGATCGCGGTGCTCGAGAGCGGTGGTGTCCCCCACCTGTCCGAGCTCAACCTGCTCAACGGAACTGTTTACCGCTGGAACAGGCCCATCTACGGCGTCGCCCGCGGCAAGGCGCACCTGCGGGTCGAGAATCGTGTGCTCCCCGCGGGCCCGACGATGATCGACACAGTCGCCAACGCCGCGTACTGGTACGGGCTGGTGCGGGCCGTGGCCGACCTCGAGCGGCCGATCAGCAGCGGCATGTCGTTTCAAGCCGCCGGCGAGTCGTTCCAGGCCGCCGCGACCGATGGCATTGAATCCCGGCTGTTCTGGCCCGGCGTGGGTGAGGTCCCGGCCAGCGAGCTGATCCTGCGCACCTTGCTGCCGCTCGCCGCAGAAGGACTCGCCGCGTGGAACATCGACCGAGGCGACCGTGACAGGCTGCTGACGATCATCGAGCAGCGCTGCCTCAAACGTCAGACCGGCGCGAGCTGGCAGGTGGCCATGCGTCGCCATCTCCTCGGGCGCGGCATGAGCCCCGAAAAAGCAACCCTCGCCATGGTCCGCGAGTACCGCGACGGCATGGTCAGCGGCGAGCCCGTGCACACCTGGGCGCTGCCTTAACCTGCTTTGACGCCGCGCTTCGTTGCGTGTGCTGCACGCCTAGGGCAGCTCGTGCTGCGGGCTGATAGCCCCCAACAGCTCACCGAGCACATGGCCCTCCTCGAGCGGGTGTCGCATCGGAAGCTCCGGATGCAGCATGTAGTGGTTACGCCGACCGAGTCGTTCCTTCTCGACGTAGCCCGCCTCGACGAGGTCGCGCAGGATCGAAGCCACGGCGCGCTCGGTGAGGCCGACCGCGACAGCGATGTCGCGCACGCGTGCATCGAGGTCGCGGCGCAAACACACCATCACGTGGCCGTGGTTGCTGAGGAACGTCCAACCGAGCTCCGTCATAGTCCTGCGCTCCTGCCCTCCGGGATGGGGCTACGTGATTGCGCCAGTGTGACGAACGGACGTTGCGACTGCAACTAAATACAGGTAATTTCTTTCATGCATCAAGAACCATGCATCAAAAACCATGCAATGAGGAGCAATCGTGACGGTCAGCTGGGCCCCCGAACTCGGGCTTGGGCTGTCTTTCGGTCTGGACGGGCTTTCCACCGCGATGCTCGTGCTGGTCGGCGGCGCGGCCGTACCCATCTTGTTCTGGACGCTGCTGTCGCAGCGCCGCCAGCGGAGACTCGCAGCACTGCTCAGCCTGTTCGTCGTAGCGATTGCTGGGCTGTTCACGGCCACCGACACCACCACGCTGTTCGTGGCGTGGGAGATCACATCGGTGCTTAGCTACCTGTTGGTCGGCCACAGCGGCACGGAGGCGGCTCGCCGGGCCGCCCGGTCCACGTTGCTGGTCACCGGCGCAGGTGGCGTGATCCTCCTCATCGGCCTGCTGCTGGTCGGGGGCGGGCTCGGCATGCCCCTGGCCGAGCTGACCACGCTCGACGCCCAAGACGCTGCCGTGCGTGCCGGAGCTTGGCTGGTGCTGCTGGCCGCGATGACCAAAAGCGCCCAGGTGCCGCTGCACGGCTGGCTGACCGGCGCATGGACCGCGCCGACGGCCGCCAGCGCACTGCTGCACGCGGCCACGCTGGTCGTCGCTGGTGTGTACATCGTGGCGCGCCTCGCCCCGGGAGCCTCCGAGGTGCCAGGCTGGACAGCGGCAGCCATGACTATCGGGCTTGTCACGTTCGTGTGGGGCCAGTGGAGTGCGCTGCGTGCCGTAAAGGCGAAGACGCTGCTGGCGGCGACCACCTCCGCACAGCTCGGACTCGCCCTCGCGGCGGTCGCAAGCGGGACCAGCCGCGGTGCGGCAGTGGGCGTCGGGCTGCTGCTCGTACACGGCGCGTACAAAGCGGCGCTGTTCCTCACAGTCGGCAACATCACAGCACGCACGGACCGCGGCGACGTTGCCGGGTTGTGGGACGGCACGCGCGGCGCACCAGCGCTGCGTGCCGCGCTGGTGTTCGGCGCCCTCACGCTGGCAGGTTTGCCGCCGCTCGCGGGCTGGGCAACCAAGGAAGCAGCCGTGGCGTGGGCGCTGTCGCTGCCCTCCTCGTTCTCGGTGTGGCCCCTCGCAGCTGGATCGGCGCTCGGCGTTGTGGTCGCGGCCCGGCTCGTGGGCCTCATCGGCGTCTCTGACGCTCCTGCCCCGGCACCTGCGCGCAGAGCTGCGCCGCGACCGATCCCGGCCGGCGCAGCGGCGATGCCGCTTGTCCTGCTCGCCACCGTCGCGGTAACGGGCATCCTGACCGGCCCACTCGACCAGCTTGCGGACCGCGCCGCGATGGCGGTCGCCGGTGGCGAAGGTGCCAAGATTGTGCTGTGGCCCGGGCTCGGAACCGCGTTCACCATCAGCATCGCAGCGCTGGTCGCCGGCGCCATCGCCACCGGCATCGTCGCCGCGACCGGGCGTTCGATTCCGGCCACGCGTCTCGATCGATCAGCGCCGGCCGTGCTCGGGCGGGTCATTGACCACGGGCTGACCGCAGCGTCGCGCGGCGCATCCATCGTCGAGACGCTCGACCGGCGAGCCGTGGTCGGAATCGTCGCTGGCAGCCTGGTGCTGCTCATGCTGACAGCTGTCGACCCGACCTCGGTCTCACTGACCGGACTTCCGATAAGCAGCGGTCCGATGCAGCTGCTTGCGAGCGGCGTCGTGGTGCTCGCGACCTTCGGGGTCGTGCTGCTGCGCCGACGCCTCGCGGCGGCTGTCGTGCTCGGCGTCGTCGGGTACGGGCTCGCCGGGCTGTTCGCCGTGCACGGTGCGCCTGACTTAGTTCTCACGCAGGTGGTCGTGGAGACCATCGTGGTGATCGCGTTCGTCGGCGTGCTCGGACGGCGCCCGCGCGAGGCGCCACGCCGCGCTGCCGGGACCCTCCAGCAGAGAATCGCACGTCTGCTGGTCGCCGTTGGTGCAGCAGCTGTCGCGGCCGCGCTGGCGCTACGTCCCGCGCTGACAGGCGGCCCCCGCGAGCTTTCGGTGCTGGCAACCGAGGCAGCCAAGCCCATCGGCGCGGGCACCAACGTCGTGAACGTGATCTTGACGGATTTCCGCGCGCTCGACACGGTCGGCGAGCTCGCGGTGCTGATGATGGCCGGGCTGGCCGCCCTGCCCCTGCTGCGCCGCATGATCGGACGCGCGTCAACACGGCTGGGCGAGCCTGTGACACCCCTACTTGCGCAGGCCACGCCGATGCTCACACGCATCGCTGTCGTCCTCGCGATCCACCTGCTGCTCGTCGGCCACGACGCGCCGGGTGGCGGCTTCGTCGCAGGGCTGACGCTCGGGGCGGGACTCGCGCTGCACCAGCTCGCGACCGGCCGCCTTCCGGCACCGCTCGAGCGCGTATGGCCTGCGTCACTGCTCGGTGCCGGGATGCTGGTCGCCTCAACCACGATGCTCGCACCGACGATCTTCGGCGCCGCACCCGGCGACATGGGCGCCGTGACCATCAGGCTGGCCGGCCTCGCCGAACCGAAGCTAACAACCGCGCTCGCGCTCGACATCGGCGTGGTGCTGATCGTGGTCGGTCTGGTGCTGGTCACGCTGAAGGTGCTTCGGCCGGGACACATCCCGTGGCCGGTCCCCGTCGACAGCCGCACGCAGCAGCACGATGTTGACCCCGATCTGCCCCCCGATCTGGCCCCCGGTCTGCCCCCAGGGAGCCGCCCCGGCCCGATGGCAACCTCGACGCTTCTCCCGACGGAGCCCGCATGAGCATCGCAACCGTGATCGCCATCACTGCCCTGGTAGGAGGCGGCGTATGGCTCCTGTTAGACCGTGACGGCATCCGCGCCGTGCTCGGTGCCGGTCTGCTCGGACACGGCGTCGTGCTGCTGCTGGTCCTGTCCGGGCGCGCCGGCACAGCGCCGCTCACGACTGCGACCGAGGCCATCAGCGACCCGATCCCACAAGCCCTCGCGCTCACGGCGATCGTCATCGGATTCGGTGCCACGGTGCTGCTACTCGCCATCGCCAGCGGCGAGTCAGACGACACCAATCAGACCCACAACAGCATGACCGACGGCGAGTTTGCGCCCAACGCACAGGGTCAGCCATGACGCTGGTGGCCGTCCTTGTCGTCTTGTTCCCACTGCTGGTGGGCAGCGCCCTGCTGCTGGTCGGCCACACCCGCGCCGCGCGACCCGCTGGGATCGCGGCGAGCGCGCTGCTGCTGGTCGGGGCAGTCGCGCTGACCTCGGCGGCCGCCGACGGCCCAGTCATCGTCACCGTCGGGGCGCTACCGGCCCCGCTTGGCATCACGCTCGTCGCGGACGTGCTGGCGGGGGTTGCAGCCAGCGTGAGCGCGGCCGTGCTGTTGGCCGTGCAGGTCGCGCTGCGTGGAACGGCTGCGGACCGATGGCACGCCACCCGGGCCAGCCTTCTCGTTCTCACCGCCGGCGTGATGCTCGCGTACCTGACAGCCGACCTGTTCACGCTGTTTGTGTCCTTCGAGATCGTGCTGTTCGCGTCGTACGCGCTGCTCACCCGAGAGGGTGATGTGGAGGGTGTGGATGCCGCGCCGGCGTACGTCAAAGCGAACCTCATCGCCTCCGCTGTGTTCCTCGTAGCGATCGCTGGCGTGTACGGCGCCACGGGACATGTCGCGTTCGCCGAGGTCAGCGCCGCCTGGCCCGAGGTCGACCCAGCTGTTCGGGCGCTGACCACCGCCGCACTGCTTGGTGTCGCCGCCACGAAGGCTGCGATCGTGCCGCTCGGCGTGTGGTTGCCGCGGACGTACGGTGCCATGCCCCCGGTGCTCGCCGCGGCCGTTGGTGCCATCCTGACAAAGGTTGGGGTGGTCGCGCTCGTGCGTGTGCTGCAGGTCACCGGCCCGCACGGCACCGGCAGCTCGACAGCCGTGCTCGTGCTTGCCTCGGTCACGATGCTCGTCGGTGTCGTGGTGGCGATCGGCCAGAAAGATCTCACACGGGTGCTCGCCGCTCATGTCGTGAGCCAGGTCGGCTTCATGGTCGCCGGTTTCGGGCTGCTCGACCTCGCCGGCACGACCGGCGGCATCCTGTATCTCGGCCACCACGTGCTCGTAAAGGGCGCCCTACTGCTCGTCGCAGCCGCTGTGATGGCACGTTTCGGCACGACGTCGCTGGGCCGGTTGCGCGGTGCGTTGGTGGGCCATCCCGTGCTGGCGGGGGTCCTGCTGCTCGGGGCCGCAACGCTGGCCGGGCTGCCACCCACCACCGGCTTCGTGGCCAAGGTGGCCCTGCTGCGCGCAGCGATCGACGCTGAGGTCTGGTGGCTGCTGGCCGTCATGGGGCTGGCGAGCCTGCTGACCCTCGTGTCGATGCTGAAGGTGCATGTCGCCCTCCGTGGCGAGTCAGACGGCCACGTCCCGCCCCAAGCCCACTGGCCGCAGGCGCAGGGGGCAGAGCGTCGCGCGCTCGCAGGCGCGGGCGCGCTGCTGACGGTAGGCGTGGTCGCCGCGGTGCTGGCGGGACCGCTGCACGGCTTGGCCGTTACCGGCGCCACGCAGCTGCTCGGTGCAGAGGAGGTAACACGATGACCATCCGTGTGCTCAGCCTGCTGCTGATCTGGCTGACGCTGTTTCGCGATGTGACCCCTGGCCTGGTGCTCGGTGGGCTGATCGTGGGGCTTGCAGCGTCCGTGCTTATCCCCGGACCAAAAGGTCTCACGTGGCGCTGGTGGTGGGTGCCACGACTCATGCTTGACGAGCTGATCGGCGTGCTGCACTCCACTGTCGTGGTGTTGCGGGTGCTGGTGCGTCCCGGCGCGCCAGAGCCAGGCATCGTGGACGTGTCGCTCCCCGGCGGCGCGCGAGAGACCGCCCTCCTCGGCGGCCTGCTGACTCTCACCCCTGGCACGTACGTCGTAGATATGGCGGACGATGGCTCGTGGCTGCAGCTGCACCTGATGGACGTGCGGCTCGCCGAAACGCTGATGGACGACGTGCGCCGTCTGCATCGCGACGTGCGCGCCGTCACCGACGGTCCGACCGGACCCATCCCCGACGCCCATACCTCGATCTTGCTCGACACCGACCCGGAGGTGCTCCGATGATCCCGTTGCTCCAGCTACTGCTCGCCCTCACCGTTGTGTCCGGCGTGGCCCGCGCCGTTCGTCACGGCTCGCTGGCAGACCGCATCATCGGCGTGGACGTCGCGCTGCTCGGGCTCATCGGGCTGATCGCGGCGAACGCCGAGGCCACCGGGCGCACCGACATGCTCGACGTGCTACCGCTGCTCGGGCTGCTGGCGGTCGTCGGAACCTTGGCAGGAGCCCGGGCCGTACGAGGTGAAACATGACCGCCCTCTGGGCCACATCGGTCGATGTCCTCGGCGCCACCCTCGCGGTGCTGGGCGCATCGTTGATGGCGGTCTCGTCAATCGGGCTCCACCGGTTCCGCGACCCCGCCGTGCGCCTCCATGTCGCGGCGAAAGCCTCGTCAACCGGGATGCTAAGCCTGCTACTCGGCCTCGGCCTGCGCAGCGGGTCACTCGCAGTCGGGCTTGAGTTGGCGATGACCGGTCTGTTTCTGTTGGTGACTGTCCCGCTGGCGACGCACGGGCTCGCACGGTCCCTGGTGCGAGGCGCACCGCCGGCCTGACGGACTCTGTCATGCTGGCGTGCGTTTACGCACGCCGGCATGACAGAGTCCGTCAGACGCCGGCAAACAGGTCGTCGAGCGGGGCGCCCGGGATCTCGGCCGGCAGAATCGCCACGAACGACTCCCACGGCCACGTCGCTCTCTCGATGTCGCGTGGGACTGCGAACCACATCCCCGCGGGATCAACCTGCGTCACGTGCGCCAGCAGCGCTGCGTCTCGCCGCGTAAACCAGTCCGCCACGTGCACCCGAGCCGCGACCGGCAGCCGGTCCGCGTCACGCGCCGGCCGGTCCCCCGAAAGCCAGTCCTCGTACGGCGACGGGTGGCCTGCTGCCAGCATCGCGTCGTGCATCGCGCGTAGGTGACTGGCGGTGAACACCGTCGTTCCAACCACGCGAGACACGATCCACGGCTCGCCGACCACGTCCGCGTGCGGATCTGCTGCCAGCGCCACGGCACGCATCGTCACTTCATGTGTCTTGATGTGGTCCGGGTGCGGGTAGCCGCCGTCCGGTGGATACGTGACGATGACCTGCGGCGTCTCGGCACGGATGATGCCAGCCAGCAGCCCAGCAGGACGGTCCAGCGGCGCGTGCCAGAAGCAGTCGCCGGACGGCATGTTGGCCAGGTCTTCGTGCCATCCCGAGTCGCGCTCCCCCAGGTGATGCACGCGGGTGAATCCGATCGCGACGACCGCTGCCGCAAGCTCCGCCTCCCGCACGGCGGGCAGCTCTTGCGGTGTGATGGCGCCCGCGTTCTCGTTGAGGACCTCGCCCTGCTCTCCTCCGGTGCATGTGACAAGCACGACGTCGGCACCCTCATCGACGTAACGCGCGCTGGTTGCAGCCCCCTTCGACGACTCATCGTCGGGATGTGCGTGCACGACAAGCAATCGACGATCAGCCATCAGTCGATTCCTCCGGCTCAGACGCCCTGTCGGATGCGGTGTCGGACGCCCTGTCGGATGCGGTGTCGGACGCCCTGTCGGACGCGCCGTCGGGGGCGCCGTCATGCGAATCATCGCCGGTGCTCTCGCGCAGCCGTGCGCCCCATGACGCGAGGATCTTCTTGCCGCCCGCGCTGGCGTCGAGCGCCGCGAGGTCGTCTCTCACCAGCGCCGCGGCCAGCGCGACGGCCGGTGGCGCCCCCTGCAGGCGAACCAGCATCGGGGAGCCCGGGTAGCTGCCGAGCTTGACCCCAGGATGCTCCCGCTCCAGCCGTAGGAACGTCGGGTTCAGCAGCGACTCCGGGTAGCCGTGCGTCAGCTCCACGACGTCCCACGGGTCGTTGCGATCAAGCAGCAGCACGGGCTCGACGCCGGACGCCATCAGCGTGCGCATCTGACTGGGGACGCCCGGCAAGATCACGATCGTCACGCCCCCCGCGTCGGTGCCGCCGTCGACATCAACCCGCACCGCTGGCGCCCAGCCGTCGGTTGGCATCAGCTCGGCGCCGACCGGGATGCGCGCCATACGCAAGAACTGGTGCCGCGACTCGTCGTCCAGCGCGATGCCTTGCTCCTCGGTCCACCGCATCGCGCCGTCCAGCAGCTGTGCGATCGTCGAATCCTCAACCACATCACGACCGAGGCTGGCCGCCACCGCCTCGAAGGTGATGTCATCCGGTGTGGACCCGATGCCACCCGTCGTGAGGATCACGCGTGGCCGAGCACGCGCCAGCTCGGCTTGCAGCGCCTCGTCGATCGCGTCCATCTCGTCGGGCACCACCTGCACCCGGTCCAACGGCACGTGGTGGTCTCGGAGCCGCTCGGCGATGAACCCCGAGTTGGTGTCGCGCACGAAGCCGCCAAGCAGCTCGTCACCGATAATGAGTATGGACGCACGCAGCTCGGTCGTCACGGTTCGCACCCATCGTCGTGTGCGCACAAGCCTACGCAAGCCGGCGGTACGGTCACCGACATGTGGATGTCTTCTGAGGACGCGCGGTCCGACTTCGTGCTCGCGGCCGCGGCCCTCGTGTTCGGCTCGATGGTCACGGCCTTCCTCACTGTGCTCCCGTTCTTCCCCGCGGGGATCATCGGCGATGTCATCGCTCTCGGGTTCATCTACGCACTGATGATCCGATTCCCCCGCTTCCTCGGCCGCTACCGCGAGCAGGGCCTGGAGGCCCACGGACTCGGTGCTGACCGCTCCGGCATCACCGACGGTTTGCTGATCGCGGCCCCGATCTTGGTCTTCGGCTACGTCCGGTTGCTCAGCGCGTCCGGTGTCGCCGGCGCCGTGCTCGGGCGCATCGGCGCCACCAATCAGTCCACAATCGCCACGCTGACGGTCATCGACATCGCACGCAACCTTGCGATCCTGACCGTTGCCGCCATCGGTTCTGTGCTGCTGTACGGCCTGCTGGTCACACGCGCACGCGATGCCTTCCGCGCCACCGAGATCAGCCTTGTCGAGGGGCTGCGCAGCTACGGCCTCGGAGCGCTCGGCGTCGGCACGTTGATGGGACTGTTGCTGTCACTCGTGCCCGGAGGGGTGCCGACGCTCCATGTGCTGCTCGACAGCGCCGGCCTGCTCGTAGCGCTCCTCTTGGTCGACCGGCTGGTCGTGTCTAAAGACCGCACAACGCGGGCCACGATCCTCGGACCCGCCATCGTCGTGGTGGCGTCGTACGTCTTCGCCTTCGGCGGCTTGTTCGGCGGCGGCCTCCAGATCGGTCTGTACCGAGGCGGCATGGCAGCCTGCACCGCTGTGATGGTGGCCGCCCTTATCGAGACACGCCGCGCCGCATGGGCCGCCGTTCCGGTGATCATCGCCACGCTGTGGGTGCCAACCTGTGGCGCGATGCCGGTCGCGCACCTGATCGCAACTGGCGGCCTCGGCTGCTGACGCCAGAACCCGTCAGGCCCGCATCACGCATCACGCATCACGCATCACGCATCACGCATCACGCCCTACTGCACAACGACGACGGGCCACCCTGCTGGGCGGCCCGTCGTGTTACGTATGCGCTGTCAGCGGCTCACTGCAGCTGCTTGAACGTCTCGATGCTGCCGATGTGCTTGGCGCGCTTGTCTGCGTCCT
>JBLFZR010000031.1:0-13321 GCA_047610595.1 Nitriliruptoraceae bacterium | reverse complement strand
AGGTGCCCACGAGCTCGCGCTGCTCGGCGGCGTCCTGCGGGAGCGTCCCGGGGTCGCTTTCGACGAGCAGCGACTGCAGGGTGTCTTGGACGCCGGAGGAGGAGTCGGTCACCGGCTGGTCGAGCTGAAGGAGCGTGGAGCGCTCGACGCCTCGCTGGCACTGCTCGATCTCTTCGACCGTCATCTCGCTGGCCAGGGCAAGCTCTTCGCGGCTGGGGCTCCGGCTGAGCTCCTGCTCGAGGCTGCGCTCTACGGCCTGCAGCTCGCGGGCTCGGCGACGCAGGGAACGGGTGGCCCAGTCGCGAGAGCGGGTCGAGTCGATGATCGCGCCGCGGATGCGGATTGACGCGTACCGTGCGAACGGGACACCGGCAGCCGTGTCGAAGCGCTGGGCGGCGTCGACGAGGCCAGCCGCACCAGCGGACCAAAGCTCAGAGCGATCGACGTGCCGGGGGTAGCGGCTGGCGAGCTGGTTCACGAGGTGCTGGACGAGGTAGAGGTGCTCCTCGACGACCGCGTCGACGTTAACCGATGTCGCCTTGTCGATGATTGCCATATGTGCGTTCCCTGGTGTGGTGAGAGGACTGTGTCGGAGGTCCGGCTGCCGCGCTAGGTGTTAGGTCGTGAATAGTCCGATGTTGGTGCTACCTAACTACTTGAGTCATTGTGTCACCATCCTTTATAACTAGTTATATGTTCACCGTGCTTGACGAATGCATGACTAAGAGCGTTCACTATAGCGCTCTAAGTGGTATCTTGTGGCGTTTAGGTCACCGAACGCGTCGGTCCGGTCGTTTTCGGTGTGAAAGCAGCGTTGTGTGACGTTGACACCCTGGATGCTCAGTCACGGATGTGTATGGCCTGGTGTTTTCAGACTAGATCTGCGAGAAGATGCAACGGGCGGGCGGTGCGGCCGACGGGGGACGCATGCAGGTTCCTCTGATCACGCCACAGCTCCCGACGCCTCCCACGGCGCCGGTTCCGAGCGTGGATCTGCTGCGTGCCACGGGCTTCGCGGCCCGGCTCGCCGACGTCGCCGCCCGCCGTGCGCCGACGCCGCCGGTTGTGGGCAGTGCTGGTTCGGCGGGGGGTGTGGGCGCAGGCACAGCCCCCAACCCCGAGCTGATCGCAGCTGCGAACGGTGCCACGACGCTGGGTGCCATGCTCCGCGCTGGTACGTCGCAGGCACCATCGTCAGCCTCGGGTGCCATGTTTGGTGTTGCCGGTTCAGCTACCAACAGCCGTGGTGCGGCGACGCTGTCGGCGGCTTCGTTGTTCTCGTCCGGTAGCGGTCCGTTCGCCGGGCATGTGGCGACGGTTTCTCCGGTGGAGGGGGCTGTGTCATCGAACTTCGGCCCGCGGGTGCATCCGATCACAGGCCAGCGCCGCGATCACGATGGGCTGGATATCGCAGCGCCGACGGGAACGTCGGTGCGGGCGATCACAGACGGGACCGTTGTCCGCGCAGAGAACGCGGGCGGGTACGGCCTGTTGGTGGAGGTTGACCACGGCAACGGCGTGATCACGCGCTACGCGCATCTGTCATCGATCGACGTTGAGGTCGGGCAGCGCCTCGGTGTCGGCGGCCACCTTGGGGCTGTGGGATCGACTGGGCGCAGCACAGGGCCACATCTGCACGTCGAGGTGCGCGTTGACGGAGAGCCGCTGGACCCAGCCGGAAGCTGGTGATTACCCGCGGCACAGCGGCCACATCTCTAGAGGGCAGGTCAGGGCCCAGATCAGGGCCCAGATCAGGGCCCAGGCGCCGGAGTGTCGGCTAGGGCTGCGGTGATGGCCGGTCCGGGCGAGGCATGCGCGCGGGAGGTGTGGTGCCGGCCGGGCGTGCTGGTCGACCACGCAGCATGGCGGCCGCGCGCGCAGCCGATGCCGCCGCATCCGCGTTGGTCTTCTCGACCTCGCGATAGACCTCCTCGCGGTGCACTGGCACGGAGCGGGGCGCGTCTACACCGAGGCGAACCTGGTCGCCGCGCACCTCAAGAACGCGCACCACCATGCCGTTGCCGATCACGATTGCTTCGCCTACCCGGCGCGTCAGGACCAGCATCAGCCGAGGTCTAGCTGCGCGCGAACTGGGGTCGCAACCTCGTCCTTGAGCACCACCTGGCGTCCCGCCAGGGTGTGACGGTTCACGACGAACGGGCCGAGCAAGTTCATCGTCGGGACGCTGTCGTCGCCCTCCGGGAGCGTGACGGCACAGAAGATCAACGCGTCCTCGGCCGTCTCCAGCGAGAGCTGCATCTGGTCATCGTCTGCGATCTCGGGCGCGTAATCCGGGAAGAACAGCCACGGCTGGCCGACGACGAGCTCGAGGCCCTCGTGGTCCAGGCTGCGCAGCAGCTGGAAGGCACCGTCCTCGACAAGGTCGACGAGCACGAACCGGTGCGCATCGGTGAAGCCGGGCAGCCCGTCATCAAACGTGAGGACCGAGAGGTCCGTCGCGTCGTCTATGGCGGGAGCTGTCTGCTCGGGAGCGTCCATCTGTGGCGTCCGTGGTTGTGGTCGGGCCGAGCCTACGTGCCCGCGCCGGCGGCGCGGGGGAGGTCCGGCCCTCGGAAAGGGGGCATGACGGTGATGCGGGAGAGGACGTCGTCACTCGCTCAGCGCATGAACGCGATGAGCGACTGCGGCAGCGAGCGTCCGAGGGCTTGCAGCGTGGCCTCGTAGGCGATCTCTTCCACCTGCAGGTCCATGATGGCCTCCTCGAGGTCGACGTCCTGCACCTCAGCTAGCTCACGTCTGAGAGTCATCAACGCGTTCTGCGTCCGGTCCCGAGCCGACTCAACACGGTTGGTGACAGCACCGACGACCGAGAGCTGCTCGGTGACAGATGAGAACGCGTCGTTGAGCCGCCCGAGACCCGCGTTGAGGGTGGCAGTGTCGTCGGAGTCGAGCGCACCAATCAGGTCGTCGATGATGGTGAATACGTCGCCCTGCGGGCTGCCGAAGCCGAATATCTCGTCGGCGGTGACGTTGGCAGTCACGCGGTCCTGCTCGGAGATTCGGCGCATAACGTTGCCGTTGTCGCCGGTGTAGGTCCAGCTGCCAGCGACGTTCTCGACCGCGAGCCCGTCATGCGTGCCGGAGAACAGGGGCTTGTCGCCGCTGGTCGAGTTCGCGATGCCGACAAGGGTGCCTTGGAGCTGCTCGAGCTCGCGAGCGATCGCCTCGCGCTCGACGGGGCCCAGGTCGTTGCTGGCGCGCACGGTGAGGTCCTTGACACGGTGCATGGCCGTCACCGCGCCCTGCAGCTTGCTGTCGGCCGTGTCGAGCATCTGGACCGCGTCGTCGGCGTTGCGTCGCTCTTGCGTGCGAGCCCGGATGGCGCTGTTAAGCACAAGCGAACGGGACGCGCCGGCCGGATCGTCAGACGTCCGGTTGATGCGGCGGCCGGTGGCGAGCTGCTCCTGCTTGGACTCGTACTGCTCGAGGCGACTGGAGAGTCGACGCAGCGTGTTGGTGACCATGAGGTTGGTGGTGACGCGCATCTGTTCAGCCCTCCATATGCGGGTGACGGCGGGAGTGACTCATCGGCCCACCACCCCCATCCGGTTGATGATCTGGTCCAGCATCTCATCGGCCGCGGTCATCATGCGGCTGTTGGCCTCTAAAGCTCGCTGGTACTGCACGAGCGACACCATCTCCTCGTCCAGGCTGACGCCGTGCACCGAGGTCCGGTTCACCTCTGCGTTCGTCGCAACCTCTGCCGCGGAGGCAGCGCTGCGGTTGGCAGTGGCGACGCGTGCACCGATCGACACGACTGTCGTGCGCAGTGCGTCATCATGGGTGCGTCCATCCCCACGCGTCGCTGTGCGCAGATCCGCAAGTGCTGTGGCGTTCGTTGAGTCGTGGCGACCGCTGGTTGCCGTCCCTTGGAGGGCGAGGTCGTCGATGGTGATCGCCATCAGAGCGATCGTGCCAGCCGCGTCACCCGACGTGAAGCTCAGCAGCGACCCACCAGCCGAGCCGTCCTCGGTGAAGCCAGCCGCGTTCTGGCTGTTGATGGCGTCCGCCAGCTGGGACACGAAGTCTTCCAGGCTGGCCTGGACAGCAGGTATGTCTTCGAGCAGGACTGCTTGCGCGCCAGCCAGCTCACCGGAGTAGGCCGAGTACGGAACGGTGGTGCTGTTGACCTGCACTCCGTTGCTCGCCGCTGTGACCGACGATGCCGTCGTGCCGGCAACCAGCGTTTCGGAGCCGAGATGGACCGTGACCGAGCCATCAGCCTGGGCGGTGGACGTCGCACCGACCAGCTCAGCGAGACGGTCGAGGTGGCGGTCACGGTCATCGAGCAGGGTGTTTGAGATCTCGTCTGGCGGGCGGTTTTGGACGGCCTCGTTGATCGTGGCCACCTGTGTGAGTAGCTCTTGGGTCTCGCTGACAAGCAGCTCATGGCTGCTGGCCGTGTCCGTGCGCAGCGCCTCAGACGCCGCCGCGATGTCGCGGATCCGGGAGGTCAGCTCGTCGAGCTGCGAGAGAACTATCGTGCGGTTGGCCGGGTTGGCGGGATCGAGCGCGAGATCCTCGAAGCGGGCCCAGAGCTCGTTGAGCGGCTCGGTGATGCCGTCGTCCGGTTCGCCGTACACGACCTCCAACCGTTGCAGCGAGACGCTGCGACGATCGTGCGACATGAACGCGCCGACTGACTCGCGGACCCGGGTGTCGAGGAATGTGTCGCGGAGTCGAACGATGTCGTCGACCTTGACCCCGGTCCCGACCTGCCCGTCACGAGATACGTACGTGTGTCCCGTGGACGTTGCCACGCGCTGGCGGGTGTAACCGACCGTGCTGGCGTTGGCGACGTTGTGAGACGCGGTGTCCACGGCCACCTGCGACGTGCGAAGCCCCGAAAGCCCTGTCTGAAGCGTGACGAAGCTCACAGGGCACGATCCAGGTGGACAGGGACGCCAGTTGGAACCGCGGTGCGGCCAGCAGCGTCGTAGGTGGCGCTGGTGGCGGGGGTACCGGACAGCGCGTCGATGGCCCGCCGGACATGACCGAGAGCCTGCGAGGCGAGCTCGCGGTTAGCGGCGGTTGTGTCTTCGATGGCCTCAGCCAGCGACAGGAACGCCTTTCGGTGGTCTGCGAAGACGTCGTTCCACGGCGACGGAGCGTTCGTAGCGAGCTCGGCCAGCGACAGACTGTCACGGCCGACTGCGAGCGACATCGCGACCTCCGCTACCACGCCTTCTCGCAGCTGCTCGACCTGACGCAGTCGGTCAACGGTCCGCTCGACCTCTTCGAGCGCGTCCGGTACGAACCGCTGTTGATCGGTTGCAAGCAGCAGCTTGGCGCACGTGAGACGGTAGAGCAGCTGCTCTACAACATGACGTTCCTCCCACAGCGTCTCAGCGAGACGCTGTAGGTGGGTGGGGTGCGCGTGGGAGAGTTCCATGAGCGCCCCGTCGGCCGCACGTCACGTGGGACAAGCAGTGTGTCAAGCAGTCTGCATCGGCCGCTGGCTGGGACGTTCCAACTGCGCGGTCGGGGCACCACGCGTCATCAGGGCCGCCCGGCCCGTGGCGCGTGCACGGCTGCTGCCTATACTGATAGATCCGAACAGTTCGGGCACGTCAACGAGTGGAGGACGCCTCTTGGGTCTCTCCGAGCAGGAACGGCGAATCTTCGCCGAGATTGAGCAACAGCTCACCGAAGACGATCCGCGCTTCGTCCACAAGACGCGCCGCGTCACGGTCGAGGCCCGTCGAGGCCGTCGGATTCGACTGGCGGTCGCTGCCATCGTGGTGGGCTTCTTGTCGCTGCTAGGCATCGTTGTTAGTCAAGCCTTCGGTTTCGTTGGCTTCGGGTTTATGTTTGCTGGCGTCTTTGTCGGCGCCCGCGAGCTTCAGACCGTCGAGGGCGACTTCGGACATCGCGTCCGAGAGCTGCTTGGCCGTGGCGAAGGCGCCGACGCCGACGCCGACGCGTGACCATCCGCTGACCAACCGCTGAACAGCGGCTGGCGTCGGAGCTCACTCGCCGAGGCGGGATCGGCCAGCTTCGCGAACCCGTGCGGCAACGTGCATGAGCTGGGTGATCGGGATTCGAACGGGCGAGAGTGCTCGCTCGGGCTGCGTCGCGGTGGCGCGCAGGCTCCGGACCAGCGAGTCAGCGAGCGCGCGCGCGTGCTCTGCGTCCTTGTCTGGAAGCGAGAGGCCGAACGCGGCCTGCCGCGTGATCAACGCGAGGGTGGCCGCCTCGGGCGCGGGTATGCGGTTCTCGCTGGCCCAGCGGTGCAGCACCTCGCGTGCGGTCTCGTGTTCGAGCCGCGGGTGGCCGATGCGGGCGCCTTCGCGTAGGACGCGACGCTGTGCCGCCAGCGCCGCCTCGGCGCCTGCGAGCTGTCGGTCATCAGCTCCGCGACGGCGTCGCACAAGCATGAGGCAGGCCAGCCCAATCACACTCGCCATCATCGGTAGCAGCGGCACGCCTGCGGGTTCGGTATCTGTGGTGGAGTCCGGCTCATCGTCGAGGGAGGTGGTGTCGTCGGGCAGCCCGTTGAGCTCGTCCAACGGGTTCGTGGTCGCGACACCATCGAGGGCCGCAAGCTGCTGGGCGTCTGCAAGCTCTTCTGGTGTGAGCTGCGGGTCTAGGTCGTCCTCGACGGGGGCGAGCGTCGAGCCGTCGGTGCGTGGGGTCGGGTCGAACTTGATCCAGCCGTACCCGTCAAACAGCACCTCAACCCATGCGTGCGCATCCGATGTCGACACCTCGTAGATATCGCGATCGATGCCGGCCGCAGGGTCGGCAGCGATCGTCATCGTGCCGGGGAGGAAGCCGACAGCGACCCGGGCCGGGATGCCGGTCGCGCGCAGCATCAGAGCCATCGCGGTGGCGTAGTACTCGCAGTAACCGGTCTTCGTCTCGAAAACGAAAGCTTCGAGCGGGTTCGGACCACGCAGCGGTTCCACGTCGGTCAGCGAGTATTCGAACCCGCCAGACGTCGTGAACCAGTACTGCAGCGCAAGTGCGCGGTCCACAGCCGTCGCGGCCCCCGTCTGGTCGTACACCGTGCGGGCCTGGTCTGCGTACCTGTCCCAGCGGCCGTCCGAGAGGCCAGGCAGGTCAAGCCAAGGTGCGATCACGGACAGGTCGGCGTCGACGGTCCGTAGCTCTGCGATGGTCGGGTCGGGAATCGCGGCCACAACCTGGTACTGCAGCCCGGGGACCACGCCGGTGCGCAGCGTCCCGCCGAGCTCGTTCTCGGAGAGCTCGCCCGTCGCTAAAAACCCGCCCACGCGAGACCAGACCATCTCGCGTGCGGCATCGCCGATGATCTGGACTGGCTGGTAGGGGACCGGAACGTAGATGTTCTCGAGGTCGACGATCTCGATGTCGATCACCGTTGTGTCCGCAGCTGCGATGGCAGTTTCGAACGGCAGCTCACGATCTCCTGCGTACAGCTCGGACTGGTCGGGCGTGAACGAGGCCCCACCTGGTGGACCGAGCCGCCAGGTGTTCTCGTCGAAGGTGTCCAGCGCGGCCAGTCGTAGGTAGACGCGCCGGTCGGACGCAACGCGCATCACAGTTCGGTCGACGGGCAGGTTGAGGCGGTCACCGATGTCGACGATCGGCTGGTACCCGCGCGGGTCCGACCCGGTCCCGAGCTCCAGCAGCGGTGCCGCCTGATAGCCCGGTAGCAGACCAGGTGCGACGACGCCCAACGCGACGGCCCCGACCGCGAGGCCGGTGCCGGCGAGTGTGATGCGCGGCGCGATCCGTTCTCGGGCCCACCCGACAAGGTCGGCGTCCGACTCCAGCAGCAGCAGCAGCGCGGCGGCAAGCAGGAAACCGACGGCGGTCCGCGCGCCCGCGGGCTCCGGCTGTGGCATCGCCAGCGGCGCGACCCACAGCGCCGTCGCCGGCACGAGCGATGCTCCCGGCCGGTGCAGCCGGACGGCAACTTCGTGCACGGTGAACGCGACCATCCAGGCGGCGCTGGACACGAGGAACACCAGCTCCTCGAGCGGCTCGGTCGGTGCGGGCTGCTCTCTGAGGCCGACGAGGCCGGCACCGAACAGCTCGTACATCTGCATCAGCTGCTCTCGGCCCGGGATCAGGGGGCCTGGGGGCAGATGCGCGACGTAGGAGTAGACGATGAACCCGACCACCGTCAGGATCAACGAGGCAAGGGCGCCAAGGCCGACGCGGCGCGCGCCGGTCGCCATCACGGATGCCGCCACCGCCGCGATGACGCTGGGGGCGACCCACGTATCTGCGGTAAACACGTGGCTCATAGAGAACAGCGCCGCCAGCACCACAACGGTCGTCATACACGCCAGCGCGAGGTCGCGTCGTGCTGCGGTCACCGCGATGCTCCTGCCGGCAGCCGGCCTCCGGCGAGCAGCTCACGCCAGGTCGTTGCCAGGTTGTCGGTAGGACCGATGACGGCCACGCGCCATCCTGCGGACCGCAACGCACGGGCCGTGGGCAGCGGTTCGGGCCCACGTCGCTGACCGCTGCCGTGCGCGTCAGCATCCACCAGCAGGGCGACACGGACCGAAGCTCCCCGCCCTGCCCGCACCATCGGGCGCAGCAAGGCCGCGTCGGGGACGCAGACGACCGCGAACAGCAGTCCGCTCATGCCGGACGTGGTTGCCAGCTGCTGCCACAGTGCACCGAGGTCCGAGTCGTCGTCAGGCGTGATGCGTGCGATGCGTTCGAGGGTCTGCTGCCACGGCAGCGGGCGCGGTTTGCTGGTCGTTGCCCCGGTCACCAGCGCGGCATCGAACCCGCGCTCGGCCACGTGGTACGCGATGGAGGCAGCGGCGGTGGTTGCGGTCTCAATCGACGCGGCGGGGCCGATGCCCCGATGTGCGGCGGCCCGCGTGTCAAGCACGATCGTGGCATCGGGGCGCTGCGGCGACTCGTCCTGCCGAATCATCAGCTGGCCGCGGTGTGCGGTGCTGCCCCAGTGCACCTTGCGCAGATCGTCGCCTTGGACATACTCGCGGACGGTCGAGAGCTCTTCGCCGGTGGCTCCCGGCCGGGGACGAGACGCACCACCCGTGCCTGCCAGCCCGCGCAGCGGCAGGCCAACGGCGAGCCGGTGGACGGGCGGGTAGACGACCAGCGTGTCGGAGCTTCCGACCTGCTGGACGCGGCTGGCGACCCCGAAGGGGTCGCGCAGCTGCACGTGGACAGGGCCGAGCTCGTAGACGCCGCGCTGCGTGCCGATGATCTCGTAACGCAGACGCGCAACCCCAGCAGCGCGCAGCGGCGCGAGCACGAAGCCGGCCGATGCCGTCAACGCATCGGGGACAAGGTCGCGCACGCCGAGCAGCGAGGTCGGGAGCCGTCCGGTGTTGCGCAGCGTCAGCTCAACGCCAGCGCGCGCCTCATGAAACAGCCGACCCGGCGCGATGCGGCGGTGCGCCTCGAGCTTGGCCGTCGAGAGAAGCACCCAGACGTAGCCAGCGACCACCAGCCCGAGCAGCGAGACCGAGGCCATCCATAAGGGTGAGATGCCCAAGATCCGTCCCACAAGCCAGAGCAGGAAGGACGCCAGGAGCATGCCGGCACCGCGCCGCGTCAGCAGACGAAGCGCAGGTGGAAGCGTCGACAGATGACTCACTCGGTCGGAGCGGGCACACCGGCCAGCACGTCCTCGACGACGCTCAGCGGGTCGCGGTCAGCGAGCTGTGCATCGGGGCGCAGGATAAGACGGTGGGGCAGCACGTGACGGGCTAGCACCTTGACGTCGTCGGGAGTTACGAACGCGCGCCCCTCGATCGCGGCCCACGCGCGGCACGCGCGAAGCAGGGCCAGCGCCGCGCGCGGCGAGGCGCCGAGCTCGGCCTCCGGGTGCGAGCGTGTGGCACGGCACACCGCGACGATGTAGCGCTCGACGGATGCTGCGACGTGCGCCTCGCGGACCGCGACGACGGCGGCCGCGACGGTCGCGGCGTCCGTGACGGGCGACAGCGCCTCCAACGGGTTGCCGTGACCGTGCGTCCGCAAGATCGCGAGCTCGGCATCGACGTCGGGGTAGCCGACGGACAGTCGCATCATAAAGCGGTCGCGCTGCGCCTCGGGGAGGGGGTAGGTGCCCTCAAGCTCGATGGGGTTCTGCGTCGCTACGACCATGAACGGACGCGCGAGGATGTGGGTGTGGCCGTCGATGGTGACGGTCCGCTCCTCCATGGACTCCAGCAGCGCGGACTGGGTCTTGGGGCCGGCGCGGTTGATCTCGTCGCCAAGCACGATGTTGCTGAACACGGGGCCCGGCTTGAACCGGAACTCACCCGAGTCAGGCGAGTAGACGGTGACCCCGGTGACATCCGACGGCAGCAGGTCTGGCGTGAACTGAATGCGTGAGACCGAGCAGTCGATGCTCGTCGCGAGCGTCTTGGCCAGCAGCGTCTTGCCGACGCCTGGCACGTCCTCGATCAGCAGATGGCCCTCGGCGAACAGCGCCACCAGCGACAGCCTGACGACATCGCGCTTGCCCTCGACGACGGAGATCATGTTTGTCTCGATGTCGGTCGCGAGGCGACTGACATCTGACAGAGTCATTCGTGGACCGGTGGTCGTGCGCGTCACGCGTGGGCTCCCTACATCCGCGAGGGCTCTCCCTCGGCTTCCGGCCGGGGCGTGCCCCAAGCCCAATCGCGGGACATGCCCCGACGAACGACCAGCAGGGTCCAGCCCCGTCGGCAGCTCGTAACAGTAGTGCTCAGTGGATGTGGACGCTGGGGGCCGTCACCCAGCGACCGTGCCGCTGATGCCACCCAAGGGCACTCCCATATGTAGCTCGTTGTCGGGCATCGCGATCGTGGTGGCGTCCCAATCGTCCCATGGAGCCTTGCGGCCGATGGTCGAGAAAACGTTCTCGGCACAGGGCATGCAGGTCGTCCATCGCTTCGTGACCTCGACGTCGATGCCCGACGCGTCCGTGACCTCGGTTGTAAATACGACGCGCTCGGTGCGCATGTCCTGCTCGCAGCCGTCGCAGATAAAGGTGGACATGTCGCCTCACTGGGTGGGTGTCGTTTCACCGTAGGGCCGCTGGGTGACGCCGGTCAACGGGCGTTGGTGCGTGTGCTCCTACGCGACGAATCAGCTGCGGCGTCCGCAGATCGAGGGGGCCCACCTCCGTGGGCGCCACGACACTCCACCATGCCCCATCTGTTCACCATCGCGCCCCACAAGACGAGGTATTAAGCTAAAAACGGCCTAAATGCGCGCATTATGTGGGTTTTGACTAGAGGCAGGTTACGGAATGACACAGATGGGATTCATCTGATTTCGGGTCAATTCGTCGCAAATGCTTGTCCAGTGGTGTGAACGTGCCGTAGGGTGGAGAGAAGTGGAGGACGCTGGAGGCCTGTGTGGCTGACAGCTCGATGCGAAAGGCGCAGTGCGTGTTCTTAGGCGAGCACCAGCACACGCTGGATGACAAGGGTCGGGTCATCCTCCCTGCTCGGTTTCGGAGCGATCTCGCTGGCGGGATCGTGCTAACGCTCGCCAAAGATCGCTGCGTGGACGTGTTCCCCCGAGCCGAGTTTGAGCGACGCGTCGAGCTGCTGGCGGCCGAGGTCGAGGCAGGCACCGCGTATCGCTCGGACATGCGGTTGTTCACGGCGAACGCCTTCGAACAGGTGCCCGACGGTCAGGGACGTGTGACCATCCCGCCGAAGCTTCGCGAGTACGCCGGCCTTGACCGGGACCTGACCGTCAACGGGATGCACCGCAACATCGAGATCTGGGACCGCGCCACCTGGAACGCGTACGAGAGCGGTGCGACAAGCCGGTTCGCACAGGACGGTGACGCATGAGCGCCCCGCACACCCCTGTCTTGATCGACCGATGCGTCCAGCTGCTGACCGACTCGCCTGCTGGGCCGTACGTCGACGCCACGCTGGGCGCCGCAGGGCACGCCAGCGCCGTGCTGGCCGCCCGTGCTGCACGCCACGGATCAGCCCACCTGATCGGCATCGACCGCGACCCGCTGGCGCACCGTCTGGCAGGGGAGCGGCTGGCTGCGATCGGGAACGCCTCCATCAGCTACGAGCTACACGAGGCTCGATTCGATGCGATGGGTGATGTGCTGGACGCAGCCGGCGTCGACCAAGTGGCCGCCATCCTCCTTGACCTCGGCCTCTCGTCGATGCACGTGGACCTTGCCGAGCGGGGCTTCTCATACCGCCAGGACGGCCCGCTGGATATGCGGATGGGACCGGATGCCCCGCGGACGGCCGACGACATCGTTAACGGCTACGACTACGGGTCCTTGGCTCGCGTGCTGCGTGAGTTCGGTGAGGAGAAGTTCGCCAGCCGCATCACCCGCGCCATCATCGCGGCCCGGCCGTTGACGTCGACCGTCGAGCTCGCGAACGTGGTGCGCGACGCGATCCCGCAGGCGGCGCGCCGGACCGGTGGACACCCCGCCACCAAGACGTTCCAGGCGCTGCGGATCGAGGTCAACGGCGAGCTGGAGGCCGTCGAGCGGGTGCTGCCCATCGCCATCGACCGACTCATGCCGGGCGGCGTCATCGTTGTGCTGGCGTACCACAGCTTGGAGGACCGCCTCGTGAAGCGGGCCTTCACCGACGCGGCCACCGGGTGCGTCTGCCCACCGGGTTTCCCGGTGTGCGCCTGCGGCCGCGTCCCAATCTTGGACATCCTTGTTCGTAAGCCCGAGCGGCCTGCGGACGCGGAGGTCGAGGTGAACCGTCGCGCGAGCGCCGCGCGGCTGCGTGCTGCGCGGCGCACGGACGCGCCCCTGCACCACAACCAGCAGTCGGAGTCGCGATGACTGCCCTCGACGTCCAGCCCGCCCAACGCCGCCGCTGGCGCCGTGGCGACGACCGCGTGCGTCGCGAGACGCCGAAGCTGTTCTTGGTTGTCGATCCGGTGCACGCACGCCATCCGGTGCTGTGGATCGTCGCCACCTTGCTGGTCTTGGGCTGCGCGGTCTTCGGCGCCGTCTCGTTGAACGCGCTTGCGGCCGATGATGCCGTGTACGCACGTCAGCTCGAGATCGCGACCCGCGCCGCCGAGATCGCGTACGGGCAGCAGCTGACGGACGTCGCGTCGCTTGAGTCGCCGGCACGCATCGCCGCCGCCGCCACCGAGCTCGGTTTGATCCGCGCCGATCAGCCCCGGCTGCTGTGGGTCGACCGGCTGCTGCCGGCCGACGGCGCGGTGCACGCCACGGCCCAAGCTGGCCGGACTGACCAGCTCAAGCCCCTCCTCGCACGCGACTGACGGAGCCATCATGACAACGAGCCGATTCCGCTCGGGTCTCGCCCCCGTCGGTCGCAGCCCCGTCGGTCGCAGCCCCGTCGGTCGCAGCCCCGTC
>JBLFZR010000030.1:0-14181 GCA_047610595.1 Nitriliruptoraceae bacterium | reverse complement strand
CCATGACTGACACCCCCGCCCTGAACGTCCTCGGTGGTCCGCTTGTGAGCTGCAGCGTGGACCCCGTCACCGGTTGGTTGCGTGACGGGTCGTGCCGCACCGGCCCCAACGACCGCGGCAGCCATACGATCTGTGCGGTGATGACACCCGCGTTCCTTGCGCATCAGCAGGCGATTGGCAACGATCTGTCGACGCCGCGGCCCGAGTACAGCTTCCCGGGTCTGGTGCCGGGCGATCGCTGGTGTGTGACAGCTCCGAACTGGCTGCGTGCGCACGCGGACGGCGCCGCCGCGCCGGTCGTGCTGGAGGCAACCTCCCAGCACGCGCTTGCGGTTGTCGACCTTCAGGTGCTGCGGTCCGTGGCCGTCGACGTGCCCCAGGACCCGCGGGACCTCGTCTGAGTGTCGCGCGACCGGGTCGGGGTTAGCGACGAGCCAGCAGCGCGAAGGCCTCGGCGATCAGCGCGGCTCGAGCGCGATCGAGCGCGTCCATCCGTGATAGGTCAACCATCCCTGCGCCGGCCAGCGAGCGGATGATGCTGAGCATCACTCCCTCGCCTGTGGACATGACTGCGATGTCAGCCGTGAGCAGCGCGCTGTCGAGCACGTCGTAGCCGCCGTCGTGTGTCACGTAGCGGCCCGGACGAAACGTCTCGGCGAGCGCGAGCGCGACTCCGTACGCGGTGGGTGGGTCGGGCAGCAGTCGGTGCGCGGCCAAGGCCAGAGAGCGGGGTTCCGGGTCGGTCATCGCTCGGCGTGGATCGGGTAGGTGATGTCCTCGAGCAGCGCGGGTGCCGTGCCCTCCAAGCAGGCCCGCACGATCCGGAAGGTGTTGACCGAGGTGAGGTCGTCGGGGACGTCGACGTTGGGGCAGCTGGACGGCAGCCGGATGGCCGACAGGATCGAGAAGTGCATCTCGTCACCCAGCGTCACGCCCCCCGGCACGTTCCAGTCGATGCCCAGTCGCGGTCCGTGGTCGCCTTGGATGACGATGACGGGGTCATCGTCGACAGCCATGATCTGGTCGACGGCCCGCTCGAGCTGCTGGTGGAGGCATCGCACCGCGTCGGCGTACTCGGGTCCGTCGCCCCACGCCGAGAACCGAAGCTCGATCTCGGTCCGCACGTTGCAGTCTGCGTCGCGCAGCAGGGGTGCGTGCGGGTTGAGCATGTGCACCACGCTGAAGGTCGGTGTCGGCATATCGGCTGCGATGATGCGGCCCACGACCTGACCAGGGTCGTTCGCATCCGCGATATCGGTGTGCTGCCCGGAGCGGTGCAGGCGGTCACCGAACGCGACCATGTCGCGTAAGGCCGCGTCGGTGTCGCTGATCGAGCTGTTGCTCCCCAGACACAGGTCCTCGACCCCCGAGCACCTGCTGCCGCTCCAGAAGCCTGGGTAGGCGTGGGCGTAGCCGTACCCGTTCGCGCGCATCAGCTCGACCACCGCGTTCTTGCCCTGTAGCTGATCGAAGAAGCTCTGCGCCCGCGGCTCCTCGAGCCCCTCGAACCCGTACTCCATCATCATGGTCGAGCTGATCGAGATGTGCGTGAGCGGGTAGTTCGAGCGCGCTGCACGTTGCACCTGCACGCCGTGCGCTTCGAGTGCGTCCTCGAACGGGCGCGCGTCGTAGCCCGTGCGTCGCTCGATCCACGCGTCGCTTGCCAGCCCGTCGAGCACGATGAACCACACGTTCGGGCGCGTTTGAAAGCTTGCGCTTGGCTCGATGGCGGTCGCCACGACCGGCGCACGAGGCGTAGCGAGGCCGATCACGAGCTGTCCGCCAGCGCTGGCGGCGAACGCGACCGATACCACCAGCACGAACTGCTGCACGGGACGTACCCCAGCCACAAGCGCTGTCACGAGTGCCACGCCGGTGGCGACGATGACCCACATTCGGGCTGTGGTCATCGACTGTTCGAACGGTCCGAACCGTAGGTGCAGCGACTCGATCACGGGGAAGCTGAACACCGTCCAGATCATGACAGTCAGCCATGTGGCGACCGTGCGACCGAGCCAGACGCTGCGGCGGCCTGCCAGCAGCGTGACCAGCAGCGTTGGGATCAGCGTGGCCAGCCACCAGCCCGTGATCGTCGCAAGCTCCAGCGGCTGGTCGCTGTTGACAGCGACCAGTGACAGGAACGGCCACGAGGCCATCGCAGCAACCGCTACGACCGCAGCCCACGGCCGGTTGGTGCGATCGGGCGCACCGGCGGCGCCGTCGGGTTCGGCGAAGGGTTCGTCGAAGGGTTCGTGGAAGGGTGCGTCTGAGGTGGTGTCGTCATTCATCTGCGGGACGCTACCGAGGACGCGGCCCGGAACGAGCAGTCGCGCGTCGTAGACTGATCACATGGACATCACTGACACGACCTGCCCGATCTGCACCATGGACGATCTGCTGCTTGCGGACGACCAGCTGGAGTGCGTCACCTGCGGCCACGAATGGATGGCGCCGGCGGCGGAGGGCGCGGACGCGGTGCCGCCCGTCCATGACGCCAACGGCACCTTGCTCGTCGAAGGAGACACGGTTGTGATCGCCAAGGAGCTCAAGGTGAAGGGCCGCGGGTCGATGGTGCTCAAGCTCGGCACGAAGATCAGCAACATCCGCTTGATCGCTGGTGACGAGAACATCGATTGCAAGGTGAACGGCACGGCGCTGCTGCTGAAAGGCGCGTACGTGAAGAAGGCCTGACGGTCCCGCTGTCAGGTCTCGCTGTCAGGTCTCGCTGTCAGGTCCCGGTGATCTGGATTCCTAGGTGGGTCGCGATCACCGGGGCCAGCTGCATCAGCTGACCGGGGGACACGCTGGCGCCGCGCAGATGCTCGATCCCGTGTACGTCGCGCAGCGTCGCCCCGGACAGGTCGACGTCCGTCAGCGATGCGGCGTGCAGCGACAGCGTCCCGATGGTGCAGCCATCGAACGAGACACGCTCGAGCGTGGCGCCGGACAGGTCGAGGTCGTCGAGCCGGACGCCTTCGAACACCACATCGGTCAGCCGGGCGGATCGCAGGTTGACAAACGTCCAGCGTCCCCCGGTGACCGTGACGTGCTTGATCGCTGTGTCCGGTGCGAGCAGCGCCCCGATTCGGCAGCCGTCAATCTTGACGTCGTGCAGCCGCGCGTTCGTCAGGTCGAGCGTGCTGGACTGGCATGCCGACAGGACCGTGTCGTGGAGCCGGGCCCGGCGGAGATCCACGTCATCCAGCGTGCAGTCGTGCATCCGGCACTCGGTGAGGTGTGATGTCGGGGCGATCTGTCCGGTGAGGTCGGCGCCTTTGAACAAGGTGCGCTCGTGCTCGCCAGCAGCGGTTAGCGGTCGGCCGTCGTGCGGCATCAGGTCGGGCAGCTCGATGGCGCGCCGTTTTGGCGGGTTGGGCTGTCGGGTAGCAGAGCTCGGTGCGGGCATCGCGGTGGCCTCCGAGTTAGGCAGGGATGCGAGCACGCCCTGCGGCTGGTCGTGGACGCCCGTGCGGTGGTGGTCGTCAGATCTCGACGCGCCGGCCGACCCGGATTGAGCGATCGGCTGGCAGGGCGAAGTGGTTTGTGCGTGAGGACGCGTTGCGATGCATGGTTGCGAAAAGGTGCTCGCGCCACAGCGCCATGCCGCCGCCAGGGGTGGCGATGATCTCGTCCTGGCCGAGCACGTAGATGGTGTCCTGCGGGAGGTGGCCGTAGTCGGGGTCCACGATCGCTGAGAGAGCCCTCGGGATGTTCGGACGTTCAGCGAACCCGAACCGAAGCTCGATCACGGTGACCCCGGCACCCAACGAGGTGATGCGGTCGCGCCGCGCTCCTGGGACCCTGGCTGACGGCAGCACCACCACCTGCACGATGACGACGCGCTCGTGCATCACATGGTTGCGCCGCAGGTTGGTGAGCAGGGCTGGCGGCACGCTGGCGGAGCTGCGGTGGAGATACACGGCTGTGCCGGGCACTCGCTGCACGTCACCGTGCACGATGCCGTCCACGAACGCGTCGAGGGGACGCCGGGTGTGTGCGCCCTGTTCGTGCACGAGCGCACGCCCCCGGCGCCAGGTCGCCATCAGGCCGTAAACGCCGCCGCCGATCACCAGCGGAAACCAACCGCCGCTGGCGACCTTCCCCACGTTGCCGACCAGATACACAAGGTCCAGCACCAGGAACCCTCCGCACACGATCGACGCGCGGGTCAGCGACCAACCAAGATGGTCGCGCGCGACGAGGAAGAACAGACCCGTCGTGATCACCATGGTCAGGACCACCGCGACGCCGTACGCCGACGCCAGCCGGGTCGAGCTCCCGAACCCGATCACCAACGCGATGGCTGCGACCATCAGAAGCCAGTTGACGGCGGGCACGTACACCTGGCCCGACTCTCGGTCGGAGGTGTGCACCACGTGCAGATAGGGCAGCAGGTCGAGCCGTACGGCCTGCGCCGTCAGCGAGAACGCACCCGAGATCAGCGCCTGGCTCGCGATGATCGTGGCCGCGGTGGCAAGCACGACCACACCCGGCAGCAGCGCAGCCGGAGCCATCCGGTAGAACAGCGCGTCCGCCAGCTCGGGGGAGTGCAGCAGCAGCGCACCCTGGCCGAGGTACTGCAGCAGCAGCGCCGGAAACACGATCCAGCTCCATGACCTGGCGATCGGACGCCGGCCGAAGTGACCGAGGTCGGCGTACAGCGCCTCGCTGCCGGTGACGGCGAGGAACACGGCGCCGATGACCGCGGTCGCCCGCGGTGTGGAGAACAGATACCGGATCCCGTGCAGCGGATCGAGCGCCATCAACACGCCAGGCTCGGCCGCGAGCTGCCATGCCCCGGACGCGGCGAGGTAGCCGAACCACACCACCATCACAGGCCCGAAGGCTGCCCCGATTCGGCCTGTCCCGCGCCGTTGCACCGCGAACAGGCCGATGAGGATGACGATCGCGATCGGCAGCACGAACGGCTTCATCGAGGCAGTGACGACCTCAAGCCCTTCGACGGCCGACAGCACCGAGATAGCGGGCGTGATCATCCCATCGCCGTACAGCAGTGCGGTGCCAAACATCCCAAGCGCGGCCACGACGGCCAGCACGCGCCGCCCTCTGGCAGCTCCGCGCAGCGCGAGGTGCTGCAGGGCGATGATGCCACCCTCGCCGTGGTCATCGGCGCGTAGCACAAACATCAGATATTTGATGCTGACCACGCCGATCAACGACCAAACGATCAGCGACGTCACGCCCAGGACGTCCGTCGGCCCCGGCGCGGGAGCGCCCGCGAACGCCTCGCGCATCGCGTACAGCGGGCTGGTTCCGATGTCGCCGTACACGATGCCCAGCGCCCCCAGCAGCGCGATGCGTCCGCGTCGTCGCGTGTCGGGCGTCTTGGGTGCAGACGTTCTGGGTTGGTCCTTGGTGGTGTTCACGTGCGCGTCCTCGCCACCCGGTCCGTGGGGCAGGAACCAAAAGGTATGCGACGCGAGCCTTGCCGATCCGGTCCGATGCACCGCCACCGAGCAGGGGCGTGCTGCTGGCTGACCGGAGCTAGCCCCGCACGCGCTCGGTGACGTCGGTAAACGTGTAAAGATCGCTCATGTCCGGGTAGATGTACGAGCGGTCTTCGAGCAGCCCGAGCTCAGTCCCGAGGTATGTGTCCATGATCAGCCGGAAGCTGTTGACCGGAGACAGGTCGTTGGGAACCGCGACATCCACGCCAGGCAGATGCCACGCGCTGAGCAGCCGTAGCTTCGTGCGCAGCTCTGCGTCGGTGGCGTCCTCCCACCGGAACTGGTCACCGAGCACCATCTCCTGCCGCTCGGTGTGCGGCCCCTCATCGGACTGGATCAGGATGATCGGCTGCGTGTCCACGGGCCGGTCGAGCAGCTCGTCGACGATTGCCAGAAGGCGACCGTTCAGGTAGATCAGCTGGTCACCGTAGTTCTGGGCGCGCGACTGAGAGCGTTCGGTGTCGGCATCGACTGGGTCACCGTTCGCGTCGAACACGTACGGCTCGTGGGGCAGCGTGATGTGCGCGAAGATGAACCGGGGGCGGTCACCAGCCTTCTGGGCAAGACGGTCGAGCTGGTCGAGCTGCCACGCGCTGGTGTTGCGCACCCGGTCACGGCCCGTGAGCTCCGCCGCAGCCGGCCCGAAGGAGGCGATGGCTGGCGCCATCGTCGTGTCGCGTAGCACCTGATCAAACTCGGAGCGAGTGTCATACGACAGCACGATGTCGGCGTCGTCGGCGGTTGAGGTGGGGGACCACCAGCTCCCGAGGTGGATGTACTCGTACCCGGCCTCGGTCAGCACGCGGCCGACCCGGTGGTCGCGCAGCCGTCCGTAGACCGGGCCAAGATCTGATCGGTCGCCGGTGCCTATCGCCGCCACCACGTCGTCGAGGTACTCCATCGCGAGTGTGCTGGCCAACGAGTGCGATGTTCGTGGGTAGTTGCCCTGTACGTCGGTCAGCACCTGCATCTTGCGTGCACGTAAGGCGTCGGTGAAGGCGCTGTTGTCGATGCCGAACGTTTCAGATAGCCCGTCATCGCGTCCGTAGCGGTCGGGGATGATGTAGACGATGTCACGCAGCGGCTGGCCGTCGGGGGCGACCGCGACGGTGTCCGACGCCGCAACGTCGGTGGACCCGCTTCCCCAGACTGCCGGCACGAGCGCGACTACGAGGAGGGCTGACACGACGTTCGTGACGCGGGTCGCGCTCGCTGCGTCAGCGTCGCTTTGCTGCACGGCCCATACCGAGGCAACCGCCAGCAGCAGGGCCCACACTGCCAGGCCGAGCATCGTTGAACGGTCTTGGCCCCACAGGTGGCCGTAGCCGAGGTACAGGAACGCGCCTACGGACACGATCAGGGCCCCCCGGCGGGCGGAGCGCACGATCAAAGACGCGACGATGGTGCCGATGGTGACGGCGACCAAGATCGGCCACAGCGCGCCGAGCGCCTCGTCGGGCGCGACCTCATCGGCGTTCTGCCACCACAGCAGCAGCACAGGTACAGCCGCCACCAGCAGCGGGTGCAGCGGCAGCCGCTCCAGCATCAGCGGGCCCGCATCAGATGCAGGACTCGGCCCGATTCGCGGACCGGCTGCTCCTCGACCAGCTCGAAGTGCTGTGTGAACGCTGCACGAAAGCCCGCGTCGGTGTATTGGTCGAAGACGTCCTCGCGGGTGGCAAGCAGCACCCGGACCTTGGGGTCATCCTTCGGGACCCACTCGATCACGAGGTGCTCACCCAAGCTCGCGAGATGGGCGGCGATTCGGTCGAGCGGCACGTTGTTGCCGATCGCGAGGTGGTGCACCAGTGCCAGTGCCAGCAGCAGATCTGCCGGTCCGCGTTCGGCCAGCGACATGCGCTCCTCGGTCGCCCAGCCGATGCTTGGCGTCGGGTTCGCGAGGTCGTAACGCAGCGGCAGCACACTGCCCGCGGACAGCTGCTGCGCACACAGCGACCGGTAGCCCGATTCGACAGCGCCGTGGTCGATGTCGAGCGCCAGCACAGTCGCCCCGGTCGACGCGGCGATGGCGCTGAACCGGCCGGTGTTGGCGCCGAGGTCCCAGACCATCGACGGTGCCACCGTCCGCACGAAGCGCTCGACTGTCTCCGCTTTGTCGGCCATCGCGTCGTCGGTGTAGTGCGCTGCCTCGGCGTAGTAGTCGCCCCACTCGGTCCGGCCGCGATCCCATTGCAGTCGCTCGACGGTGCCTCGCAGCCCGTCGACGAGCCCGCGCATCGCGAGCTCGGAGAACCGCACGGTGCGGCCCGGCGCGGCGTCGGGATCGGCCTGGCCGCCCTTTGCGCTGGCCCTGGCCTGCGCATGAATGTGTGTCAGCAGGCCGGGTCGGAGCTTGGTCTTGCCCGGCAGCAGCGCTGCCGCGAGGTCGAGCGGGATGCCATCGATGTTGGTGCGCAGCAGATCCGCAAGCCTGTGGTCGACCAGCGTCTGTAGCGCCAGCGGTGCTAAGAAGTGGCGGCAGAACTGGCTGTACGCGATCCAACGCTCGTCGGTGACGCGCGGCTCGAACGACAGTGTGTCGATGAAGATCGGCGTCGTGCCGACGAACTGGACGTTGTACGCCGAGGCGTCGCGCAAGATCATGCCGTGGTCGAGCGCAACATCCATGATGCGCAGCGTCAGCAGGGCAGCCTCGCGCAGCTGCGCCGGCGACCACTCGTAGGGGTACGAGATGAACTCGATGACATCGGGCTGCAGCACCGCGTGCGCGGACGACGGCGCGAGACCGGGGTCCACCTCGGTGTGGGCGACGAGCAGCCCTGCTGCGGTCAACGCCTCGTACAGGCCGCTGGCCTTCACTGCTTCATAGCTCTCGGCGAAGACGGGGGCGACGGTGCGCAGCAGCACGCCGTCACGGGTGAAAAGGTGACCGCTGGGGTCACGGAAAGAGCCGGGGACCGAAGCGATCCCGGACGATCGGGGCGCGTCGTTCACTGGTCGGCTGCGCCGCTCGCGTCGGCGGCCACTGCCGGCGACGCCTCGTCATCGTTGCCGCGGCGGAAGAACGCCGTGATCTTGCGCCAGTACAGCTTGAAAAACATCCCGCCGGCCGCGATGCCTGCGACGATCGCCTGGAACACGATGGTCGTGGTCTGGCCGTCGAGGTACGCGTTCGCCGCCGGTACGAGCATCAGCCAGAGGGCTGCCGTCAGGTACAGCGTCGTGGCCACACGGCCTCGGTTGCGTCGCATCACGTTCTCCCCCATGGGTGCTGTTGGAAAGCTTGACCTTACCGCTGCGTCATGTGGGACGCGATTGAGAACGTGCGCTGCGTCGCGACCGGCGACCGGCGACCGCAGACACGTAGGTGATCGTGTGTGGCATGGGTCATCGGTCGCAGGGCAGCTGGATGGTCGCCGCCGTGCGGGACAGCTGGATGGTGACCGCCATGCGTCGGGGCGGACCGGAACGTGCTTTAATGTGCTGAGGTAGCCCTTGGAGGCACGCGTGGAGCTTGGTCGCATACTCGGGCTCCCGGCCCACCCGCTGCTGGTCCACCTCCCGGTGATGCTCGTGCCGCTGGGTGCGCTCGGCGCCGTGCTTATCGTGGTCTCGCGGCGTCTGCGGGCCCGCTACGGCTGGCTTGTGGTCATCGTCACCGCTGTCGCGCTGGCCGGGGCCCAGCTGGCAGCGGGGTCCGGCGAGGCGTTCGAGGAGGCACTCGGGGACAGATCCGATCTGCTGGAGCGGCATACGTCGCTGGGGGACACCTTCATCTGGTTCGCCGCGGCGCTGTTCGTCGCAGCGCTGGCCGTGATGCTGCTGGAGCGCCGTCACGCGCTGACCCCAGCCGATGGCGTGGGCTGGTGCATGACGGGTGGCGTGACGGCTGCCATCGTCAGCGTCATCGCAGTGGCAGCGGTGGTGCAGGTCTACCGGGTGGGGCACACGGGAGCCACGGTCGTCTGGGAAGAGGACGGCGCCGCGTTCGACGCCGGCTGACGCCGTGCTCCTAGCTTGCTGGAGGCATCAGTCGTCAGGTTCGTGCAGGCGAGGCCGCAGCCGACCGGACCTTCGCGCCGCGTCCATCATCAGCGCTTCGATCTGGGCGTTGACCGAGCGGAACTCGTCGTCCGCCGACGACTGCAACGCCTCGTACAGCTCGGGAGCCATACGCAGCGGGAACTGCTTGCGGTCGCGCGCTATGCGGCGCTCCTCAGCGGCTGAGCGTGCCGACGTTCACGACTGGGGTGGTGGGCGCGTCGCTGGCGATGACGGTCATCAGGTTGGCCGCGAAGGTGGCCCGACGCTCGAGGTCGAACGTGATCGGATCGCTCGAGTTGGTGCCGGCCTCGAGCTGTTCGATCGCGTCGCGCACCATCAGAACGGCTCCCTGCACGATCTTTGCCCGGGCTGCGACGATCGCAGCGGCCTGCTGTCGACGCAGCATGGACTCGGCGATCTCGGGCGCGTAGGACAGATCAGTGATGCGTGCTTCGAGCACCTCGACGCCAGCATCGTTGGCCCGTTCCTGCAGCTCGACGAGCAGGTCGCGGTTTACATCACCGGTGTCCCCGATCAGCGTTGTGACCTCGGTTTCCTCGAAGCTGTCGTACGGGTACGAGCGGGCCAGCTGGCGAATGGCGGACTCGGACTGGATACGCACATAGTGGGCGTAGTCATCGATACCGAACACGGCCTGCGCCGTGTCGGTGACCTTCCACACGACGTTGCACGCGATCAAGATCGGGTTGCCGTTGGAGTCGTTCACCTTCGACGTCTCGGTCGTGAAGTTTCGCACGCGGAGCGAGATCTTGCGCTTGCGATAAAACGGGTTGACCCAGCGGGCGCCCGGATGCCTGTCGGTGCCCTGGTAGTCACCGAACAGCGTGAGCACGGCGGCTTGGTTGGGCTGCAACGTGTAAAAACCAGTGAGCCCGAACACCGCGAGCGGGATCAACAAAATGAACAAGCCGTGGACAGACGCCGCGAGCGTCGCGCCGATGGGAAGCATCGCCATCAGCGCGAAGAAGAACGCAATGCCAGGCAGTGCGCGTCCGCTGCGTTCGATCATGGTCGTCCCGCTGCTGTGGGGCGGGGGCGGAGGGACGGTGGACATGGTGGGTCCTGTGGTGGCCAACGCACGGACGATATCACTGTGCTATCGCGACGACATCGGCTGTTTGCTCGGTTTGCAGGCCCGCGTGGGTCAGATCGCCAATCAGTCCGGCGATCGTCGCGGGCGGTTCGAGCACGATCCCGTGCCGGGCATCGTCGACAAGCACCAGCGTGGCGCCCTCGATGCCGTCGGCGATGATGTGGCTGTGTCCGGGCGCGACCGTCACGTCGGCTGCTCCGACGATGACAGCTGTGGGCACCGTCACCCGGTGCGATCGCTCACGGATGTCCTGCTGCGCCATGGCATGCACGGTCGCTGCGGTGATCGCAGAGCGGCTCTGTGCGTGCATCGACATCAGATCCTGCACCGCGGGCCCATCTGCGTCTGTGCTGTACGCGGCTGCGCCCAGCAGCGCCGTCCACAGCGGGGCCCCGTCGTACCGCGGCTCGAGCGCCGGTAGCTGGATGCCGTCCGTGCGAGGGTCGCTCTGGCCGTGGCCGCGGACGTAGGGGATGACCAGGTGGTGGTCGGCCAGCAGCTCGGCGACCCCGGTTCAGAGCCACCACTGGTTGGTCAGGCCGTAGGTCAGGAGCACGGTCGGGTTGCGGCGGTCCCGAGCTCGCGTACGACCGGCCGGGCGCCGTGGTGGCGGGTGATTACCTGCACCAGAGGCTCGCGCAGCGCCCGCTCGCGTGCCCGAACGCCGGGCGTTGCTGTGATGCCGGCGGGCCTCGGTGCGGGTCGGTGTCGAGCGCGATGTCGGCCGGTGCAGGGAGCTCAGTCATCCTGTGGTGATGCCAGCCCGAGGCCGTGGTGGTTGGCTGAGCCTGCCACGATCAGGAACGCGATAGGAAGGATGGCCCTCCGTAAAGCTGCGATCGGTGGTGCCCGAGTATCTGGTGCTTAGACTGCGATTCCGGGCGGTAGTTCGATGGTGTGGCCGGTGTGCTGCACCTTCGCGTCGAGGTATCGACGGTTTGCTGGCGATAGATGCACGCCGGTCGCGATGACATCACGCACGTCAACGCCGAGCTCTGTCAGCTGTTGCACCTTGTCCGGGTTGTTGGTGAGCAGATCGACCGTCCCGACACCGAGCGCGTCCAGCATCTGCGCCACGACCCGGTAGTCACGCAGGTCGTCGGGCTGACCGATCGCCCGATTCGCGGCGTACGTATCGAGTCCGGTGTCTTGCAGGGCGTAGGCATCCATCTTCTCGTACAGCCCGATGCCGCGGCCCTCCTGTCGCAGATACAGCAGGTACCCGCCGGCCTCGGTGATGCGCTCGGCCGCCTCTCGGAGCTGCGGGCCGCAGTCGCACCGTTTGGATCCGAACACATCGCCGGTCATGCACTCGGAGTGCGGACGGACGAGCGCGACATCAACGGGCTGGCCGAGCCGCAGCGCGAGGTGCTCGCGGCCGTCGGCGAGGCCGTGGAACGTCGTGACCTCGGCCGTGGTCTGGAAACCGTCGGCGAACTGCATCGGGACCATGACCTGCGTCCGCACCCGCGCCGGACCGACGGCAGAGCCATCGGGTGTGGCCCAGAGGCCGGTGAGAGGCGACATGTCAGTCTCCTGTTCCGCTTCCTCGCGTGGATGTGGTCGCACGTGCAGCGCGAGCGCTGCAGAGAAGGGCGTGCAACGTTCACGCAACATGCTCAGAACTCGTGTGGAGAACGATGCATTCCGCAGCTGCGAAGAATCGAGAGCGCGGTGGCGGACCAACGGGCAGCTCTCGCGCGCCGTCGCGCCCGATCTCCTAGGGGAGGCTCGGGCGCCGCAGCGCGAACTGCCGGTCAGCTGCGAAGCGCGACACCGGTGGCGAACGCCAGCAGCGTCATCGCCGTTGCCATGACGGTGCGGCCCTCGTGGTCGGTGGTCGCGTCCACCTCGGTGAGGTCCGCACTCGCCACGCGCGGGTCACGGCCGAGCAGCGTCGCAGCCTCCAGCAGCTGGTGCGGCGTCAGGCCACCGGGGCGCGCCCCGGGGCACGCCGGTGCGTACGCCACGTCGAGCACGTCGATGTCGAGGTCGACATGAATCCGCTCGACGCCGGCCTTGGCGAGGTGATCGAGCGCCTCGGCGATGACGATGGCGCTGCCCCGCATGTGGACATCGGGCGCCGTGATGACCCGGATGCCACGATCGCGACACCACGCCGCGTAGGCGGCCGAGTTGGTGAATCGGCCGATGCCGATCTGCACCACATGGGTGCCGGGCATCCCGTCCTCAAGCAGGCCGCGGACAGGTGTGCCGTTGCGCGGCCCGTCATCGAGGTGTCGCACGTCATGGTGGGCGTCCAGTGTGATCAACCCGACGCGTGACAGGTCCTCTCCGAGCCGACCGGTCACGACCGGGCGCGTGATCGCGTTGTCGCCACCGATCGCGAGCAGCACCCCGTTCGTCGGGAGCGCGCGAATCGCCCGTTGCGTGGCGTCGATGGCCTCGGTCAGGGGCAGCTGCGCCACATCAAGGTCGCCGTGGTCGATGACGCGCAACGCCTGCGCGAGATCGACGTCGTTGACCGGGTCGTACGGGGACAGGCGGACCAGCGCCTGCCGAACCGCCGGTGGGGTCGCGTCGGCGTTGCTCGGGCTGATCGAGCCGACCGAGCAGGGCACGCCGATGACCCGCAGCAGGGGCTCGGGTACGGCAGCTGTCGGGCTGACCAGGGTGCCGGCGAGCCAGTCTGACGCGCGAGGCCACTGCGGGTCATCGCCGGCCGGGGGGCGGGTGAACGTCATCAGATGACCTGTCCGTCGTGCACCACAGTCGCGATAAGCGGGACCCCGGGGCGGTAGGCGAGGTGGACGTGGCTGGGTGCGTCAAGCACCACGAGGTCCGCGCGGCTGCCGATCGCGATACGGCCGACGTCCGGTCGCCGCAGCGCCGCGGCGCCGCCCGCGGTGGCGGCCCAGACTGCCTCGGCGGGGGTCATGTCGCACTCACGAACAGCGAGCGCGATCATCAGCGGCATGGACGTCGTGAACGACGTGCCCGGGTTGCAGTCCGTTGCGAGCGCGACGGTCACGCCGGCCGTCAGCAGCCGCCGTGCGTCGGGGTAGGGGCTACGGGTCGAGAACTCGGCGCCCGGCAGCAACGTCGCCACGACGCCCGCGTCACGCAGCGCCGCGACGTCCGCATCGGTGAGGTAGGTGCAGTGATCTGCGCTTGCTGCACCGACCTCGGCCGCGACCTGCGCGCCTGGGCCGTGGCCGAGCTGGTTCGCGTGGACCCGTGCCATCAGCCCGACCGCCGCGCCGGCCGCGAAGATCGCCCGGGCCTCGTCCGCACCGAACGCTCCGTCCTCGACGAACGCATCGATCCAGCGGCTGTGCGGGGCCGCAGCCGCGAGCATCTCGCCTGTCACCAGCTCGACGTACGCCGCAACGTCACCGGTGTGCTCGGGGCCGACCACGTGGGCACCGAGGTAGGTCACCTCGCGCGTGAGCTCGGCGGCGAGCCGGACGCTGCGCGCCTCGGTGGCGACGTCGAGGCCGTAGCCAGACTTCACCTCGACGGTGGTCGCCCCCTGGTGCAGCAGCTCACGGCGCAACCGCGCCGCGTTGACACGCAGCGTCTGGTCAGACGCGGCGCGTGTGGCAGCGACCGTGGTCTGGATCCCGCCGGCGG
>JBLFZR010000029.1:0-14479 GCA_047610595.1 Nitriliruptoraceae bacterium | reverse complement strand
CGCTCGCCTCGGGGCACCTCGATCAGCCTGCCGACGGAGCGACGACTGATGCGTTGCTGGACGGCGTGCGCGACGTTGGCCTGCAGCTGCTGCCATGGACCGACACGCTGCGCTCGCTGCGCGATCGTGCCGGTTTCCTCCACGACGTCGTGGGAGAGCCGTGGCCAGCGATGGACGATCAGACCCTGCTGGACGGGCTCGAATCGTGGTTGGGGCCGTTCCTATCCGGCATCCATCGACGGTCGCATCTGACCCGGCTGCCGCTGCGCGACGCGCTGCACTCGTGGATCGGATACGACCAGGTGCGCCGCGTTGATCAGCTCGCTCCGACGCGGCTCTCGATCCCGTCCGGACGCACCGCCGCCGTGCGCTACGACCCAGATGCAGGACCCGTGCTGTCGGCCAAGCTGCAGGAGTTCTTCGGTGCGGCCACCTCGCCAACGGTGGCAGATGGTCGGGTGCCGGTGGCGGTCGAGCTGCTGTCGCCGGCCGGCCGCCCGCTGGCCGTGACGGCGGACCTTGCCGCGTTCTGGTCCGGCGCCTACCAGCACGTGCGGTCTGAGAACCGTGGCCGATACCCGAAGCATCCGTGGCCGCAAGACCCGGTTGACGCAGCTCCCACGGCCAAGACCAAGCGGCGCTTGCAGGGGTAGTGCGACGGGGGAGCCACAGGCCAACTCGGTTTCCGAACAGAACAAACGTTCGATACCGTGTCGCGCATGGACACCATGACATGGCAGCCGTCGCTGCTGGACGCAACCGACGAGCGAGCCGAGCCAGACTTCGCTCCGGACTTCCCTGGCGCCCAGCGGCGAGAGCTCGCCGGTGGCGCATGGATCGAGCTGGTCCCAGGGTGGTGCCGGCAGCACGACGCGTTGTTCGAGCGCGTGCTGCACGCGGGAGGATGGCAGCAGCACGACCTTGCGATGTGGGGTGAGCGTGTGGCCGAACCGAGGCTCGCAGCACACTGGGGGACGCGCGAGCTCCCGGTTGGTCTCGGCGTGCTGCATGACGCGGTCGAGCAGCTGTCGCGCCGGTACCGGGCCCCGCTCGATCAGATCACAGCCAACCTGTACCGCGACGGCTCGGACTCGGTCGCGTGGCACGGCGACCGTGAGCTCCGCGACCGCGACCGGGCGGTGGTCGCGGTGCTGACGCTTGGGACTGCGCGGGCGTTCCACCTGCGGCCGCGCGGTGGCGGTGCCTCGATTCGGTTGCGTCCGATGCCGGGTGACCTGATCGTGATGGGAGGTAGCTGCCAGCGCACATGGCAGCACGCCGTGCCCAAGACCGCACGGCCTGTCGGCCCGCGAGCCTGTGTGATGTTTCGACATGACCCGGAGCATCCCCCGGCGCTGGACCGCGTTCAGATCGACCCGGACGTGCTCGCGACGCTGTGACGCTTACCGGTGCGACCCGACGACGTGGCGACTGACCGCGTCGATCACCTTGGGGTGGAGCAGGCTCACTGAATGTCCAGAGACACCGAGCAGCGTCTTGTGCAGCCGGTCACCGTCAGGTGTTCGAAGCGCGCTCGACGGTGGCGCGGCAAGGTCGAGCGCGGCCGACATGATGCTCCAACGGGGGCCGGCTGGCAGCGCGAGGTGGGTTGCGAGGCTGTCGCGTAAGGACCGCAGGCTGTCGGAGCCCCAACGCAGCTCGCGTCCCAGCAGGTCATCGGGGTGTGCGGTCCACGCCGCCCATGTCCCGCGCCACGGGCTGTTGATTGTGGTGACCGTCGCCGCGGGCGCCTGATGCGCCAGGACGGCGCTCGCAGCGATAAGGCCGCCGAGGGAGTGGCCGATCAGCGCTACCTCGCCCGCGCCGTCGCCGGCGCCGTCGTGCGCTGCGGCCAGCGCCACCGCCTCCGCCAACACGCCGGCGACACGCTGGATCGACCCGACCGGTTCGTACGCCCACGGTCGCGCGTCCACCCCCAGCTCACGCAGCGCCTCGCACAGCGGGCGCACGCGTTCGCTCGACGTACCCCAGCCGGGCAGCACGAACGCGGTGGGCACGTGGGTTCCAGCTGTGTGTGAGGGGGCGGCGGCAGGTGTGCGCGCATCCACTGTTCGGTGTTGGGCCGCTCGCGGACTGCCCCGGTGGGTACCTTCCCCGGCATGCTGAACACCATCACCGAGACCCACACCGAGATCGAGCAGCAGCTCGACGACGGTGACCACGACCGTTTTGCGCACTATGTGCGCAAGGTGGATCTGATGAAGGCGTACGTCGAGGGCGACGCCATCATCGCGCTGTGCGGCAAGGAATGGGTCCCCAGCCGGGACCCCGAGAAGTTCCCTGTCTGCCCCAGCTGCAAAGAGATCCGCGCCGCCGCCCTGGGTGAATGACGTAGGCGAGTGACGTAGGTCACCTGGCGGGTCATCTGGCGCCTGTCAGCTTCGGCTCGCCGGCTGAGACTCACGTCGCGCCCTGTTGCACAAGCGCGGCGTACAGCTCAATGCGTCGTGCGTCAGCGATGGCCGGCACTAGCGTGCGTTGTTCGCCGAACAGGACGCCGTGGATGACGCAGACGATCGCTCCGACTGACCCGCAGCAGGCGGTGCGCGACGCGCTCGACGCGCTGTTCGTCAGCCACCCCCCGGCGACGACCGAGCACGCCACGTTCTGGGGCGCGCAGTACGACGCCGGTTTGGCCTGGGTGCAGTTCCCCGTGGGCATCGGCGGGTTGGGTGTGAGCCCGCGGCTGCAGGCGTTTGTCAACGACGCGATCGTCGACGCTGGTGGCTCGGTCGCCAACCGACGCCACAACGTGCTGGCGATCGGGATGGGCGGGCCGGTGCTGGCCACCCATGGCACCTCCCAGCAGCAGGAGCGGTGGCTGCGCCCGATGTTCACCACCGAAGAGATCTGGTGCCAGCTGTTCTCGGAGCCGGGCGCCGGCTCGGACCTGGCCGGTCTCTCGACGTCGGCAGTGCCGGAAGGCGACACCTGGATCGTGAACGGCCAGAAGGTATGGACCACCTACGCCCACACCAGCCGCTGGGGGATGTTGGTCACGCGCACCGATCCGGACGTGCCCAAGCACGCAGGCATGACGTACTTCATCCTCGATATGCAGGCACCCGGCGTCGAGATCAAGCCGCTCTACCAGATCACCGGTGAGGCCGAGTTCAACGAGGTGTGGATGACGGACGTCCACATCCCTGACGACGACCGCATCGCAGAGGTCGGCGAGGGATGGACCGTCGCGATGACCACGCTGTCCAACGAGCGCGTCGCGATCGGCAGCAACATCCCCGAGCGCGGCGAGGGCGCGATCATGCACGCCGTTGAGGCATGGTTGGCGGTGGCAGACCGCGACGAGCCCGTTGCACGTGACCGGCTGGTGCAGCTGTGGGTCGAGGCTGAGGCGATGCGCCTGACGGCGATCCGTGCCAACGAGAACCGCAAGACCGGCAACCCCGGCCCCGAAGGATCAACGGGCAAGCTGCACTGGTCGGAGCTGAACAAGGCGATCACCGAGTTTGGTATGGAGCTGCTCGGCGCTGACGGGATGCTGTACCCGCCGGGGTACGAGTTCTCGAGCCCGGAGCTGTCAGCGACCACGCGCAACGAGGGGCTGCCGCAGCTGTATCTGCGGGCGCGTGCGAACTCGATCGAAGGTGGCACCAGCGAGATCTTGAAGAACATCCTTGGCGAGCGGGTGCTCGGGCTGCCAGGTGAGCCACGCGTGGACAAGAACATCCCGTTCCGCGAGATCCCGCGCGGCTAACGCCGCCTTGACGTCGCACCACCACCGCATCACCCGCGCATCACCGCCGGCCCGGCGCCACCACGGTTGCCCACGGCACAGGAGTCCAGCATGACGACGATCACCTTCGCAGCCACCGAGGAGCACGGCCTGCTCCGCGAGACTGCAGCCAAGCTGCTGGCGGATCAAAGCCCGAGCGCGCGCGTGCGTGAGCTGATGGCGACGCCTGCCGGCTTTGCCGAGGCCGAGTGGGACCAGACCGTGGCGATGGGGTGGGCGGCGCTGCCGATCCCGGAGCTGCTCGGCGGCGCCGGGTACGGCTGGACCGAGATGTCGGTGCTCGCCGAGGAGATGGGCCGCGTGTTGTGGTGCGCCCCCTGGCTGTCGTCGGCTGTGCTGGCCACCGCGGCGCTGCTGGATGTACGGGGCGAGGTGGCCGATGCGCTGCTGGCAGAGCTCGCCGCCGGCAGCACGCGCGCCACGCTTACGACACGCGCGACCGGGTTGATCACTGACGGAACGACAGTCTCGGGAACCGCCGCGTTCGTGCTGGACGGCGCAACAGCCGATGTGCTGCTGCTGGAGGCCCAGGGGCCCCACGGTCCGATGCTTGTGCAGGTCGCGCAGGGTGCCGACGGCCTCGTCAGCACCGCGCTGCCGGTGCTGGACCTGACGCGCAAGCAGGTGGATTTACAGCTCGATGCGGTGGCCTGTGTCGTGGTCGCCGAGGGCGCCACGGTCACGGCCGCGCTCGCGCGTGCTGTGCTGGTGGGTGCCGCGATGCTGGCCAACGAACAGGTGGGTGGCACCGCGCGCGTGCTCGCCGAGTCGGTCTCGTACGGCCGTAGTCGGCTGCAGTTCGGGCGGGCGATCGGCAGCTATCAGGCGCTCAAGCACCGGATGGCAGACACCCTCAAAGAGCTGGAGGCGGCCCGCTCAGCCGCGTACCACGCCGCGCGCGCCGTGGACGGCGATGATGCCCAGGAGGCGTTGATCGCCACCGCGATGGCGGCTTCGTACTGCGGCGAGGTGTACGAACGTGCTGCGGGCAACAACATCCAGAACCATGGTGGCATCGGGTTCACGTGGGAGCACGACGCCCACCTGTACTTCAAGCGTGCCAAGTCGTCCAAGCTGTTGCTCGGTGGTGCCACCAGCTGGCGCGCACGTCTTGGAGACGCACTCGGTTTGTGAGCGTCAGGCCACGATGCGGGCGAGGAACCGACGCACCGCTCGCTCGTATCGCAGCGGCGCGTGGTTCCACGATGTCACGTGGTCGGCGTGCTCGAAAAGCTCCAACGTGACAAGGTCGGGCCGAGCGGTTGCGAACGCCTCCGACATCCACGACGGGACGACATCGTCTTGCAGCCCATGCAACACCAGCACGGGCTGCGAGAACTCGGCACCCGCCGCCAGATGGTCCAACGCGCTCCAGTCCACCGCCGAGCGAAGCCGAGCGGCTGCCATCACCGGCCCCACCATGACGGCGGGTAGGCGGCGTCGGCGAGCGACGTATCGCAGCAGCGGCGCCCACGCGAGCGCTGGGCTGTCGAGCACGACGCCCGCCACCCACGGCGCAAGCTCGGAGCGACGCATCACCTGCGCGACCAGCCCACCGCCGAGGCTGCACCCGGCGAGGACCACCTGTCGGGCGCCGGCCGAGAGCGCAGCCGCGACGTTCGCTTCTGCGTCCCGCCACTCCAGCGTGCCGAGCGTGGTCGTCGGTGCGGGCGCGGATGTCCAGGCGTCGGTGCGGTAGCTCGCGAGCAGCACCGGATGTCCGAGCCCGAGCGCTACCTCGGCGATTCGGAACAGCTCGGTCCGTGGGGAGCCACGACCGTGCACACCAACAACCCAGGTGTCGTTGGCGTTCGGCGGCTCAAGGATCCAAACCGGTAGGACGTGCCCTCCGGACCGGACCCCGTCGACGCGGAAGCTGCTGCCGGTGCACCGGGCGAGCACCTGTGGATCATCTGGCCACGCGAACGGGGTGATCGTCGCGCGCTGCGGCCACGGTGGTGGTTCGGTCGTGCGTCGGCGGTCGCGCCGTAGTCGACGCCATCGCCCGCCTGCGTCGCTGGTAGAGGAGGTGTCGTCCGCGCGACGCCGTGCACCGATGCGGCGGTCGAGCTGCTGCGCGGCAAGGGGCACCGCGCCGTCCAACAGCGTGTACGGGCGCTGGACCCACTCGTCGAGTTGACCGATAGGGGAACCGATGCGAACGAATGCGTTATCTAGCGCGAGCCCCCACGAGCCGGAATCGTTGGCCCGGTTGCCGCGTAGCTCTACGAGCTGGTCGTCGAGGAACCGTGCGTCCATCGTGGGCACGCGCACCCGGGGCGACGGCGTATCGGTCAACACCCTGGCTCCGGCCCATGTCACGCCGGCGGCCACGGGCAGCGCCGCGGCAGCGGCGGCGCTCGTCCAACGCAGGGCACGGCGGGCAGCGGTAGAGCTCATAACGCAGTCTTGCACGCCCGCGCCGCCGCGTCCCGCAAACGGCAAGGTCAGCTGGCACAAGCCGTCAACAGCCGGATCGCCAGACAGCACGATGAATCGGATGTAGGCGGGGCTGGACGTCGGGAGGTCGGGAGGTCGCGAGTAGCGTCGTGGATCGACCGTGGAGGCTGACGTGGACCGTATAGATGATGTGTCGTTGCAAGCTGCTGCGACCCGTTGGATCGCGGGGGACCCGGATCCGGCCACGCAGGCCACGCTGCAGGCTGCACTCGCGGCGCACGACATGGTCGAGCTACGGGCTGCGATGGAGCGACCCATTCAGTTCGGCACCGCCGGACTGCGGGCCGCGGTTGGCCCCGGTGCTGCACGGATGAACCGCGCCGTGGTGCTGCGTACGACGTGGGCCCTCGTTGCGCATCTACGTGCGACCGCTGACCCGGATCTACCGGTGTGCGTTGGGTTCGATGCACGCCCGGACTCGGCACGTTTCGCGGCCGACGTGGTCGACGTGCTCACGGCGGCGGGCCGACGTGTGATCGGCTGGGACACACCCACCCCGACACCGCTCGTCGCGTGGGCTGCGCGCGAGACCGGCGCTGCGGCCGCAGTCGTCATCACAGCGAGCCACAACCCGCCGGCCGACAACGGCTACAAGCTGTACGCCGGTGACGCGATCCAGATCGTGTCACCGACTGACTCCACGATGGCCGCGCTGATCGAGTCCGCGCCTCCCGCCACCGAGGTCGAACGCTCCTCGGAGGGCTGGGAGCACGAGCTCGTGGAAGGGCTCGGGCCGTACGCACGTCGGCGGTACCTAGATCAGGTGGTCGAGCTGATTGATCACCCAGGGGACCGCGGCGACGTCCGGGTCGTGCACACATCCCTACACGGTGTCGGCGGCACGATCATGGTCGAGGCGTTCGCGCGGGCTGGCACCGATGATGTCCGGGTCGTGCCCGAGCAGCACGATCCGGACGGATCGTTTCCAACAGTGCCGTTCCCAAACCCAGAGGAACCAGGCGCGTTGGACCTCGCGTTCGATCTTGCCCGCCGGACGTCCGCCGATCTCGTGATCGCCAACGACCCAGACACCGACCGCCTCGCCGTGGCCGTCGAGGACGTAGAGGGTTGGCGTCGTCTGAGTGGCAACGAGGTGGCGGTGCTGCTCGCCGATGACCTGCTGCGACGTGCGCCGGACCGATCGCTGGTGACGACCAGCGTTGTGACCAGCCCGTGGGTCGCGGCCGTCGCCGTGCGCCACGGCGCGCGTGCCGAGCAGACCCTGACCGGGTTTAAATGGATCTGGCACGCGGCCCACCGGCTGGCGGCCGATGGATGGACCCCGGTGCTGGGTGCCGAGGAAGCACTCGGCTACTCCGTCGGATCGATGGTGCGTGATAAGGACGGGATTGCTGCGGCCGTGGTGTTCGTCGACCTCGCACGTCGACTTGCGGCGCAGGGCGAGACCGTCCTGGACCGGCTCGCCGAGCTTCGGGCGCAGGATGGATCGTGGGTCGCAGCCCAGGTTTCGGTCGTGCGCGATGGACCCGACGGCCCGGCCGAGATCGCTGATGCGATGGCTCGGGCTCGGACGGCGCCGCCGTCGAGCCTGATGGGCCACACCGTTCGTGCAGTCGTTGACTACTCGGTCGACGTCGACAGCCGACCGCCATGGCTGGGCGAGACTGACCTCATCGAGCTGCAGCTGGACAACGGCAGGGTGCTGATCCGACCGTCCGGAACTGAGCCCAAATGCAAGGCATACGTGGACTTTCGTGCGTTACCGGGCTCGGATCCAGTCGTTGTACGGGCTGAAGCTGTTGCGCTCGGGCGATCAATGCTTGCGCACGTCGGACTTCACTGAGCGCACAAAGGGGCTGCCAAAAGCCGGGTTCATACGGCATGATGGTCAGCCAAGGAGAAAGAGAGGCGCCCAGATGGGCGCATGCGAGCATCGGGAGAGCATGACTAGCATGATCAGCGAGCGCAGCCAGCTAGGTGGCCCTGCCCAGATGCATGTGGGCGTCACGCCTCCTGGCTCGGCTCTGATGACCGGCGTCAGCAGCTCCGCGACCAAGGCGCGTGCGATGCGGTCGGCCCCGGCCGTGCTGCGAAGGGCCGCTCCCAATCGCCGGGTCGACGCGGCAATCATCGCTGCGGCACGTTCTCGTGCAGCTGCGGACGGGGTCGCGCAGCGGTTCCTCGCCGAGGTCATCAGCCTGTATTAACGGAGGCGGCTCGTCCGGTCGTGCTGGTGGTCCAGCAGGACCGTTTGCCGCAGCGCGGTCGGCTGCGACCCGGTTGGCTACCGCGAGCCCCAACCGTGGACCGTGCGATGCGTCTGATTGGCCTGTTCGCCGTTCTGCTTCTGGGTACGGCGGCAGGGTGTAGCCGGGACGTGCCGGTGAACGGACCAACGGCAGCGGCCACGTCGCAGACGGTGGCTCCGTCGACGGCTGAACCGGGCCGAGGCACTCCCGCGCCCGTCCCAGCCTCGCCCGGCTTGATGGCAGAACCCGTCCGGGTGACGTTGCGCACCGTGGGCGAGGGGTTCGTCGCGCCGGTGCATGCGTTCGCGCACGCGGGTCGCAGCTTCGTCGTCGAGCAGGCCGGACGGGTGACCGATCTTGACGACCGCACGGTCTGGCTCAACATCGACGACCGGGTCCGGTTCGACGGTGAGCAAGGGTTGCTCGGCGTTGCCGTGCACCCCAGCGGTGGCCACGTCGCCGTGCATTACAGCTCCATGGACGGCGCCACGACCCTTGCGACCTTCCTGCTGCGTGACGGCCGGCCCGACGTGTCGACCGAGACGGTCGTGCTCCGGGTGCCGCAGCCGGCCGCGAATCACAACGGCGGAAGCATCCTGTTCGCGCCGGACGGCCGGCTGCTGCTCGCGCTTGGGGATGGTGGCGGTGCGGGGGATCGGTTCCAGAACGGACAGGACCCCAGCACGCTGCTCGGCGCGATCGTGCGGCTCGACCTCGATGATCCTGCCGTGGCGCGGGTGCCGTCTGACAACCCGTTCGTGGGTGGAGGCGGCGCGCCGGAGGTCTGGCTGTACGGCGTACGTAACCCGTATCGAATCGCGGTCGGGGAGGGCCAGGTGTACATCGCAGACGTCGGCCAGAACGCCGTCGAGGAGGTCACCGTTCTGCCGCTTTCGGCCGGTGGTGCGAACCTCGGCTGGCCGCAGGTTGAGGGCGATCGCTGCTATCTCGATGGCTGTGACCTGTCCGCGTACGAGCCGGCCGACGTCGCGTACACGCACGACAGCGTGGACGGTTGCTCGGTGATCGGCGGCCACGTGTACGCGGGCCAGGCCATCGAAGGGCTGACCGGACACTTTCTGTACGGAGACCTGTGTGGCGGAATCTTGCGCACGGTGCGAGCCAGCGACGGCGATGTGGTCGCCGAGCTAGACCTCACATCGCAGGTCGGCAGCGTGCGCGGCGTGACCGGCATCGGCGTGGGCGCCGACGGAGAGGCCCTGCTGACGTTCAGCGACGGCACCGTCCGCCGCCTAGTCCCCGCAAGCTGACGCTAAGAACACGCGAGCTGACGCTAGGAACCCGCGAGCTGACGCTAGGAACCCGCGAACTGTGAAGGTTTGATGCCGGATACGGGCTGACGCCTGCACAGTACGAACGACGTCGTGAACTGTGAGGGTTTGATTCCGTATTTGGGCTTACGCCTTCACAGAATGGTTGCGTTAGCGCGGTTGCGTTAGCGCGGTTGCGTCGACCTCGCCGACGCCGGGATGGAGCAGGGTGCTCGTCACGGGGTCTCCGATGGCCGAGCGGGGGCGCTGCGGCAGCTGCTCCGGCCGCACGACGGTCCAGCCGTCGCTTCCGCCGAGGTGGACGTCACTGGCCACGCCACACCACATGGTCGCTTCGACCCCCGTCAGGACGCCCTTGCCGCCGCGGCCCTTGCGCGGGTAGTCCGCCAGCGGGGTGCGCTTGCCGGTGCCGTCGCGAGCGATGGTGACGACCTCGCCGTTGTCGGTTCCACCCCGGATAACTGTGGCGCTTACAACCCGTCCGGTGCCGGTGTTCATGCCAGCCACGCCGCTCGCGCTGCGGCCCATGGCCCGTACGTCGTCGATCGAGAAGCGGGTGACCTGGCTGGTGTCGGTCGCCAGCAGCAGGTCGTCCCCGTCCTGACACAGCAGCGCCGCGACCAGCCGTTCCCCGCCCTTGGTGCCGGCTGCCTGCAGCGCCCGGACGCGCGCATCAGCGAACTCCGACAGCTCGGTGCGCTTGACCGTGCCGGCCTCCGACACGGTCACAAGCGACCAGCCGACTGGGTTCGCGAGGATCGCGACGGCGCCGACGACATCGGTGTCCAAGGTCGTGCCCAGCAGCTGGCTGGCGGCGATTCCGCGCTGTCGTGGAGGCACGACCTCGATGCCGCTGAGGTCGACCCGATACCCCTGGCCGTCGGATGTGACAAGCAGGACGTTGGTGTCGGTGTCCGTGCGAACGACCGCTGCCAGCGGGTCCGAGGTGTGCTTGTGCGGGGATGTCGAGCGCCGGTCTGCCAGCGCCTTGACGTAGCCGCTGGCAGAAACAGTCACGGTGACCGGGCGGGCTTCGAATCCGGCCGCCGAGCCGCCCTCCAGCACGTCCTCCGCTGTGATGCCAGCTGCGACGATGCGTGAACGCCGAGGGGTCGCGTGCGTGTCACGGATCTCGCGTAGCTCGTCCACCAGCACCGCGTCCAGCACATCGGCATCGGCCAAGATCGCTCGCAGCGCCGCGATGCGCTCCGACAGCTCCTGGTACTCGTTCTCGAGGGCCAGCCGCTCCATCGCAGCCAGCCGCCGAAGCCGCATATCGAGGATTGCCTGCGACTGCAGGTCGCTCAGGTCGAACCGGACGATCAGGCCCTCGCGTGCGTCGGACGCGGTGGCCGAGCCACGGATCAAGGCGATGACCTCGTCGAGGTTGTCGAGCGCCGTGAGCAGCCCCTCAAGGATGTGAGCCCGCTCTTGCGCCTTGCGCAGCCGATGCTCGGTACGCCGCGTGAGCACGATGCGCTGATGGGCGAGGTAGTGCTGCAGCGCCTCGATGAGGCCGAGCGTGCGCGGGGCGTTATCAACCAGCGCCACGAAGTTGACGTTGAAGTTCGTACGCAGCTCGGTGGAACGGTAAAGATGGTCGAGCACCTTGGCGGCGTCTTCCCCGCGCTTGAGCTCGATCACGATGCGCATGCCATCGCGTGATGACTCGTCGCGAAGATCTCGGATCGACGTGAGCTTCTTCTCGTTGACCAGCGCCGCCATCTTCGTCAGCAGGTTGGCCTTGTTCACCATAAACGGGATCTCTGTCACGATGATGCGGGGCAGGTTCCCGCTGCGCATCTCGGACGTTGCGGTTGCCTCGACCGTGATAGCGCCGCGGCCTGTCTCGTACGCCTCGCGGATGCCCTCACCCTCGATGATGCGTGCACCGGTGGGGAAGTCGGGCGCCGGGATCTTCTGCATGATCGTGTCGAGCCGCGCCTGCGGGAACTTGATCAGGTGCAGACAGGCGTCGATGACCTCGCCGAGGTTGTGCGGCGCGATGTTGGTCGCCATACCAACGGCGATGCCGGTGGCGCCGTTGACGAGCAGGTTCGGGAAGCGCGCCGGCAGCACCGTGGGCTCTTCTTCGTACCCGTCGTAGTTGGGTGTGAAGTCAACGGTCTCCTCGTCGATGCTGGCGATCAGCTGCATCGTGAGCTTCGACAGACGCGCCTCGGTGTAACGCATCGCGGCCGGCGGGTCGCCGTCGATCGAGCCGAAGTTGCCGTGACCGTCCACCAGCAGCTCGCGGGTCGAGAAATCCTGCCCCATGCGCACGAGCGCGTCGTAGATCGAGGAGTCACCGTGGGGGTGGTACTTCTTCATCACCTCACCCACGGCGCTCGCGCACTTGCGGAACGGGCGATCTGGATGCAGGCCGGACTCCCACATCGAGTACAGGATGCGGCGCTGTACAGGCTTGAGCCCGTCGCGGACGTCCGGCAGCGCCCGGCCCACGATCACGCTCATCGAGTAGTCGAGGAACGCCTGCTCCATCCGGTCGACGATTGAGACGCCACGGATGTTTCCGTCGTTGAGGGACAGCTGATCGGACACGGCGCACCTCGTCGTTGCGTGCGGGAGCACGGACCCGCCAGCCTAACGACGGGACGTGGCATGCTTCGCCAAGCTGCTCGCGTAGCCGTCCTTGCGTCGTTGCGTGGCGCACGCCTTGCATGGTTTGTCGGGACTTGGTGGCTGACGTGGGCGCGGGTGGGTCGTCTGGTGTGGGGCTCCGGCGGTTTGGTTTTGGTCCGGACGAGATGGTGCGTTTTGGGGGCAGGAGATGGGGGTCGTGATGTCGAAATCCCTCGGTGTCCCCTAGCACACGAGCTCACCTTGACTATGAACCGTCGTGACCTGCTGACCCGCGCTGGCCTTGGCGCCGCGGCGTTGGCCACCACCGGCTTCGGGCCTGCCTCCCGTCTGTCTGACACGCGCACGGCGGTTGCGGCTGACGCGCCCGCGATCAGCTTCGCACGGGTTGGGGCGCCGCGGACCGACGCGCAGGCTCGTGTGCTGGCGTCGCTGGATGACACGCACCGCATGCTCGGTGATGGCGCGATGGAGGTGTTGCTGCACCCCGGCGACCTTGCACGTCTGCACACCGTCGGCGCAGACGTCACGGTCATCGACGCGGACCTCTTCGCGGCGCAGCGTGTGACGTCGTCGCGCGCCACGCTCCAGCAGCCTGGCGAGTCACGCACCGGCGACTACCGCCGGTGGGAGGACTTCGAGGCGGACCTGCGCGCGCTCGTGGAAGAGTTCCCCAACGATGCTCGAATGATCCGGCTGCCAGGTGCCTCTTTGCTCGGGTTCCAGCCGTGGGGCATCGAGATCGCGACCGACGTCAAGGCGGTCGACGGGCGCCCGATCGTCGTCCACGACGGCATGCACCACTCTCGCGAGTGGCCGGCTGCCGAGATGCCGATCATGTGGGCGCACGACCTGCTGCAGAGCAACGGGTCGGATCCGCGTATCACCGAGATCGTCGACAACGTCCGTTCGCGGATCATCCCGAACCTCAACCCTGACGGTTTCATCCGCAGCCGCGAGTCGCTGATCACCGACGACTCGAGCAACCCGGCTGCGCTGCTTGGCCGAGGAGGAAGCCTCGGCAGCAGTGAGGCGTACTGGCGCAAGAACCTGCGCTCCTACAGCGGCCGCAACACCATGATCGAACCGGGCGTCGATGGCGTCCGCTACGGCAACCCGGACGCGTACGGGATCGACCTCAACCGCAACTACGGCTTCCTGTGGGGCGACGATGTGGGCTCGTCCGGCTCGGAGTCCAGCCAGACCTACCGCGGCGCCGCCCCGTACTCGGAGCCCGAGACCGCCAACGTCCGGGCGCTGTACCTCGCGTCGGCCCCGGTGACAGGCATCACGCACCACACGTCAGGTGGGATCATGCTTCACCCGTGGGGCCGCGACCCTGACTCCAACCGGTCACGTGACTGGAAGGTCATGAACGACATCGGCGTGTCGATGTCGCAGTCCAACGCCTACGTGCCGAAGCAGTCGTTCGGGCTGTATCCCACCTCTGGCACCAGTCGTGACTGGGGTCACGCGGCCACGTCCACGCTGATCTGGACCTTCGAGCACGGCACCGAGTTCCACGGCAGCTACGCCGAGACCGTTCCGGCCATGTACCAGGTGAACCGTGGTGCGTTCATGACCCACGCCGAGATGGCGATGAACCCGTCCACCCACCTGACGATCACCGGTCGCGTGGTCACCGCTGACGGCTCGCCTTACCCGACGATGTTCGAGGTCTACAAAGACCAGACCGGCAACGCGGGCACGCCAGTCACAGGCGGCACGTTCGTGGACGACCCGATCCTCCGTGTCGTGGCGACCGACGCCGACGGCTACTTCGAGCTGCACCTGCCGCCGTCGACCCGACCGTTCCTTGAGGAGGCACCGGCAGACCTCGAGGACGTCCAGATCCCAACGGGCAACGTGTACGCAGGCGGGTTCGACGCGGTGCTCGGGTCACACGGCCTGACAGCTGGCACCGAGCCGTACGTGCTGCGGTTCCCCGGCGGCGTTGACGTGCCGGTCACCGGTGGTCGTGGTGACGTTGTCGATGACGTGCTCGTCACGCTTGCGTCGGGCGCGATCGTTGTCGGCATCTCGGCACAACAGCTCTCGATGTCCTCCGACCTCAAGATCGACTCCGCCTAGGGCGCTCGCGTCGCCGTCCTCGCGTCCGTGCCCTTCTGGGGCACTTCGGG
>JBLFZR010000028.1:0-14620 GCA_047610595.1 Nitriliruptoraceae bacterium | reverse complement strand
GCGCCATCGCATCCACACCAAGCCCGATCGGCGTCGGTTCCACCCGACCGACAGGGAGCGTGGCAAGCAGCATCCGCCGACCCCCCTCGACCACGCCTGCGCAGCCGATAAACGCCTGCCACGCCGCGCGGTGGGTGTCGGGAAGCTCCGGGGTACGTCGCCGCAGATTCACGTTCGCCCCTCCTGCGCCACCGCGTGTTGTTATGGCCGCTGACCGTACCGAGCAGCTGCCCTCTCTTGACCCGCGGGTTGCTGACGCAGGCCGGATTCAGGGCTCCAACGGCCCCCGAGTCGCGCGTCCCGGCCGGTCGGCGTCGCGCACCTCGCGGGCGGGGTTGCCCAGCAGCACGTAGCGCTGGTGGTGCCAGTCCCACGCCTCTGCGCCACGCCGACGAGCGACAATGCCTGCGACAATGCCTGCGGCCAGCGCCAGCGCCAGCGCCGCGACACCACCGGCCAACAGCTGCAGCCCCGACGGCCCTGCGACACCCCGGACGGCCGCGGCCACGATCGGCACAACACAGCCCACACCCGCGATCGTCGCCAGTGTCAGCGCACGCAACGCCCGGTGACCTACGGCTCGTCGCGCGGCACGGTGCTCGATCTCAAGGAGGCGAGCCCCGAACCGATCCGAGCGATCGAGGTCCCCAACCCGCGCGACGAGTCGCGACGACGGCCGGCCGGCCGCATCTGGTGCGTCGGGCTCTGTCACGGTGCACTCCCACGGAGACCGACCCCCCGTCGGGGCCATGCTGCAGCATGCCTCGTCGCAGACCCTGTGGCCACCAGCGGGCGGGCGGGTGCCCGCTGTCGCCGCCGGCTCGAACGGGCGCTTGGCTCCGCCGGTACCGTTCTGTATGCGGTCTGGAGTCCTAGTCCCGCGATCCGCGCCCTGCTGGTGCGGTCGCCGGCCCCTCCGAAGACGGATGAAGCATGATCCTCCCCGCCCCCGTCGACCACCCGTTCCTACGAGCGTTGCGCGAGCGACTGCTGGTCATTGACGGCGCCACCGGCACGTACCTCCAAGAGCTGGGTCTGACGGCCGAGGACTTTGGCGGCGAGGCACTCGAGGGCTGCAACGAGGTGCTGGTGCGTACGCGCCCCGACGCGATCCAAGGGTTCCACCGGGCGTTTCTGGAGGTGGGCTGCGACCTGATCGAGACCAACACCTTCGGTGGCGCGCCGTGGGTGTTGGCCGAGTACGACCTCCAGGACGAGGCGTACGAGCTGAACCGGACAGCCGCCGCGATGGCCCGCGCCCTTGCCGACGAGTTCTCGACCCCCGACAAGCCTCGATTCGTCGGCGGCTCGATGGGGCCCGGCACGCGCAGCCCCACGCTGTCGCTTGGCAAGGACCCGGCGACGACCGCGGACTTCATCAACGCCACGATGATGGAGGAAGGCTTCGCCGTGCAGGTGCGTGGCCTGATCGACGGTGGGGTCGACGCGCTGATCATCGAGACCTGCTTTGACCTGCTCGAGATCAAGGCTGCGGTCGCGGCATGCCACGACGTGTTCGTCGAGAACGGCGAACGCCTGCCGATCATCGTGCTGTTCACGGTCGAAGCCGGCATCAACACCATGCTGCTGGGCACCGAGCCGGCCGCTGCGATCGCGGCGCTGGACGCGCTCGCGATCGACGTGCTGGGTATGAACTGCGCCACCGGTCCCGCCGACATGCGCGAGCATGTGCGCACGCTGGCACGAGGCTCCCGCCTGCCCATCATGATCATGCCGAACGCCGGGATGCCAAGCCTTGTCAACGGTGCCACCTCCTACCCGCTGTCGGCCGAAGGGCTGGCCGATGCGCAGGAGGAGTTCGTCCGCGACTTCGGCGTGAACATCGTCGGCGGTTGCTGCGGCACAACCCCCGAGCACCTCGGTGTGCTGATCGATCGCGTCGCCGGTCTGGTCCCGCGCCCCCGCGTGCTGGACCGCCCCAACCTGTCGCGCCCCGAGTACGCCTCGTTCATCGGCGACGGCCCGGCGTTCGTCGGCATCTCGCCGGAACACCCGTCGCTCGCTGGCGACACACGCGGCGTGCTCAACGTCGAGTACCGGTCGTCGTTGGCATCGCTGTACAGCGCCGTGCCGATCGAGCAGGATGCGTCGTTGCTTGTCATCGGCGAGCGCGCCAACGCCAACGGCTCGCGCGCCTTCAAGCAGCTGCTGCTCGACGAGGACTGGGACGCGATGGTGGGCCTTGCCCGCTCGCAGACCGCTGAGGGCGCGCACGTGTTGGACCTGTGCGTGGATTACGTCGGCCGGCAGGGTGCACCCGACCTGATCGAGGTCGTAGACCGATGGGCCACCCAGTCAACGCTGCCGATCGTGCTCGACTCGACCGAGGTAGATGTGCTGACTGCCGGGCTCGTGCGGCTCGGCGGCCGGGCGATTATCAACTCGGTGAACCTCGAGGACGGCCGCAACAAGGCCGATGTGCTGCTGCCGCTCGCACGTCGCTACGGCGCCGCCGTGATCGTGCTTGCGATCGATGAGGAAGGCCAGGCCCGCACCGTTGACTGGAAGGTCGAGGTGTGCAAGCGCATCGCAGCCTTGGCCATCGATGACCACGGTATGGAGGCGCAGGACCTCATCTTCGACTGCCTCACCTTCCCGCTCGGTTCAGGCCAAGAGGACCTGCGCGGCGACGCGATGGCGACCCTTGAGGCCATCACCCGCGTGAAGGCCGAGATCCCCGGCTGCCACACCACGCTGGGCGTGTCCAACATCTCGTTCGGGCTCTCGCCCGCCGCGCGCCAGGTGCTGAACTCGGTGTTCCTCCACGAGGCTGTCGAGGCAGGGCTGGACTCCGCGATCGTGCACGCCAGCAAGATCTTGCCGCGCACCCGCATCGAGGATGAGGCGTACAACATCGCGCTCGACCTCGTGTACGACCGACGTGGTGCGGCCGGGACGACCGAGGCGGCCACCGAGCACGGCGACGATTACGACCCGCTGCACGCGCTGATGGCGTTCTTCGACGGCGTCACTGGCCCGGTGTCCGCCGGTCCGGCGCTGGCCGAGCTGCCGCTGATCGAACGGCTGCCGAAGCGCATCATCGACGGTAACCGCGAAGGGCTCATCGACGACCTCGACGCCGCGATGGCGTCCGGGCTCGGCGCGCTCGTGATCATCAACGAACACCTGCTGGCCGGCATGGCGGTGGTCGGTGAGCTGTTCGGTGCCGGACAGATGCAGCTGCCGTTCGTGCTGCAGTCCGCCGAGACGATGAAGGCCGCCGTCGCGCACCTCGAGCCGTTCATGGAGGAGGGCGAGAGCGGGTCCACCAAGGGCCGCGTCGTGCTGGCCACGGTGAAGGGTGACGTGCACGACATCGGCAAGAACCTCGTCGACATCATCCTGCGCAACAACGGTTTCGAGACGTTCAACATCGGCATCAAGCAGTCGCTGGACCAGATCATCGACGCCGCGAATGAGCACGCGGCCGACATCATCGGGATGTCCGGGCTGCTGGTGAAGTCGACGGTCGTGATGAAGGACAACCTCGACGAGATGAACAAGCGCAACATAGACACGCCGGTGCTGCTGGGCGGCGCGGCGCTGACCCGCGGCTACGTCGAGGGCGACCTGCGCGAGCTGTATGACGGGGCAGTGTTCTACTGCAAGGACGCGTTTGAGGGTCTGCGGATGCTCGACCAGGTGATGCCACTGCGGCGTGCCGGCACGCCGTTGCCTGCCGAGCTGGTTGCGCCGGTCCGCAAGGCGACGCCCAAGCGCGCCAAAAAGCCGTCCATACCCCCTGCGATGGACTCTGCGGGACGCCCCCGTTCGACCGCTGCCACGCTGCCAGCCGACCAGGTTCCGTCGCCCCCGTTCTGGGGCACCAAGGTGGTGCGCGGCATCAGCCTCGATGAGCTCTGGCCGCTGCTGAACGAGGTCGCGCTGTTCCGCAACCAGTGGGGCTTCTCACCGGGTGACCGCTCACCGACCGAGTACCAGGCCTTCCTCGACGCCGAGGCGCGCCCGGTGCTGCGCGACTGGATCGCCCGCGCCAAAGCCGAGCAGCTGCTGACGCCCGAGGTCGCGTACGGCTACCTCCCCGTCAACGGTGACGGGGACGACCTTGTGATCTGGTCGCCCGACGCGCCCGGCGAGGTCGAGCTTGCGCGGCTGACGTTCCCACGCCAGGACCGCGGCCGCTGGCTGTGCATCCCAGACTTCTTCGCCGCCGTCGGTGAGGGCCACGCGGGTCGCAACGGCGTGGACGTGCTACCCGTGCACTGCGTCACCGTCGGCAAGAAGATCTCGGAGGTGGCGGCGAAGCTGTTCGCCAACGACGAGTACCAGCAGTACCTGTACGCACACGGCTTCGGCGTCGAGATGGCCGAGGCGCTTGCCGAGCTGTGGCACGCCCGCGTCCGCGAGGAGCTGGGCATCGGCGACGAGGACGGTCCGACCGCCAAGGACCTGTTCCGCCAGGGCTACCGCGGATCGCGCTACTCGTTCGGCTACGCCGCGTGCCCCGACCTCGAGATGCAGACCGTGCTCGACGACGTGCTGGACTTCAGCTCGATCGGCGTCGAGGTGACCGACGAGTTCATGCTTAACCCCGAGCAGTCCACCTCGGCGATCGTCTGCCACCACCCCGAGGCCAAGTACTTCAACGCCCGCTGAGCTGTCGGCGCCCCCTACGCCCGCGCAGCAGTCGAGTGTGCCCGGATCTCACACCGCTTCTGACAATCCGCCGAGCGCAGCTCGGCGTGTGGACCCGCGCGCAGGCGCTTGCGGTCGGGCTCACGCACCCGACGCTTCGGGCCTGGGTCACGGCCGGTGCGATCACCGAGCTCTACCCCGACGTCGTCAACCATCCCGTGGTGGACGCACACGGCGATACCCGCGTGCTGGATGCTGCCTACCTCCGCGAGCACCTGCCGATAGAGCTCGACTCACACCTGGAGCACGGCACCCTGCTCGACTGGGGATGCTGCGACGCTCGGACCCCTCGCCCGAGTGCGAACGCGGCCGACGGGCACCAGGCAGGGCGGGCCATCCCTCGATGGCGTGCAGCGCGCGTCAACGTGGCAGGCTTCCCCGCGCGAGGCACGATGCCCTCACACCATCCGACGCCTCACCACGAGCACGAGACCGCGACCGTGACTTACGAGACCATGCACGCGCTGCCGGACGGCACCACAGTCCGGCTGCGCCCGATTCGGCCCGACGACGGCGACCGGTTGCTCGCGATGTGGGCTCGGACAGACGAGTCCTCCCGCCGTGCGCGTTTCGCCCGCCCGTCTCAGATTGACGCGTCCAACATCAAGGCGTTCGTCGATCTCGATCCCGAGCTGCAGTACGCCGTGGTCGCGACGCACGGGCGCGGCGACGAGGAACGCATCATCGGCGTCGCGCGCTACGAGCGCGCCAGCCGGCATGCCGAGGTGGCCGAGTTCGCCGCTCTGATCGAAGACTCCCATCAAGGGCGAGGCATCGGCACCGGGCTGCTGCGACACGTCGCGACCGCGGCGAAGGCCGCCGGTGTCCGGCAGCTGACCGGCGACGTGTTGGCCGACAACGAGCGCATGCTGCGGCTGCTTGCTGACCTCGGCCTCGAGGTCGATTCTCTCGTGGACGGATCGCGCAGAATCATCCATGCCGACCTTGCAGCGCAGCTCGGCGATGAGTTCTTACAGGTCGTGGACGAGTCCGACCGGGTTGCCGCACGCGCCGCGGTGCACCGGTTCCTCCACCCCCGCCGCATCGCCGTTGTTGGCGCCTCGCGCGACAAACGCAACATCGGCGGGTTGGTGTTCGACAACCTGCTGCACGGCGAGTTCACCGGTGTCGTCTATCCGGTCAACCGCGAGGCGGACCATGTGCAGGGCGTCGCCGCCTACGACGCGCTGGGTGCCTGCCCGAAGGTTCCAGATCTGGTGCTGGTGTGCGTACCCGCCGAGCAGGTCTCCGAGGTGGTCGACGAGGCAGGGGCGCTCGGAATCAAAGCGGTGTGCGTCGTGTCAGCCGGCTTCGCCGAGACTGGCGAGCGCGGCGCAGCGCGGCAGGCCGAGATGATGCAGGTGGCCCGCAGCCACGGCCTACGCATCATCGGCCCCAACTGCATGGGGCTGCTGAACGGCACCGCTGACTTCCGGATGAACGGCACCTTCTCGACGACGTTCCCGACCGCCGGACGCGTCGCGATGTCGTCGCAGTCGGGAGCGCTCGGGCTCGCGGTGCTCGACCACGTCGCCGCGCTCGGCCTCGGCATCTCGAGCTTCGTCTCGATCGGTAACAAGGCCGACATCTCTGGTAACGACCTGCTGTCGTTCTGGGAGACCGACGACGCGACCGACGTTGTGTTGCTGTACCTCGAGTCCTTCGGAAACCCTCGTAAGTTCTCGCGCATCGCCCGACGCGTCAGCCGCCGCAAGCCCATCGTGGTCGTCAAGTCAGGACGCACCCAAGCCGGGGAGCGCGCCGCCGCCAGCCACACCGCCGCCGTTTCCAGCGGGGACGTGGCCGCTGCCGCGCTTTTCACCCAAACCGGCGTGATTCGGACCGACACGCTCCAAGGCATGTTCGATGTCGCCACACTGCTGCAGTCGCAGCCGCTGCCACGTGGCAACCGTGTCGCGATCCTCACCAACGCCGGTGGTCCGGGCATCCTCGCCGCCGATGCATGCGAATCCAACGGCCTCCAGGTGCCGCCCCTGTCGGCGGCAACGCAGGCCTCCCTCTCGGCGCTTCTGGTCGATGAGGCGAGCCGCCAGAACCCGGTGGACATGATCGCCAGCGCATCGCCCTCCGACTACGGCGCGGCGCTGCGCGTGCTCGGCCAGTCCGAAGAGGTCGACGCGATCGTCGTCATATTCATCCCGACTGGCGCGATCGACACCGATCAGGTCGCTGCAGCCCTCGGCCAAGCGCGCAGCGCAATCCCTGACGACCTTCCCGTGCTGAGCGTGTTTATGTCCAAGCGAGGCGTGACCGAAGAGCTCGCCGAGAGCGGCATCCCGTCATACGCCTTCCCTGAGGACGCCGCCCGGGCGCTCGGCCGCGTCACGCAGTACGCCGATTGGCGCGCGCGGCCGCTCGGATCTGTGGTGCGTCCCGACGGATTGAAGCCGGACAAGGCCCGCGAGATCGTGCGCTCGGCGTTGGCATTCAGCCGAACTCCGTCCGGTTCGCCGATGATCGGGCACGCCCACGGCACCACGCTGTCTGGCGCCCGTCACCGACCCCTGGCCCGCAGCGTTTGGCTGAGTCAGGTCGAGACCGACGCCGTGCTGCGGTCGTACGGTGTTCCGATGGCACGCTCGCGCCTGGTGTCCACCCCAGAGCAGGCCGCCGCGGTGCAGGAAGAGATCGGTGCTCCGGTCGTCGTGAAGATCGCGTCGCCGATCCACAAGACCGACGTCGGTGGCATCGAGCTCGACCTGCGCTCACCCGGGGAGGCAGCCAGCGCCGTTGAGCGGCTGCGTGACAGGCTCACGGCGCAGGGCATGCCCGAGCACGCCGAGCGCTTCCTGGTGCAGGAGCTCGAGCAAGACGGCATCGAGATGGTCGTCGGCGTCAGCCACGACCCCTCTTTCGGCCCGCTGCTGGTGACCGGCATGGGAGGGACGCTCGTCGAGCTCCTCCGCGACGTCGCGGTCCGTATCACCCCGATCACCGACCGTGACGTCACTGAGATGCTCGACTCGCTGCGGATGAAACCGCTGCTGGACGGCTATCGCGGCGGACCGGCGATGGACGTCGAGGCGCTCACCGACATGCTGCACCGCATCGGCGCGCTGGTGGAAGACGTCCCGGAGGTGGTCGAGCTGGACTGCAACCCAGTGTTCGTTCGCCCTGCCGGACGCGGCGTGGTCGCGGTTGACGTGCGGCTGCGCGTGGCGACGCAGGAGGTCTCCCAGTTCGCACCCTAGGCCCGCCAGCACAGCAACCACTCCGTGCGCGGCGGTAGCGTCTCGGGTGCGTCACCGAGTCCGGTGTCCCGCGCTTTCCAGCCGGACGACTCCAGGACCGAGCCGTGACCCGCATCCACGATCTACTCGCAGAGCGACCAACGGCGTCGTTTGAGTTCTTCCCGCCCCAGACACCGGAGGGCGACGAGAAGCTGCGCGCAGCCATCCGCAGCCTCGCATGGCTGGGACCTTCGTTTGTCTCGATCACGTACGGCGCGGGTGGCTCGACACGCGGCCGCACCCACGACATGGTCGTGGAGATGCTGGACGTCACCACGCCGATGGCACACCTGACGGCGTACGGCCACACCGTGCGCGAGCTCGAAGCCGTGCTGCAGCGGTACCTCGAAGCCGGTGTCACCAACATCCTGTGCCTGCGCGGTGACCCGCCGCGCGAGGCGGCGCACGATCAGGGCCCTGGCGACCTCACACACGCCATCGAGCTCGTCGATCTGGCCCGGTCGATCGGTGGCGACACGTTCTCGCTTGGGGTCGCCGCCCATCCGGAGGTCCACCCGATGTCGCCGGACCGGGCCTCGGATCGGGCGCACCTCGCAGCGAAGCTCGACGCCGCCGACTTCGGCATCACGCAGTTCTTCTTCCGCCCCAACGACCACCTCACGATGGTCGAGGAGCTGCGGGTAATGGGCTGCGACACACCGGTCATCCCGGGGATTATGCCGATCACGAACGTGGCATCCATCGAGCGGATGGCCGCGATGTCCGGTGCAGCAGTGCCCGAGGAGGTGCTGGCGCGGCTACGTCCGATCGCCGGTGATCCGGTCGCCGTTCGCGAGGCAGGGGTCCAGATCGCGGTGGAGCTGTGCCAAACACTGCTCGACGAGGGCGTGCCTGGTCTGCACTATTACACCTTGAACCGGTCCACGGCGACACGCGAGATTCACGCTTCCCTCACGTGGCCGACCTGACAGGGCCGACCTGACTGGGCCGACCTGACTGGGCCGACCTATCAGGCTCGATCGCGCAACCACGCCAGCGTGCGAGCCAGACCGTCGCGTGTAGAGACGCGCGGCTCGAATCCCAGCACCGTCCGCGCCCGGGTGAGATCGGGACATCGCCGCTGAGGATCGTCGACCATCGACGCAACGTGCGTCACCGACGACGTCGATCCGACCAGCTCTTGCACGAGCGCCGCCAGCTCGTTCATCGACAGCTCGTCATCACCACCAAGGTTGACCGGCTGATGCACACCGTCTGCTTCCAGCAGCGCCAGCAGCCCGCGGACCAGATCCTCGACGTAACACAGCGTGCGTGTCTGTTTGCCATCCCCATGGATGGCAAGCGGGACGCCTGCGTCCGCCGCTGCAAGGAACGCCGGCACGACCCGCCCGTCCTCGGTACGCATCCGCGGCCCGTAGGTGTTAAAGATCCGAGCGATGCGAACATCAACCCCGTGCTCACGGTGATACGCCAGCGTCAGGGCTTCTGCGAACCGCTTCGCCTCGTCGTACACGCCCCGCGGACCGACCGGGTTCACATGCCCCCAGTAGGACTCGGGCTGCGGGTGCACCTCTGGGCTGCCGTACACCTCGCTGGTGCTGGCGAGCAGGAACCGTGCGTCCTTGGACATCGCTAGCCCGAGCGCGTTGTGCGTCCCAAGCGAGCCGACCTTGAGCGTCTGGATCGGGTACCGGAGGTAGTCCACCGGCGACGCCGGCGACGCGAGGTGCAGCACCGCGTCCACAGCTCCGTCCACCACGATGTGCTCGGTCACGTCGTGCACGACCAACGTGACCCGGTCCGCGATGGCCGCGAGGTTCACCCGACGTCCAGTGCACAGGTTGTCCAGCACCACGACTGATGCGTCAGCCGCCACCAGCGCGTCACACAGGTGCGAGCCGACGAATCCCGCACCGCCGGTCACCACGACTCGAGCGCCGCTGAGATCGATCATGCCTCAACCTCGGCTGAGGATGGCGTCGCCGAACCGTGGGCGGAGCGCCCACGCCCCGCCCAGCAGCGCGGTGGACACGAGCACCGCCGGCACCAGCCGCATGTTGAGCGCACCGCTGGCCTGCTCTGCACAGTCGGCATCCCCGTAGCGCAGCACCGACGAGAGCAACGGCGGCGCACAGGCGCGGTCACCGCCAGGGCACGACCCCCCATCATCGGTCGCCCCGTCGGTCGCCCCGTCGGTCGCCCCGTCAGCCTCGCTCTGGACCGCTTCCGGCGACGGCGTCGAGGTCGGCGCGGAGGCCGGCTCCGGGCAGAACGTCGACACCGCCGACAGCCCCACACCAGCGAACGCGATCACCAACGCGGCGGCGACCATAAGCATGCGCAGCGCGCCCAACCCTAAGCCCCTCAGCCGATCGTTCACGTGCTGCTCCTCATCGGGTTGGAGGATGCCACCCACAACCCGCCGGTGCGCAGCACCGCGACCGGCCAGCCGTCGCGCGCCTCAGAAACCGACGGAGCACCACGACGGCGAATCGGTCGCCAACAGCCGGTCAAGCGTCGCCAGCGCGGCTTGATCATGCACCTCAATCAGCGCCGCCGAGGCCAACGCCGAGGCCCGCCGAAAGCCCCACAACAAAGGTGCGAGCTGCTCGATAGGCACGGTGACGTCGGGGCCAGCCTCGCTGGGGGTGCAGCGGAGCTGACCGTCGATGCCCTCGATCGCCCAGGTCCGGTCGTTGGATACCACCATCGCGTCTACGACCCGAACGCAGACGGTGCCAACCCCCATCGTTGGGCGGGCCGCCACCACCGCCGGCACGTCCAACACGCGCAGCCAGACCGCATCAGCGGCCATGGTCGTGCGCAGCATCCGCCCGTCCGCCAGCAGCATGCCCAGCACGCTGCGCGGGTTCCAGCGCTCGGCTTTCACGGTCCCAGCTAGCGCTCGCTCACACAGCCATCGTGCCAGCACCGCCTCGGACCGGTCGTCGATCCCGAACAGGTCAACCACCTCCAGCACGTTCGCGAAGGCGATGTCGTCGAAGGCCTGCTCGACCGTGAAAGCCACCGCGGCCACCAGCGCGCCGCTGCCATCGCGGAGCCCCGCGTAGGTCGTGGGCAGGCTCGTGCCTGGCCGTGGGCGCAGCTGCGCCCACCACACCCCGGCGGGCCGCTCGAGCTCGCCGCCCCAACGGCCAAAGCAGCGGGCGTGGAGCGCCGGCAGCTGCTGGGCGGCCTCTTCGATCGCCAGCTCAGTGATGCTGCCGGGCATCGCGCGCGGCGCACCTGCCCGAAACTGCAGGCCTCGTAGACCCAGCTCGATCGTCTGCCAGGCTGAGGTTGGGCCGTAGCCGTAGCGCCCGTAGATGCCGGACTCGGATGCGTTCAACGCCATCACAGCAGCCCCAGCAGCCACGGCATCGACGACCTGCTGCTCGAGCAGCGCCCGTCCGATACCCATGCCCTGGCGATCCGGCCGCACACCAACCGACGGCACGGTGTAGCACGACAACGGGGCGCCGCCAACGGCCGTGAAGCGCGACGCAAAGGTCGCAGCTACGCCGAGCAGCATCCCGTCCGTGTCAAAGGCACCCAGCGAAGCCGGCACATCCCAGTACTGACGGAACCGCTCAACGTCGACCGGCGGCTTGCCGCCGAGCGACGCCACGAACGTGGTAGCGGCGGGCAGCAGGTCGTCATCGGTGAGGTGGCGTATCTGCACGTCGCGCTCCTTGCAGGCGGATGGCGCGACGGTAGTCACACCGGGAGCGCGGGCAGTGAGCGCCATCGAACGCCCCCACACGCGTGGTGGCAGCGCACAGCAGCCTTAGGTAAGCAGGACTGTGAGCCCGCTCTCGATCAGGTTGACCTCGGCGACGGTTGGGTCTGGCCCTTCGTGGGCTATCAACGCGCGGGCCAGCGGGTTCTCAATCTCCGTGCGCAGCACCCGCTGCAGCGGGCGCGCGCCGTACACCGGATCGAACCCGCGGTCGGCCAGCCACACGCACGCGGCGTCACTGACTGTCAAGGCTAGGCCCCGTCCGCGGAGCCGCTCGGCAAGCCGCTCGACCTGCACCTCCACGATCGCCGCGAGGTCATCGCGGCTGAGCCGGTCGAAGATGACGATCTCGTCGATGCGATTGAGGAACTCGGGGCGGAAGTAGGAGCGGACGTCCCCCATGACCTGGTCGCGCAGGCCGTCTGGCGACAACGTCGGGTCGAGGATGTGCGTGGCGCCCAGGTTGGACGTCATCAGCAGCACCACGTTGCGGAAGTCCACCGTGCGGCCTTGGCCGTCCGTCAGTCGACCGTCGTCAAGCACCTGCAGCAGCGTGTTGAACACATCCGGATGGGCTTTCTCGACCTCGTCGAGCAACACGATGCTGTACGGGCGACGCCGGACCGCCTCGGTCAGCTGGCCCCCCTGGTCGTACCCGACGTACCCGGGTGGCGCGCCCACCAACCGGCTGACCGTGTGCTTCTCCTGATACTCGCCCATGTCCAGCCGCAGCAGCGCCCGTTCGTCGTCAAACAGCTGCACGGCCAACGCTTTCGCCAGCTCAGTCTTGCCCACGCCGGTCGGACCAAGCAGCAGAAACGACCCGATAGGACGGTCCGGATCGGCAACACCGGACCGCGCGCGTCGAACCGCGTCCGCGACCGCGGTCACCGCATGGTCTTGGCCGACTACGCGCCGGTGAAGCTCCGCTTCCAGCGTCAGCAACCGGGTGGAATCGTCGGTGTCGAGTCGCGCCGCCGGGATGCCGGTCCACGCAGCGACCACTCCAGCGATGTCCTCGGCCGTGACCTCTTCGGCCAGCATGCTGCCGCCCTCGGCACGCAACGCTTCGAGCTGGGTCTGTGCTGTCGCAACGGCCCGCTCGAGATCGACTGCCTTGCCGTACCGCAGCTCTGCCGCGCGTTCGAGCAGGCCGTCGCGCTCGGCCAGCGCAGCCGCCTCACGGGTGCGCTCCAGCTCCTCCATGGCACCCCGGAGCGCCGTGATGGCCTGCTTCTCGGACTGCCAGGTAGCGGTCAGCGAATCGAGGTTCTCACGCTCATCTGCCAGCTCGGCGTCGATGTCGGCCATACGCGCCCGCGCCGACTCAGCGGGGTCCTCGGCGAGGCTCACACGCTCAATCTCGAGCCGCCGCACCCGCCGGTCCACCACATCGATCGTGGGTGGCACCGAGTCGATTGCGATGCGCAAGCGCGCCCCTGCCTCGTCCAGCAGGTCGATCGCCTTGTCCGGCAGGAAACGATCGGTGAGATACCGGTCCGACAGCGTCGCAGCGGCGACGAGCGCGTCGTCGGTGATGCGCACGCCGTGGTGCACCTCGTATCGCTCCTTGAGCCCGCGCAAGATCGCAACGGTGTCCACCACCGACGGCTCCCCAACAACCACCGGCTGAAACCGGCGCTCGAGCGCTGCGTCCTTCTCGATGCTGCGGTACTCGGCCAAGGTCGTGGCGCCGATCATGCGAAGCTCGCCGCGGGCCAGCCGCGGCTTAAGGATGTTCGCGGCATCCATCGCGCCCTCGGCACCGCCCGCACCGATGACCGTGTGCAGCTCATCGACGAAGGTGATGATGCGACCGTCGGACGCCTCGATCTCGGAAAGAACAGCTGTCAGCCGTTCCTCGAACTCGCCGCGGTACTTCGCGCCGGCCACCATCGCGGTCAGATCGAGGGCGATCAGCCGCTTGCCCTCCAGCAGCGTCGGCACGTCGCCCGCCACGATGCGGCGCGCCAGCCCCTCGGCGATCGCGGTCTTGCCGACGCCGGGCTCTCCGATCAGCACCGGGTTGTTCTTGGTCCTGCGCACAAGCACCTGAATGACGCGACGGATCTCCTCATCGCGCCCGATAACCGGGTCGAGCTTCCCCTCACGGGCCAGCGCGGTCAGGTCCCGGCCGTACTTGTCGAGCGCTTCGTAGGTGTCCTCCGGATCACGCGAGGTGACCCGCTGCGCGCCGCGGACATCCTTGAGCGCGTCGAGCACCGCCGGGCGATCGACGCCCGACGCTCGGAGCACGCCGCCGGCCGACCCCTCGTTGGCGAGCAGCGCCAGCAGCAGGTGCTCCGTCGAGAGATACTCGTCGCCGAGCGTCACCATCTCCAGCTCGGCCGCATCGATCACCGATACGAGCGTTCGCGCGAAGCGAACGTCGCCGGACGACCCGTACGCGGCGGTAAGCCCGTCGAGAGCCTCCAACGCGCGCGTGCGGACGGACGTGGGCGTGATCCCGACACGCTGCAGCAGCGGGAGCACGACGCCGTCCGCCTGCTCGAGGAGCGCGACCAAGAGATGCGTCGGCACGACCTCGGTGTGGTGCCGCTCGGTCGCCAAGCCACCGGCGCGTTGCAGCGCCTCGCCGGTCCGACGCGTGAATCGATCCTGGTCCATGGCGGCTCCTCGTCTAGCGCTTGGCGGCGGCCTTGGGTGGCCGTCGCCGCATCGTCGGGTGTGGCTCCATCTCACGTCGGCCGGCTGGCACCACCTCGAACCGATGGCTGCGGTGGGCGTCAGCAACGTCGGTCTGCAACCGGCTGCCGAGCGTGCGCACCATGTCTTCGAGCTCGTGGACCCGGGTTCGCGCGTCCTCGAGCTTCTCGCCAAGGTCCAGCACCACCCGCACACCAGCGAGGTTGAGACCTTCCTCGGTTGTGAGGTGGCGGATAAACCGCAGCCGGTCGATGTCAGACTGCGAGTAGCGACGCGTGTTGCCCCCGGTACGAGCCGGCTCAACCAGGCCCTCACGCTCGTAGGC
>JBLFZR010000027.1:0-14886 GCA_047610595.1 Nitriliruptoraceae bacterium | reverse complement strand
GCAGCCGACGTCGCGATGATCAGCTTCCTTGAGGGCAACTCCAACGGGGGAGACGCCGCGCGTTACGCCGAGGCGGACGCTGACCGCTGAGCGGGATGCACGGCCGGGGCATCTGCCCCGGCCGCAGGGCGCGGTTTGCCTCATGATTGGCCTGTCCGCGTCGGCGTCGGCGTCCTATGGTCTGTCCGCTGGCCCGTCCGCGCGCCTGTACGGGTTAAGGTCGGCCGGTCTAGCTTGGGCATCGCTGGCCTCCCTGGTGGCGCCGGGCAGCAGGAGTTCGAACTGGGAGCCTCCACCCTCGTGGTGCCGGTAGCGGACCAAGCCGTCGTTCGCGAGCGCCAATGTGCGTGTGATCGATAGCCCGAGCCCGACGCCGCTTGAGGCTCGGGTATCGCCGCCATCCCCCTGGCTGAACTCGTCGAACATGGTGTTGGCCAACGCGTCAGGAACCCCGGGCCCATCGTCACAGACGCAGACAATGACTTGGCCATCCGTCCCTTCATGGAACTCGACCCAGATCCGGTTGCCGCCGTACTTGTCCGCGTTTGTCAGCAGGTTCTCAGCGATCTGCTCAACGTGGCGGGGGTCGGCCCACGCGAGCGGGCCGCCCTCGTCGATGGCGACTTTGTGACGAAGACCATCACCAAGCTCTGACACCAACGTCGCCACGGTCTCGCGGATGTCGAAGACCAGCGGTCTGGGCTTGAGTGCCGCGTCCGAGTGGCGGGCGACGATCAGCAGGTCCTCGACCATCCGCTGCTGACGTTGGGCCTGCCGGAGGATCGCGGAACAGAGCTGGGCGCGCCGGGATTGCTTCAAACCGTCTCCATAGCGCAGCAACGTCTCGGCAGAGCCGCGGATGACCGTCAGCGGCGTCCTCAGCTCGTGGCTGACCATCGATACGAACCGATGCTTACTCTCGTTGGCGAGGCGAAGTTCCCTGTTGCATTGCTCCAACTCGGCGGCGCGCTCGAGCCTTAGCTCGTACGCGTTGGCGTAGGAGGTTTTAAACATGCGACGCATCGTCAGCACCAGCCCCGCGTTGGACACGAGGATGATGGCCGCCGCCAGGCCGCCCCGCAGCGCTGTCTTCGCGACCAGGTTCGTCTGCGCCGAGATCTGTTCGCGCCGCAGGGATGCTGCAGCATCTGCGGCTGTCTCGGCTGCCTGTCCAGCGCGGCCGATGATCTGCGTTGCCTCGGCCTTTGCCTCGGGGCGGGTTGTTCGAATCAGCTCGAAGCTCGAGTATTGCGCACGAACCGGGGCCAGTTCTGGCGCGACATCGGTGCCGTCAGTAGGCGCCTCCATCGCTTCGAGGCTGCGTGCTACCAACGCGCTCGCGTCCCGCACCTTGGGGTCATCAAGTCGTTCAGACCGCACGACAGCAAGCTCAAGTCGCTCAAGCTGGCGTGATAGGTCGACGACCTTCGTGGTCCCGTCGATCTGCTCAATCTGCGTAATCAGGGTCTCCGCAGCGGCGTACGACCAGCCCAACGCGGCTAAAATCGCCAGTAGCAACAGCCCAATCACACCGACGAACCACAGGCGCGACCGAGCCGAGCTTGGGTTTGGGTCGGTCGCTACGTGATCCGTCATCGTGGGCCGTCCATTTGAACGAGACCAATCGCCACCATGTTATCCCGTTGTCGAGAGCCTGCCTCGGTCGTTATCGTCGGGGAAGATGATGCGGATCGGGCGCCCGTCACATCGTGCCGGACGCGGCCCGCCCAGCCTAAGCAGCCCGTCTCTGCGGTGTCGCTGGGTCCCTCGATGGCGAGGACGAGGAGGCCGGTTGGCGCGGGGTCCTGCGTCGGGGGTTTGAGTGCCTTGTGCGCGTCGGCAGGCGTTGCAGCACGGTGAGTTTTCTAGATCTGTCTTACGTGATGCGGGGCGGCTTCCGTTCACAGGGGTGCGGGCAGCACGAACCTCGGCCACACCAGGTCATGGGTTGCAGGTCTTGGGTTGCAGCTGCGCGACGTCGATGCGCTCGGACTCGGGCGAAGGATGGTGTGGCAGTGCCGAGCGAGCTCAACGGCGTCGACGAGCAACCGTTTCTTTGACGGACCCGACGGCCGGCCATCCTGAGAATCTTGGCACGTGTTCGAGAGCCAGCTGCGCATCATGCGTGCGCATGGCGCCAACGGGCAGCTTGGGCGCAGGCATCGGGCTGCATCGATGTGTGTTGGCCCCGCCGGCCCGCACGGGGTGGCACTGTCCCGTAGATTCGGTCCCTCGCCGTTGACAGACATCGAAAGGCCCGCGTATGGGACTCATGGACAAGCTTCGCAACGAGCTGGTTGACATCATCGAGTGGCTGGACGCAGGTCGTTCGACCCTCGCGTGGCGCTTCCCGCGCCACGAGAACGAGATTAAGAACGGCGCCCAGCTGATCGTGCGCGAGGGGCAGGAGGCGGTGTTCGTCTATCGCGGCGCGGTCGCCGACCGCTTCGGCCCTGGCCACTACGAGCTGGTGTCTGAGAACCTGCCGCTGCTTGGCACGCTGCAGGGCTGGAAGCACGGCTTCCAGAGCCCGTTCCGGTCTGAGGTTTACTTCGTCTCGACCCGCCCGGCTGAGGTTCGTTGGGGCACGCCGCAGCCGATCACCATCCGCGATCCCGACTTCCGCATGATTCAGGTGCGGGCCAACGGCCTGCTCGTTCTGAAGGTCGCCGACGCCGAGATCTTCCTGCGTGAGGTCATCGGGACCGAGCAGATCATCGAGATTGACGAGGTCACCGAGCTGCTGCGGCGCATCATCGCGCAGGCGTTCAGCGACATGGTTTCGTCCGAAGGCGTCGGTGCTATCGACCTGCAGACGAAGCAGATGGAGCTGTCGGGCAAGCTCAAAGAGATCGTGCACGAGCGGGTTGACGACGAGTACGGCCTGCTCATTCAGTCGATCGACATGACCATCTCGCTGCCCGAGGAGGTCCAGGACGCCATCAGTCGTGGTGCCGCAACCGGTGCCGAGGCGGCCGGCGCGATGCACGGCATCGGCGACATGGGTCGCTACCAGCAGTTCGCTGCGGCGGACGCGATGCGTTCCGCCGCCGAGAACCCCGGTGGCGGCGGCGCGATGGGCGACATGATGGGCATGGGTATGGGCCTGGCCATGGCGAACCAGATGGCCGGCACGATGGGCGCTGCGAACGCGCCATCGGCTGCGGCTGCCCCGCCGGCTCCGTCTGCGGTCGCGTTCTCGGTGGACCTCGGCCAAGGACAGGTCGGCGGACCGTTCAACGCCGGTCAGCTGCAGCAGGCTGTGGGGCAGGGGCAGCTGACGGCCTCCACGATGGTGTGGGCCGCCGGGATGGCGGCCTGGACCCCCGCGGGTCAGGTGCCGGCGCTGTCCGCGCTGTTCCAGGCGCCCCCGCCGCCGCCCTCGAGCGCGATGCCGCCACCGGCGCCTTCCGGCACGATGCCGCCGCCCGCCGCTTCCGGTAGCAGCGCAGAGGCATGAGCACGACGCCTCCACCCCCGCCTTCCGGCGACCCGGGCCCGGCGCGTGATCCGGGCGACGGTGCGATGCCGCCGCCGTCCTCCGCGCCTTCCTCCATGCCGCCCCCTGGGTCGACGCCCCCACCGCCTCCCAGCGCACCGACTGCGTCTGCGCCGCCGCCCGCTCCTTCGTCGATGCCACCCCCCGGTGCGATGCCAGCTCCGGCTGACCCGGTAGGCGACACCGAGGACGAGGACGAGGACCCTGGTCCAGACACGCCCGTGGCCCCCAGCGAGGTAGACCTGTCGGGTGGTGACGCGGCGAAGCTGCACGCGACCCAGCTGACCCGGACCTATCCGTGTGGCCAGTGCGGTGGCGAGCTGTGGTTCGACATCGCCCAGGGCGGCCTCGCCTGCGAGCACTGTGGCAACCAGCAGCCGATCACCAACGAGGGCATTGAGGACGCGTACGAGCAGGACCTGGAGCACGCGATCGCGGCGCTGCGCAGCGGCGCCCTGGACCGGGTGCAGGCGGCGTCCGCTGACGAGCATGAGGTCATCTGCCAGAACTGCGGGGGCCAGACCACGTTCACCGGCTCGTTGACGGCGACCAAGTGCCCGTACTGCGCCACACCTATTCAGCGTGCTGATGTGCACGCCGCGCCGACTCGGCTGCCCGTTGACGGTGTGCTGCCGTTCAGCGTTCCCGAGCCGCAGGCCAACGAGCTGATCACCGAGTGGATTGACTCCCGCTGGTTCGCACCGAACGCGTTCAAGAAGTACTCCGAGTCGGGCTCGTTCCGTTCGCTTTACACGGCGTACTTCACGTACGACGCCAAGACCCGATCCGAGTACCGAGGTCAGCGCGGTGACAACTACACCGTGGTGGTCGGCTCGGGCGAGAACCGTCGGACAGAGACCCGCATCCGGTGGCGCCGGGTGCGCGGCACCGTCGCCAACGACTTCGACGACGTGTCGGTGCTTGCCAACGAGGGGCTGGATCGCGAGCACGTGAGCGCGCTCGAGCCGTGGCCGACCGCCTCGGTGCAGGGCTACAACCCGCAGTACGTCGCCGGTCACCTTTGTCGTACCTACGACAAGGACGTCGAGCAGTGCTTCCCCGAGGCGAAGCAGCGCTTTGACGCCGCGATCGAGAGCTCGATTCGTCTTGACATCGGGGGCGACCACCAGCGCATCCAAGACGTGAAGTCCCAGTACTGGGACCTCACCTACAAGCATCTACTGCTGCCCATCTGGCTGCTGACGGTGCTGTTCGCTGGGGTGACGTATCAGGTGTTCATCAACGGCGTCACAGGCGAGGTCCAGGGTCAGCGGCCGTACAGCAAGCTGAAGATCGCGCTGACGGTTCTGCTCGGCATCGCGATCGCCATCGGGCTCTACTTCGGCTTCTCTGAATGACGCTCGTCGCGATCACGCTGCTGCTCGTCGCCCTCGTGGGTGCGGGCAGCGGCGCTGCGGTCATCCGTGTCAGACGCAATCGGACGCGGCGCAACCGTGTGGTGCCGGAGGTTGCGACCAAGGCGCCGGCCGCATGGGCGGGCACCCATACGCACGAGGCCCGGCTGCATCGTCGTCTACGGGACGCGGTCGTGGCTGGTCGCGCAGTCAGCGATCCGGACGGATCGCTGATCGCTGCACGGACCGAGCTCGAACGGTCCGCGGTGGCAGTCGACGAGCACCTCGTGGCGCTGTCGAAGCTGTCCGAGCGCGAACGGTCCACACGTATGCCCGCGGCGACCGCCGCCGTCGCGTCGGTGGAGGCAGGCGCGGCGCAGCTGAGCGACGCACGCGGTCACGGTGCCGACGGAGCGCTGCCGGCTGTTGCGGCGGCGCTCGAGCGCGCCAAGCTGGTCGCCGAGGCACGCGCCGAGCTGGACCGCGACCCTGTCGGGTTTGTGCTCGGCGCGGACGCGCCACGTGGGGGGGATCGCGCTATCACGCGAATCAACACGTCGGGTGCACCGCTGTCCAGCCCGAGACCTGTCCTCGAGCAGGCGGCGGAGGACGACGATCGTCCCGAGCCGGATCTAGAGCAGGGGCCCGAGCCCGATCTAGAGCAGGGGCCCGAGCCCGAGCCGATGCCCGGTTGAGCTCACGCCTGTCGGGCAGGTAGCCCGCCGCACGGCGCGCGCGTTACCGTCCGCCACACGGCACAGCGCGGGAGCGAGCCATGGGTCTGTTGGATGGGAAGGTCGCCCTCGTGACGGGCGGCGCGCAAGGGCTGGGGTTGGCCATCGCTCAGCGATTCACGGCGGAGGGTGCGGTCGTTGTGATCGCCGACCTGGACGGGGATGCGGCGGACGCCGCAGCGGCGACCATCGCCGGCGCGACGAGTGTGCGGGCGAACGTCGTAGATCCCGACGATGTGGCCGCGATGATCGCGCACCCGTTCGACACACACGGCCGACTCGACATTCTGATCAACAACGCAGGCATCACCCGCGATAAATCGCTGGCCAAGATGACGCTGGACGACTTCCGGCTGGTCATGGATGTGCACCTGCAGGGCACATGGCTGGGCCTCAAGGAGGCGTTCCCGCGGATGCGTTCGCAGGGCGACGGTGGCTCGATCGTCAACATGTCCTCGGTCAGCGGGAAGGTCGGAAACTTCGGCCAGACCAACTACTCCGCCGCCAAGGCCGGCATCATCGGCATGACGAAGGCAGCCGCGAAGGAAGGCGCACGCCACGGCATCCGCGTGAACGCCGTCATGCCTGGCCTGATCAGGAGCGCCATGACAGAGGCCATGCCGCAGGAAGCCTGGGACAGCAAGCTGGCCGAGATCCCGATGGGCCGGGCAGGAGAACCAGATGAGGTCGCCGGCGCCGCGCTGTTCCTCGCATCTGACTTATCCAGCTACTCGACCGGCATCACGGTCGAGGTCACCGGCGGGCGCCACGTCTGACGTGAGTTAGGACACCCGTGCGCTGACGCGCACGGTGCGCACCGCGGCAGGGATTGGCGTCGTGCGCGTCGAAGAACGCTGCATACCTCCTTCGACGCTGGAACTCTCCCGATGCGCCTACGTGCCTCCATCACCCTTACCGCGACAGTCGTCGCGACCATGGCTGTCTACGCCCCGCCGGCGATCGCGACCAACCCGGTCTGCGCCGATCCGATCCCGCGCGAGCTGTGCGGCGGTCGCGTGTTCGCTGAGCCGATGCAGTCGGTGTCCGGTCTGACGTATCGCCAGGCGGTGCAGGGCATGCAGCAGCTGGCGCTGGACCACCCCGAGTGGATCACCTTCGATGAGTTCGGCGATGGGTCGGCCGATGGCAACACCCTCTACTACGCCGAGGTCACCGCGCCGTACGACGTCACCGGCGAGAACGGCTCGGTCGTCCCGCTCGCAGAACGCAAGATCGTTCTCGCGAACCAGTCGATCCATGGCAACGAGCCGGGCGGCCGCGAGGGCGGCACCCGTTACCTCGAGGACCTGGTGAACGGCACGGACCTGGAGCGCACGCAGCTGCTAGACCGTGTGCGCCTGATTCAGACGTTCATCAACCCCGATGGCTGGGCCGCGGGTGACCACGACCACGTTCAGACGGGTGGCGGCGCGTACCTGTGGGCCCGTCAGAACGGCGACGGCCCGATCTCTGGCGCGAGTGACGTCGGCTTCGGTACCGACCTGAACCGCCAGGCCCCCTGGCGCGGCATCTCGCACGACGTGACGCCGCTGCGGGCCGACGAGTCGATCGCGTTCCACGACTTCGTCAACCAGCTCGCTGCCGACGGTGACATTCAGGCCTCGGTCGACATCCACGGCGAGGTCACCGAGGCCGCGGCGTGGGTCATGCAGAGCTCTGGTCAGTTCGACCTCAAGGGCGCGATGAACCAGCGCTACCAGGGCGAGCACCTGTTCGGGGCCATCGAGGCCGCCCTCGAAGATTCCGTTGCCAAGGACATCGTCGAGTTCTTCGGCGGCGATGTCGCCTCGACCATCCTCACCGCATCGTCTGAGTTCGGCAGCGTGAGCTCCGAGTCAACCGCGTCCGGCACCGGCTTCCAGGGCGACTGGATGGCCCAGCCCGAAGGCGGAGACTCGGCGTCGCTGTCAACCATTGAGCTGTACAACTTCTTCGTGTCCCCAGGCGTCAACTCGCTGACCGCCCGCAAGGAGGTCATGCAGTACTACCGCGACACTGTTGCCGGCATTCTCGGTGGGTTGATTGACCAAGCAGCGGTCGAGCACAACACGATGCTCGCGGCCGGATCGGTCGCATGGGTGGATGACGCACCGGACGTGATGGACCCGATCCGCGAGGTCACGGTCAGCTCATCAGACTTCTTCCGTGACCTTGCGCCGCTGTCGACCGGCGGGCTCGTTGCGGTGACGGCTGACTCGATCAGCGAAGGCGCGATCGCCGACGCGGACAGCGTCATCATCACCACCGCCGGTCTTCTCAGCTCGCTCGATGACCTTGCAGCGCTGCGGACGTACGTCGAGTTTGGCGGCAACGTCGTCCTCACCGACGCGGCCATGCGGCTGCTCCCGGGTCTGGTCAACGGCATCACCGCCGGCGACATCACGATGCGCACCGATGACGGTGGCAAGGTCAGCTACGACCGCACGCACACCTTGGCCAAGGGCATTCGAGACATCGCCTGGATGAACACCGAGACCGCGACCATGGGCCTACAGGTCACCGGCAGCGGCAACGTGCCGACGTGGCTGGTTGACACCGATGTCTGGGAGGCAGCCGGGGGCACGACCGCCGGGGTCTCAGGTGGCGAGACCTCCGTCGGTGAGGTCACCGTCGGAGACGGCACGGTGCGCACCATCGGCGTCCTGCTCCCCTCCCCGGACGGCAGCAGCTCGCGCATCAGCTACGGCATCAACGGATACGGCGTGCTGGACACCGGCTACATCGTCCTCGCCAACGCCCTCGACGGTGAGCTGGAGCACGAGGTCCGCTCGTCGGTTCCGGGCGCACCTGTCGTGGGCTGGATGGACATCGCAGACGTCACCCGTTCGCCGGCACCGGCACCGGCCCAGCCCGGAGCCGTCCCGGCGGCGCTCGTGCTGGCGCTTGGGCTGGCAGTGACCGCGCGAGTGGCCCGCAAGGCCTGACCCGACGCACCAGCAGGCCGCACCAGCAGGCCGCACCAGTAGGCCGCACCAGCAGCAGCACGTACGTCCCGCCCCGGTCAGCCGGTGGCGGGACGTACGTGCGTCGGGGGCGCGCGCGAGCGTGCGACACGTAGCTCACAAGTGGACCTCGATTGGACCAGCACCACGACAGGTCCAATACGGCACCGTGCGTCGCGCAACGTTCCCTCCCTCCCTCCCCAAGGTGTCGTCGTGGGTCTCACCCTCCGCATCATCCTCCTCGTCGTGACTCTCGCGTCCGTCGGTATGCAGCTGCGGACCGCGCTGCGCAGCACGGCCGGCCTGTCCGCCGCCACCTGGCTGGGGATGGTCGCGTCGACCATCTTCTGGCTCGGTTACGGCATCGGCACCTCTGAGGTGACGATGATCAGCATCAACCTCCCGGTGCTGGTTATGGGCTTGGCGCTGGTCGGCGTGTTGATCCGGACCGGCGTCACCACGGTGACGCGCTCGGCGCCGTACGTGGTGATCCCGTTGCTCGGATGGGCGCTCGCGTACGCCACCGGGTCGGTCGCGATCCTCGGATGGGGCGGGACGCTGCTGGTTGTTGGTCGGTTGCTGCCGCAGCTGGTCGCTGCGGTCCAGTCCGAGGATCTGTCCGGCATCTCGATCAGCGCATGGGTCGGCAACGGCGGCAACAAGATCGTGTGGGCGACGTTCGGGTTCTCGATCGGCGATGCGTTCGTGGCTTGGCCCGCGATGGTCGCGTCGTTCGTGTCGTTCGCGATCGTGGGCCTGGTCCTGCGTAGGCCGCAGCGGCCGAAGGTGGTTGCTGTCGGTTTCGCCGCGGCGATCGATCCCCCGGTGACGCGTGACCGTGCTGCGGCGTGACGCAAGATCGGGCGCATCTCGTTGTTCCTCCTAGCCTCGCGGAAACACAGCCGTAACGCGGGTTCGGCACCGTAGGAATCGCCTAGATTGATGGCGTAGTGAACGAGGAGCATGTCGTGGAACGAACGCTGCGGCTACGCGCCGTCCCGGACGGCCCCGAGGGGAGCCTGTCGGAGGTTCGGGTTCGCCGAATCCACGGGTACGACCGCGCCTACCGGCGCGCCGGCGAGGGGCACGGAGAGACGGTCGTGCTGCTGCACGGCGTCGGCGACTCGTCGGTCTCTTGGGCGCCGGTCATGGCTGGGCTGGCGAAGGACCATGACGTCATCGCACCGGACCTGCTGGGTCATGGTCAGTCCGACAAACCACGGGCCGATTACTCGCTGGGTGCGTTCGCGAACGGCATGCGTGACCTGCTTGGCGTCCTTGAGGTCGAGCGTGCGACCATCGTGGGTCACTCGTTAGGCGCCGGCGTCGCGATGCAGCTCGCCTACCAGTACCCCGCGCTCGTCGAGCGGCTGGTGCTGGTCAGCGCAGGCGGCGTCTCGCGCTCGGTGAGCCCGCTGCTGCGTGCTGCCACCCTGCCGCTGGCCCCCACCGTCCTCGGCCTGCTCGAGATGCCAGGCATCCGTCGCGCCGTGCACACGCTGGTCCGGGCGGTCGCGCGGCCGGGAACCGACCTCGGAGCTGAGGCGGAGGACGTGCTGCGCGTGCTTGACTGCCTGCCGGACAGCGAGGCCCGGATGGCCTTCACCCGCACGTTGCGTGGTGTGGTCGACACCCGCGGTCAGATCGTGACGGCGCTCGACCGCAGCTACCTCGTGCGCGACACGCCGACGCTGATCGTGTGGGGCACCAAGGACCCGATCATCCCCGCGCACCACGCGCAGGTCCTGCATGCGTCGTTGCCGGGCAGCCAGCTCGAGCTGTTTCAGGGCGCTGGCCACTTCCCGCATCGCGCCGACCCGCAGCGTTTCATGACAGTGCTGCGCCGATTCGTCACTGACGCACCAGCGGGCGAGTGGTCTGCCGATCGCTGGCGCGACTTGCTAGCTGCCGGTCGCTACGGCCCGGGTGTGCACCCGAGTCTCGCCGGTCGCTGAGTTATCGCGCCCAGCCGGTGGGTGTTTCAAGCGCGAGCCTCTGCGTGACCGGTGGGCTCCACCGCAGGGCAGCTCGGTAGCTCCTGCGCGCTGCGCTTGGCGCGGTGGGCTGTCGGGGCAGCTCTGGCCTATCGTCGCGCCTCACAAATCCGGAGGGTGTGGTGCAGGAAGTCGTCGCGCTGGTCGCTGGATCCGGCTTCGCCGCGGGCGTAAACCTGTACGCGACCGTGCTGCTGCTTGGCATCTACGGTCGCCTGCTTGAGGCGACCGATGTGCCGGAGGTGCTCTCGAGCACCCCTGTGCTCGTCATCGCTGGGGTGCTTACGGCGATCGAGTTCGTGGCTGACAAAGTCCCGTGGTTTGACTCGGCGTGGGACTCCGTGCACACCTTCATCCGGCCGGTGGGCGCTGCCGCGCTCGCGACGGTGCTTGTTGGCGGTGACGCGACGGGCCTCAACGAGGTGGCGGCCGGTGGCATCGCTGCCGTGCTGGCGTTCATCGCCCACAGCGCCAAGGCATCAACCAGAGTGGCCGTCAACACCTCGCCCGAACCGGTGTCCAACTCGATCGTGTCGCTGCTCGAGGACGGCCTCGTCGCGACCCTGGTCTTCGTTGCGATTGAGCATCCGGTCATCGCGCTGGGTGCGGTCGGGGTGCTTTCGGTCGCATCCCTCGTGCTCGTGGTGCTGCTTTGGCGGATGGTCCGCTCGTGGCGCCGCCGGCGTCGCTCCCGCCGGGGCGCTCGCAGCACCCACCGAATGACGCCCGGCCGCTAGGCGCCCGGCCGTGCGCGCCGCCGTTGACGGAGCTCGATTTCCCTCCGCTGCCCAGCGGTGTCGATCGGCTCCGGGCTGCGCCGAGCACCGCACAGCTGAGGCCACTGCCGGACGGCGCGACGACGGTGTGGGCGTACGAGGACCTTGCGCCGGGGCCAGAACTGCGCGTCGTGGCCGGCGAGCGCGTGCAGGTCCGGCTCGAGAACGGCTTGCCGCAGGACACGGCGGTTCACTGGCATGGCATCAGCATCGACAACGCGATGGATGGGGTGCCGGGGCTGACGCAGGACACCGTGCCGGCCGGCGAGGTCTTCGACTACGACTTCGTCGCCCCGTACGCCGGCACCTACTGGTATCACACGCACGATCGGTCTTGGGAGCAGAACGCGCGCGGGCTGCATGGTCCGCTGATCGTGGAGGAGACCGAGAGCTTCGACGTCGATCGGGAGGTCACGTTGCTCATCGAGGACTGGCGACTCGACGACGACGGAGGCTTCGACGAGGACAGCCTCGGGTCCCCGGTTGAATGGAGTCACGGCGGTCGCACGGGCAACCTGCTCACCGTCAACGGTCGCACGTTCCCGACGGTGGACGTCGTTGCGGGCGAGAGGGTCCGCTTCCGTGTGATCAACACTGCCAACGCGCGGATCTTGGGTGTCGCGTTTGGCGCGCACCCGGCGACGGTCGTCGCGCTCGATGGGTATCCGCTAGATGTGCCCCGGCCCGTCGATGAGTACGTCCTGCTCTCCCCGGCGCAGCGCGCTGACATCGTCGTCGACATGACCGGCGAGCCCGGCAGCAGTGGCGAGGTCTCGCTCGTCACCCAGGACGGGCCGCTCGCTGGCGCCGGCCTCGTCTACGGTCCGGATGCTCCGATCCGCTCGAGCTTCGCCGAGGTTCCCGCCCTTCCGGACGCGGGCCGCCTCGGCGCCATCGACCTAAGCGATCCGGTCCGGCTGGAGCTGCTGATGGAAGGCGGCGCGATGGGCAGGATGCGCGAGGCCATGCTCGATGGCGAGATGATGGATGCTGGCGCGCTGAGCGACGAAGGGCGCTACTGGTCCTTAAACGGGGTCGCGGGCGACCTCGACAAGCCGCTGGGCTCGGTGGCAATGGGACGCACCGTCGTTGTCTCGATCCGCAACGAGACGTCGTTCCCGCACGCGATGCATCTGCACGGCCACCACTTCCGGGTGCTCAGCCGGAACGGGGCCGAGGACCCGACGCAGGATCTGCGCGACACCGAGCTGCTGGGTGCGGGTGAGACGGTCGAGATTGCGTTCGTGGCCGATAACCCGGGGAAGTGGCTGCTGCACTGCCACATGCTCGAGCATGCGGTCGCCGGCATGATCACGTGGCTGGAGGTCGTATGAGCCACCTACGCTCGCGGACCCCGGGAAGAACGGGCCGCCTCCTGCTCCTGCTCCTGCTGGCCGTCGCCCTGGCGGCGTGTGCGCCGGCCCGGTCGACGCCCGTGGTGATGGACGACTTCACGTTCACTCCGGACCGGATCGAGATCCCTGCCGACACCGATGGGTGGACCCTCGCGATGTCCAACGTGGCAACGCAGCCACACGACTTCACCGTCGAGGGCCTCCCCGAGGGCGTGCCGATGCACCTGCTGCTCTTCGAGGACGCCGCCGACGTGCCTTACATCATTCCGCCGGTGCCCGCGGGGACCTACCCCGTCTACTGCTCGCTGCCCGGGCACCGAGGGGCCGGCATGGAGGCGACCCTGGTCGTGGAGTAGGTCCGACCGGTCACGGGGTCAGGTCGATGCGGCGCAAGAGTTGGGCGTTGATCGCCACGATGATGGTCGACAGGCTCATCACCACCGCACCGAACGCGGGCGGGAGCACGAACCCGAGCGGCGCTGTCGCGCCGGCCGCGAGCGGGATGGCGATGAGGTTGTACCCAGCGGCCCACAGCAGGTTCTGCTGCATCTTGCGGTAGGTCGCAGCCGACAGTCGCCGGATCACGACGACGTTTCGCGGATCGTCCGATGCCAGCACGATGTCTGCTGCCGCGGCGGCCACGTCAGTGCCAGCGCCGATCGCGATGCCGACGTCAGCCCGAGCAAGCGCGGGCGCGTCGTTGACACCGTCGCCGACCATCGCGACGACGCGGCCCTGTCGCTGCAGCTCGGCGACCTCGGCATCTTTGTCCTCGGGTAACACCTCCGCGCGGACGCGATCGATACCGAGCTCGGTGGCAACGGCCTGGGCGACGGCGTCGGCGTCGCCGGTCAGCATCGCCACCTCCACGCCTGCCTCGTGGAGCAGGCGCACGGCGTCGCGTGCGACCTCGCGGATCTCATCGCGCAGCGCGAAGGCGATGCGCGGTGTGTCGTCGACGAGCGCGGTGATGACTGCGTCCCCGCGAGCGCGCCAGCCCTCGACGGTCGCCGCGTCCTGTTCGGACAGATGGTTATCGAGCGTGATGTCGTTGATGCGGAGCATGCCGGGACCGCCGACGATGATCTGGTGACCCTCGACCTCCGCGGACACGCCACGGCCGGCCTCGGCGCTGAAGCCGTTCGCGGTCGTGCGCTCGAGCCCACGGTCGGCTGCGGCAGCGACGATCGCCTTCGCGAGCGGGTGCTCCGAGTCGGCCTCGGCAGAGGCGACCAGGCGCAGCATCGCGTCGAGGTCCCCGTCAATCGAGACGATGTCGGCGACAACGTGCTCGCCCTTGGTGAGGGTGCCGGTCTTGTCGAAGATGACGATGTCGACCTGACGCATGCGCTCCAGCGCTAGCCGGTCGCGCACGAGCATCCCGGCGCCGGCGGCGCGGGCTGTCGAGATGGACACGACCAGCGGGATGGCGAGCCCGAGCGCGTGGGGGCAGGCGATGATCAGGACGGTGACAGTGCGGGTCACGGCCTGGCCGGGGTCGCCGACAATCAGCCAGACGATGGCCGTGACGGCGGCGGCCGCGAGGGCGAGCCAGAACAGGAAGGCAGCAGCGCGGTCCGCCAAGCGCTGTGTGGGGGACGTTGAGGACTGGGCTTCCGCGACCAACCGCTGGATGCCCGCCAGCGCCGTGTCGTCGCCGAGGTTGTCGACGCGGACACGCACCGACGAGCCAGCCGCCACGGCGCCGGCCACGACCCGGTCGCCCTCGCCGCGGGCCGCCGGGGTGGACTCGCCGGTCAGCATCGACTCGTCGAAGTCGGCCTCGCCGCGAATGATCTCGCCGTCGGCAGGGACCCGCTCGCCGGGTCGCACCAACACGACGTCACCGGCCTCGAGATCGCTGATAGCGATCGTCTCGGTGGACTCGCCGTCGTCCGACACGCGCTCGGCCTCGTCGGGCAGCAGCTCGGCCAACGCATCGAGCGCAGACGACGCCTGGCCGACGGCGCGCATCTCGAGCCAGTGGCCCAGGAGCATCACGTCGATGAGCGCCGCCAGCTCCCACCAGAAGTCGAGGTTGAACCAGCCGAGGGTGGTGGCCATGGAGGCGCCGAAGGCGACAAGGATCGCCATCGATATCAGCGCCATCATCCCGGGGGACCGGTCCCGCAGCTCGTTGCGCCCCATTGAGAAGAACGGGAACCCGCCGTACACGAAGATCACGACGCCGAGGCCGGCGACGAGGATGT
>JBLFZR010000026.1:0-15380 GCA_047610595.1 Nitriliruptoraceae bacterium | reverse complement strand
GCACGAGGTCCACGTTGAGGACAGCTGGGGCGTCGGCAAGCTGATCGTCGAGCTGTACGAGGCGCTTGTCGAGCACACCCTGTGGGAGCCGACGTTCGTCATCGAGCACCCGATCGAGACATCGCCGCTGGCCCGCCGTCACCGCGATCCGGCCAAGCCACACGTCACCGAGCGGTTCGAGCTGTTGATGGTCGGCCGTGAGCACGCCAACGCGTTCACCGAGCTGATCGACGCCGACGACCAGCGTGCGCGCTTCGAAGCGCAGGCTGCCGCCAAGGACGCTGGCGACGACGAGGCGATGCACGTCGACGAGGCGTACCTGCGCGCGATGGAGCTGGGCATGCCGCCGGCCGGCGGGCTGGGCATCGGCATCGACCGACTGGTCATGCTGCTGGCCGACGCCGCCTCGATCCGTGACGTCATCCTGTTCCCGACGCTCCGCCCCGAAGCGACCTCGTGACACGGGAGGGCGGCGTCGACGTGATTGTTCGCGCGCTGCGCGGGGATGACCGCGCCGCGTGGGAGCCGCTGTGGCAGGGCTACCTCGCCTTCTACGAGACCCCGCTCGACGACGAGCTCACCGACCTCGTGTTCCAGCGTCTGACCGATGACGGCTACGCGCCGCTCGCTGGTCTGGTGGCCGAGGTGGACGGCGTGCTGCGCGGCTTCGCCCATACCCAGACCCACCCGTCCACCTGGAGCGCGCAGCTGGACTGCTACCTCGAGGACCTGTTCGTGACGCCCGACGCTCGCGGTGCCGGTGTCGGCCGAGCGCTGATCGAGGCCATCGCCGACGAAGGCCGCGACCTCGGCTGGCGCAAGATCCACTGGCTGACCGACACCGACAACGCCACCGCCCAGCGCCTGTATGACGAGGTCGCCGTCCAAGCCGATCAGCGCCGCTACACCCTCGACCTCGGCTAGCCGCCGACACCGCGAACTGTGAGGGTTTGGCGCCGTTTACGGGCTGAATCCCACACAGAACGCGAGCCCCCGCAAACTGTGAGGGTTTGATGCCGGATACGGGGCGCAGCCCGCACAGAACGGTTGAGTGGGCAGGTGTCGCAGGCCGAGGTGTGGAAAAGGTGAACAACCCCTCTCTCCCTTGGAGCCTTCTCGTGCGCACCCGCACCTCCTTCGGCGCTGCAGCCCTTGCGCTGTCGCTCGCCGCCGTCGCCTTCGGTCCCGTGCTCAACGCACGCACCACCGACGGCATCCGCATGCACGAGCAGAAGCACGCGCAGTTCGACGCGAAGCTGGTGTTTGACCCGCTCGTCGTCCGATCGTCCGGCCCGGCTGATTGCCTGGATACCACTGAAAACGGGATCGATGACGCCCTCGCCGGGCAGTTCCCGTGCGACGGTGTTGACATGCTGAGCTTCACGCACGTCGACACGTTCGGCCCGTCATCGGGCTCGCTGATCAGCTCGGACGGTGCCTCCGACGTCTGGGGCTGGACCTCTGCCGCGGGCGAGGAGTTCGTCATCCTCGGCAAGGTCACCGGTGTCACGTTCCTGAACGTCACCGACCCGACCGCGCCGCTGCTGCTGGGCAACCTCAACATCCTCACCGAGGCCCAAGGCTTCATCTGGTACGACATCAAGGTCGTCGGCGACCACGCCTACATCGTGTCCGAGACGCCTGGCGCCGGGCTGCTGGTGTTCGATATGACGCAGCTGATCGACTTGGGCACCGACGTCAACCGCGAGTTCGTGCCGTCCAGCGTGTACCCGCTGACCGGTTCGGCCCACAACATCGTCGCCAACGAGGCAGCCGAGACGGTCTACGTCGTCGGAGGCAACAACGGCCTCGCCGCCGAGGACATCTGCCGCGCGGGCCTGCACGCCATCGACGTGTCCAGCCCGACGCTGCCGACGTTCGCCGGCTGCTACCTCGAGGAGGGCGGCTACGGCGTCGTCGGCAGCCTCGCCGGTGACCCGGTGACCCGCCAGCTCTCGCGCTACGTCCACGACGCCCAGTGCGCCCGCTACAGCGGTCCCGACACCGAGCACGGTGGCAAGGACATCTGCATCACGTCCGCCGAGGACCATGTGTCGATCGTGGACATGAGCAACCCGCTGCTGCCGACGTTGCTGTCGACGGTTGCCTACGAGTCGCCGGCCTACACCCACCAGGGCTGGCTGTCGCCGGATATGGCCACGTTCTACCTCGGCGACGAGCTGGATGAGGAGGTCGACCCGGGCAACCTCCACACACGCACGATCGTCCTCGATGTGTCGGACCTCGACGCGCCGAAGGTCTCGTTCGTCCACGAGGCCGCCGGCTACGCGATCGACCACAACATGTACACAGCGGGTGACGCGCTGTTCCAGAGCAACTACTCGTCCGGCCTACGCATCCTCGACACATCCAAGGTCGTCACGGACACGCAGCTGACCGAGGTCGCGTACTTCGACGTTCGCCCGTCCGACAACAGCACCACGTACTCGGGCACCTGGTCGAACTACCCGTACTTCGAGTCAGGAAACGTGGTCATCTCGGGATACGACGGGGTGTGGATGGTCCGCCTCCACGACGACGTCGCGCGCTCGCTGAGCCTTCGCTAGAACCGCCCGGTGCCGATGTCTGGCATCGCAGCTTGAACGCCTCGGCTGCTGCGCCGGGGCGTTCGACGTCGAGGCCTCAGCTGAGGTCGTTGCGGTGAAACGACTGGTCCGCGACCGGTGTGCCGTCGAGCAGGTGCTCGTCCACGATTCGGTCCACTGCCGTGCCCGACACCTTCGCGTACCAGGTGCCCTCGGGGTAGACGACGCAGATCGGGCCCTTCTCGCAGACGCCGAGGCACGAGACCGTGGTGACGTTGACTGTGCTGCGCGCCTTGGCGCTGTTGAGGCGGTGGCGCATTCGCTTCGCGCTCTCGCCACCCTTGGAACAGTCGTCCGCGGTGCACACCAGCACGTGACGTTGCATGGTGTCCAGGCGTGCCTTGCGGGCACGACGGGTCAGCACCTCGCGGTCGTCGGCCTTGAGCCCGCGTCTGCCCTTGCTTTTACCCACGTGCGCCTCCATCGTCAGGGGTGACAGTATCGAGGTGAGGCTTACCTAACATCGCACGGGCCGGGCGCTGCTCGGCCAATGCACGCGTAGCGTCCTGCGTTCACCGTCGCCCGGAGACTGCCTTGACCGCCTCGCCGCCCACCTCGCAGACCGTGGCACGGCTGCACCCGCACCGCACAAGCATCTTCACCGAGATGAGTGGGCTCGCCATACGGCATGAGGCGGTGAACCTTGGTCAAGGTGCGCCGGATTTCTCGGGGCCGACCGAGGTGCTTGAGGTGGCCGTTGAGGCGATTCGTGCCGGCCAAAACCAGTACCCGCCGGGTCGCGGTATCCGACCGCTGCGTGAGGCCATCGCCGAGCACCAGCAGCGCTGGTACGGCTTGGCGTACGACGTTGACACCGAGATCTGCGTCACGGCTGGCGCGACCGAAGCGCTGACGGCGGCGATCGTTGGGCTGTGCGAAGCCGGTGACGAGGTGGTCACGTTCGCGCCGATGTACGACTCGTACGCCGCGGCCTGTGCCATCGCCGGAGCGCAGCTACGCACGGTGGTGCTCAACGGGATGATCGGGTGGCGGTTCGACGAGGCGGCGCTGCGTGCAGCGGTGACGGACCGGACGCGGCTGCTGATCCTCAACACGCCCCACAACCCGTCGGGTCATGTGTTCGACGACGCCGAGCTGGCGCTGATCGCCGAGCTGTGCCAGCGCCATGACGTGCTTGTGATGACCGATGAGGTGTATGAGCATCTGTGGTTTGACGGTGCGCGCCACCGCCCGATCGCGAGCATCGATGGGATGCGCGACCGGACGTTGGTCGTGTCCTCGGCCGGCAAGACCTTCTCGGTCACCGGCTGGAAGGTCGGCTGGGCCTGTGGCCCTGCGGTGCTGATCGATGCGCTTTACAGCGCAAAGCAGTGGATGTCGTTCAGCAACGCCGCCCCGATGCAGCCGGCGATCGCCCACGCGCTGCGGCTGCCTGACGCCTGGTTCGACAGCTACCGCGCGGACTACACGCGGCGCCGTGAGGTGCTGCTCGGCGCGCTCGCCGAGCACGGGTTCGCAGCCAGAGCGCCGCAGGGCACGTACTTCGCGACCTTGGATGTGATGCAGCTCGGCGCGGACGACGGCCTCGCCCTGTGCCGCATCCTCCCCGAGGAAGCAGGTGTGGCGGCCATCCCGGTCCAGGCGTTCTACGAGCCGGTCGACCAGCACCTTGGCCGCCGTTGGATCCGCCTCGCGTTCTGCAAGACCGACGACGCGATGCGCGAAGGTGTCGCCCGCCTCGCCGCCTACCGCGACCGCTGATCCCAGGAGTTTCCCCTCGCACCGAGGGGAAACTCCGATCCCAGGGCGCTGGCAGCGATGTGTGCGGCGGCCCGGCCACGAATTTCCCCTCGCACCGAGGGGAAACTCCGGGGATGCGCAGCTTCGGCGCGTAGGGTTCGGGCGTTGATGTGTGGCAGCGCAGCGGGCCGTGGAGGGTGACGTGATCGTGGATCAGGCAGGGCGGTCGCGGACGTGTGTGTTCTGCGCGTCGAGTGAGCTGCCGGCGCCGCTGCATGCGCTGGCGCGGTCGCTTGGTGCGGCCATCGCGGCGACCGGCGATGACCTGGTGTACGGCGGGACCACGACCGGGCTGATGGGTGCGGTGTCTGGTGGGGCACGTGACGCCGGTGGCCGCGTCGTGGGCTACGTGCCACAGACGATGGTCGCAAGCTGGCTGGTGGACGACGCGTTGGACCAGCTGGTCGTCGTCGCGACCATGGGTGAGCGCAAAGATCAGATGCTCGCTGGCACCCACCGTGTGGTGGTGCTGCCCGGCGGGCTCGGCACCCTCGATGAGCTGTTTGAGGTGATGACCTACCGCCAGCTCGGCTACGTGCCGGCCGAGGTGGACATCGTGCTGCTTGACCCGGACGATCTGTACGCCCCGCTGCTGGCGCAGCTGGACGCCCTGATCGCCCTCGGCACGGTGCAACCGGTCAGCGCGGCGCTGCGGGTGGCTCGTACCGTCGCCGAGGCGCTGGCAGGCTGAACACACGAGTCAAACCCCGCGACCAACGGAGGCATGCGATGCGGACCGAGCTTTTCATCGACGGTGGCTGGCGACCGGGTGGGGACGGCACGACGATCGCTGTCGAAGATCCGGCCACCGCGCAGATCATCGCAGAGGTGGCGTCCGCGACGCCGGGCGACGCGATGGCCGCGTGCGACGCGGCTGCTGCGGCGCAGCCAGACTGGGCGGCCACGGCGCCGCGTGCGCGGGCCGAGCTGCTGCGCGCCGCGTGGCAGTCCATGCACGATCACGCCGACGAGCTCGCTGACCTGATCGTGCTCGAGTCAGGCAAGCCGCTCGCTGATGCCCGCGGCGAGGTCGAGTACGCGGCCGAGTTCTTCCGTTGGAACAGTGAAGAGGCAGTGCGCATCCGCGGGGCGTGGGGTCGGGCGCCTGGCGGGGACAAAGACATCATGGTGCGCCACCCACCGATGGGTGTGGTGGTGATGGTGACGCCGTGGAACTTCCCAGCGGCGATGCTGACCCGCAAGCTCGCGCCTGCGCTGGCGGCGGGAAACACGGTCGTCGCCAAGCCCGCGTCCGCGACGCCGCTGACATCGCTGCGGATCGCTGAGCTGATGCACGACGTCGGGTTCCCGTCCGGGACTGTGAACGTCACGCCCTCGAGCGACGCCGGTGCGTGGTTTGACGCGGCCACCTCACACACGGCGACGCGGATGGTGAGCTTCACCGGCTCGACCGAGGTCGGTCGCAAGCTGCTCGAGGTGGCGTCGCGTCGGGTGCTCAAGTGCGTCATGGAACTCGGCGGCAACGCTCCCTTCATCGTGCTCGACGACGCGGACATCGACGCTGCGGTCGTCGGCGCGATGCAGGCCAAGATGCGCCACAGCGCCGAGACCTGCACCGCGGCGAACCGGTTCTTCGTCCAGCGTGGCGTGCTGGACGCGTTCACCGGGGCGCTGGCGGCGGCGATGAGCGAGGTGATTGTCGGCCCCGGTCAGGCGGACGGTGTGGGCTGCGGCCCGCTGATCGACGCGGGGGCGCTCGATCGGGTGGCTGGGCTGGTGGATGACGCAGTCTCGGGCGGCGCGCGGGCCATCATCGGGGGCCGCCGGATGGACGGGCCGGGACATTTCTACGCGCCGACGGTGCTGGCGGATGTCCAACCGGGCGACGCGATCACCCGTGAGGAGCTGTTCGGGCCAGTGGCCACGATCATCGCGTTCGACGATGTTGACACGATGCTGGCTGATGCCAACGACACCGAGATGGGGCTGGCGGGCTACGTGTTCGGCAGCCCCGGTCGGGCGCTAGCGGTCGCCGAACGCCTGGAGGCCGGGATGGTCGGTGTGAACCGTGGCCTGATCAGTGACCCGGCGTCGCCGTTCGGAGGGATGAAGCAGTCCGGCCTGGGGCGTGAGGGTTCGACCGACGGAATCTACGAGTTCTGCGAGACCCAGTATCTCGCGATCTAAGATCGACATCTCGCGATCTAAGATCGACATCTCGCGATCTAAGATCGACATCTCGCGATCTAAGATCGACATCTCGCGATCTAAGATCGGGTATCTCGCGACGTGACCGTGGCGGCCGTTTCGCCGTCGTAGCCTCGGCACTTCCCGACAACCGAGGTAGACATGAGCAGCGACCCACACAGCCGCGGCGGTCCACCGACGTACACGGCGGATGGTGCCCGGCTCCCGAGCCACGCCGAGCGCACCCGCACGCTGCTCGCTGGCGCCACGGACGGGACTTTGAGCACCGTCGCGCTGGACCCAGCCGGCTACCCGTTCGGTTCGATCGTGACGTTCGCGGTTGATGACACGGGTGCGCCGCTGGTGCTGATGTCCACGATGGCCGAGCACGCCCGCAACCTCGCTGGGGACGCCCGCTGCTCGCTGCTGGTCACCGAGGGCGGCGATGGTGCCGGTCGTCTGGCCGCAGCCCGTGCGACGCTGGTTGGCACGATGGCGCCCGTCGCAGAGGAAGATCAGGCCGCCGCGACCGACGCGTACCTGGTGGCGCACCCGGGCGCGTTCTGGGCGCGGTTCCCGGACTTCCATGTGGCGCGGCTCGACATCGAGGCGATCCGCTACGTCCGCGGATTCGGCGAGATGAGCTGGGCCGATGTCGCCGAGTACCCGATCGCGGAGCCCGACCCGGTCCACCCGGGGCAGGCAGGCGTGTGCGAGCACGTCAACGACGACCACACCGACGCGCTGCTGGCCATCGTCGGGCATCTGCTGGACGTGCCGGACCCGATCGCCGAGATCACGATGCTGTCGTGCGACCGCTACGGCTTCGAGGTCCATATGAAGCACGCCGACGGCGTGTCGTTCGGCCGTCTCGGGTTCGACGAGCCCCTGACGTCCGGCGACCAGGTCCGCGCCGCCTTCGTTTCGATGACCCGCGCCGCCCGCGCCTGACGCGACGCTCCGTGCAAGGAACTGTCGCATACGACACTTCCTTGCACACCTTGTTCGGGGCCGCACGTAACCGTCGTTGACAACACTTTCGTGTGAGCCCGGCTCGGGCGTTGCCGACGCATCAGGGGTACAGGTCCGACCGATCCCTCGTGCAGCGGTGCATCGGGGCCGAGCCTGGCGCCACCTCCAACGGTTCGCATCGGCCGGCTGGAGGCTCTGGGCCCAGCTGCGTGACAACGCACACAGCAACGGGCCGCCCGTTGCTGCCGTCCTCGTCGACACAGGAGGAGAAGGATGCGTTCAGCGCGGTCCGGACGCCGCGCGAGAACAAGGGGCCGGTGCGGTAGGCGGCCGGAAGGGCAGCCCGCCGCTCGAAGCGTGGGTCGCCGACGAGCACCTCGATCGGGCTGTCGGTGGTGCCGGTGTTAAGTCTGGCGTCGAGCACGATCGAGCCGGGCGCATCATCGCCGTGGACGATGAACACCGCGCAGCTGGGCAGTCGTGCTCGTGCTTCTGGGAGCGTGAGGCCGGTGAACGACTTCTCGCCGTGGCCCTCACGGGCCAGCTGATGCTCGCAGCCGATCGCCTCGATCGCCTCGTGGCCGGCCAGAGCAGCAGTCAGCAGCGCCAGGGTCACGAGGACCGCCGTCAACGGGGTCCGGAGGAGTCTCTGGCCGCCAGCCCAGCTAGCTGGCCCATCGGGGTCCACGGTCATGCGCCTCACATCGGCGAGCCGGCAACGTAGACGACGATGTGAGGCTCGGGGCAGCGTTCAGGCCCGGAAGCGTCGTATCCGACCTACATGCGCGTCCGGGGCTGCGGGTGGTGCAGATGTGTCGGATGCGACATCTTCACGACCCTGTGAGGCGAGTCGCCTCACATGCGGTGCTGCGTACCCCCTACACCGGGTGGACGTGCGGGAACCATCGCGGCACGGTGTCGGTTCTAGTCGCACAGACGGGTACCGGTCCGCAGCCTGCGCCGCGTCCGGCCGACCTACTATCAAAGAACGCAGATCGGTGACGACGAGTCGCCGCCCGCAGCTCAGCCGAACTCCAGCTAGGAGCGCAAGATGTTCGAACGGTTTACAGACCGAGCCCGCCGCGTGGTCGTCCTCGCCCAGGAAGAGGCGCGGATGCTCAACCACAACTACATCGGGACCGAGCACATCCTGCTCGGCCTGATCCACGAAGGTGAGGGCGTCGCCGCGAAGGCGCTGGAGTCCCTCAACATCTCGTTGCAGGCGGTCCGCGACCAGGTGCAGGACATCATCGGTAAGGGCCAGACAGCTCCTGCCGGTCACATCCCCTTCACCCCGCGCGCCAAGAAGGTGCTCGAGCTCTCGCTGCGCGAGGCGCTGCAGCTCGGACACAACTACATCGGGACCGAGCACATCCTGCTGGGGCTGATCCGTGAGGGAGAGGGCGTCGCCGCTCAGGTGTTGCAGAAGCTCGGCGCTGACCTGCAGCGCGTGCGCCAGCAGGTGATCCAGCTGCTGAGCGGCTACTCCGGTGAGGGTTCCTCGTCCGGCTCGAGCGGTGGCGGTGGCGGCAAGGCCAGCGCCGGTGTCGGCGAGCGCGGCAGCGGCGCCTCGTCTGAGGGTTCGACGATCCTCGACCAGTTCGGGCGCAACCTCACGCAGGCCGCCCGCGACGGCGAGCTGGACCCGGTCATCGGCCGTGTCCGCGAGATCGAGCGCGTGATGCAGGTGCTCAGCCGCCGCACCAAGAACAACCCGGTGCTCATCGGTGAGCCCGGCGTCGGTAAGACCGCCATCGTTGAGGGTCTCGCCCAGAAGATCATCAGCGGCGACGTGCCCGAGACGCTGCGCGACAAGCACCTGTACACGCTTGACCTCGGCTCGCTGGTTGCCGGCTCGCGCTACCGCGGTGACTTCGAGGAGCGACTGAAGAAGGTGCTCAAGGAGATCACGACTCGCGGCGACATCATCCTGTTCATCGACGAGCTGCACACGCTCGTTGGCGCAGGAGCCGCAGAGGGCGCGATTGACGCTGCCTCGATCCTCAAGCCGATGCTCGCCCGCGGCGAGATCCAGACGGTCGGCGCGACGACCATCGATGAGTACCGCAAGCACCTCGAGAAGGATGCGGCTCTCGAGCGGCGCTTCCAGCCTGTGAAGGTGGAAGAGCCCGAGATGGAGCACACCATCGAGATCCTCAAGGGTCTGCGGGACCGCTACGAGGCGCACCACCGCGTCACTATCACCGACGACGCGCTGGTCGCAGCGGCGAACCTCGCCGATCGCTACATCGCTGACCGGTTCCTGCCGGACAAGGCCATCGACCTCATCGATGAGGCAGGCTCGCGCCTGCGCATCCGATCGATGACGCAGCCGACGGACTTGGCCGAGCTGGACGCCGAGATCGCCACGGCCCGCGAGGCCAAGGAGACGGCGATCGACGAGCAGGACTTCGAGCGCGCAGCATCGCTGCGCGACGAGGAGAAGAAGCTGCTCGACAAGCGGGGTCGTCGCGAGACCGAGTGGCGCTCCGAAGGCGTCGACACCGTGCTCGTGGTGGACGAAGAGGTCATCGCCGAGGTGTTGTCCAACTGGACCGGCATCCCGGTGTTCAAGCTGACGCAGGAAGAGACCGAGCGTCTGCTCAAGATGGAGGAGCACCTCCACAACCGTGTCATCGGCCAGAACGACGCCATCAGCGCCGTGTCGCGTGCGATTCGTCGGACGCGCGCTGGTCTGAAGGACCCGAAGCGTCCCGGCGGCTCGTTCATCTTCCTCGGGCCCTCGGGCGTGGGAAAGACCGAGCTGGCCAAAACCCTCGCCGAGTACCTGTTCGGTGATGAGGACGCGCTGATTCACCTCGACATGTCCGAGTACATGGAGAAGCACACGGTCAGTCGCCTGATCGGTTCTCCTCCCGGCTACGTCGGGTATGACGAGGGCGGCCAGCTGACCGAGCGGGTCCGCCGCAAGCCGTTCAGCGTGGTGCTGTTCGATGAGGTCGAGAAGGCGCACCCGGACGTGTTCAACACGCTGCTGCAGATCCTCGAGGACGGTCGTCTGACCGACGCGCAGGGTCGTGGCGTGGACTTCAAGAACACCATCCTGATCATGACGTCCAACCTAGGCACGAAGAACCTGACGGCTCCGGCCGTGGGCTTCGTGAACAAGGAGGACCAGGAGACGATGTTCTCGCGGATGGAGAAGCAGGTGGACGAGGAGCTGAAGAAGCACTTCCGCCCTGAGTTCCTCAACCGCATCGACGAGACCATCGTCTTCCACCCCCTCACGAAGGAGGAGGTGAAGGAGATCGTGGACCTGCTGATGAAGCGCGTGAAGGACCAGCTGATCACGAAGGGCCTGGACGTTGAGCTGACCGACGACCTCAAGACGTGGCTCGCCGAGAAGGGCTACGACCCGCTGCTCGGTGCACGTCCGCTGCGTCGCACGATCCAGCGCGAGCTGGAGGATGTTCTGTCCGAGCGTCTGCTGTTTGACGACTTCGAGCCAGGGTCGCTGATCGTCGCCGATGTTGACCGGTCAGAGAACCCGGAGGGCGTCGTGACCTTCCGGACAGTCAAGGCCCTGTCGGCGCCGGACGCACCCCCGATGGAGCTTGCGGGCGGCGACGACAAGTCGGCCTCCGCCTCGGCCTCGGGCGACCAGTAACCCGTATGTACTCCTGATCGGCCCGCGCCTCGTGCGCGGGCCGATCAGTGTGTGAGCCGCGGTCCTTGGGCCACAGCGAAGGGTGCCGGCCGCGGTGGGTGATCTTCGGTCGAGTGCGGCTGTACGGTCGCGTGGCACGGGAGGACGCCCCGCATGGCGCATGGCCTGATTGACTCGACCGAGATGTATCTGCGGACCGTCCTTGAGCTTGAGGAAGAGGGCATCCCGGCGCTGCGCGCCCGGCTGGCTGAGCGGCTGGGCCTGTCGGCCCCGTCGGTCTCGGAGGGTGTCGCCCGCCTGTCCAAGGACGGGCTGGTCTCGTTGCGGGCGGACCGAACGGTCGAGCTGACGGCGGCCGGCCGCGGCCTCGCGAGGCGCGTGTTGCGAAAGCATCGGCTGGCGGAGCGTCTGCTGGTGGACATCTTGGGCCTCGAGCCCGAGTTCGTGCACGAGGAGGCCTGTCGGTGGGAGCATGTGATCTCGGATCGGGTCGAACAGAAGCTGGCCGCCTTCCTTGGTGACCCGACCACCTCCCCGTACGGCAATCCGATCCCAGGCAGCAACGAGGATCGGCCGCGACCACGGCTGCTTGCGTTGAGCCTCGCCGGCGAGGGCCAGTTCCGGCTGGTTCGGATCTCGGAGCAGCTGCAGGGCGACGCGGTTGTCATGCACGCGCTGGATGTGGCGTCGGTCCGGGCTGGCGTTGAGGTCGCCGTCGAGGTGCAGGCAGACGGCCTCTTGCTCTCGCATCCAGGTGGCCAGATCGTTGTTGCGATGTCATCGGCTCAGCTGCTCTATGTGGTGCCCGTGGACACGTGACGGCACGGGGTGCTGTGGTGACCGAGCCGGGCGAGCTGCCGGAGCTGCAGCGCGCGCTGCTGGCGTGGGCCGAGCAGACGTTGCGCCCGATGTCGTGGCGTCGCACCAGAGACCCGTGGCACATCCTTGTGTCAGAGACGATGCTGCAGCAGACGCAGGTCAGCCGGGTGGAGCTCTCGTTCCAGCTGTTTACCGAGCGGTGGCCGACGCCGGCAGCGTGCGCCGCCGCCCCACGTGCCGCGATCATCGAGGCGTGGGCCGGGCTTGGCTACAACCGGCGGGCGGTGAACCTCCATCGGGCTGCCAACGCGATCACGGCCGACCACGAGGGTGTCGTGCCATCGGGGCTGGCCGAGCTGCTCGCGCTGCCCGGTGTCGGTCCGTACACCGCGCGTGCGGTCCGCGTGTTCGCCTTCGAGCTGCACGACGCGGTCGTTGACGTCAACGCGGCGCGCGTGCTGTCGCGCGCCGTCGCCGGTGCCCCGATGGCCCGGCGAGAGCTGCAAGCGCTCGCCGACGCGCAGGTCCCGGTCGGCCGTGCGTGGTTGTGGAACCAAGCGGTGCTCGAGCTTGGTGCCACCACCTGCCGCAAGCGCGTGGCGCACTGCGAGCGGTGCCCGTTGCTGGCGCACTGTGCATGGGCCGGCCGGGGCGATGACCCGTCTGTGGGATCGTTCGGGACGGGCGCGACACAGTCGAGGTTTGAGGGTTCTGACCGGCAAGGACGTGGCCGGGTGCTCGCGGCGCTGCGTGCCGGTGACCTTCCGATGATGGCAGCTGAGTCCGTCACGGGCTGGGACGACCCCGAACGCACCGGCCGGGTGGTGGCTTCGATGATGGCTGACGGACTTCTGGAGATAGATCAGGACGTCCTGACCTTGCCGGACCGCCACGGCCGGTAGAGTCGAACGCAGCCGAGAAGTGGGAGCATCGGACGTGCCGGAATCACGCGATGCGGTGCTTCGAGACTGTCTCGCGTTGCTCGCTCCGGGCACCCTCGTACGGGATGGGATCGACCGCATCATCGCCGCGGGGCGCGGCGCGCTGATCGTGCTCGCGTACGACGAAGCGGTGCAGGCGACCATCTCGGGCGGCTTCCTGATTAACACGAACGCAACGTCGCAGCGGGTGGCCGAGCTGGCGAAGATGGACGGCGCGATGATCTTGGACCTCGGGTCCGATCGCATCCTGCAGGCGAACGTGCACTTGGTGCCCGACTCGTCGATCGCCACCTCCGAGACCGGCACCCGACACCGCACGGCCGAGCGGGTCGCCCGACAGACCGGGCACCCCGTGCTGTCGGTTTCAGAGTCGATGTCGCGCGTCACGCTGTATGTGGGTGACACCAAGAAGGTGCTTGAGCCCGTCTCGTCGCTGCTGTTTCGGGCAAACCAGGCGCTGTCGACCCTGGAGCGGTACCGCAGTCGCCTCGAGGAGGTCACCGCTCGTCTGTCGCTGCGCGAGCTGCACGATGAGGTCTCACTGCGCGATGTCTGCGTGACGCTGCAGCGCAGCGAGATGGTCCGGCGCATTGAGGTGGAGGTCGGTGAGCTTGTCGCTGAGCTCGGTCGCGAGGGCCGTTTGATCGAGCTGCAGCGGGCTGAGCTGATGAGCGAGGTCGAGGAAGATCGCGTCTTGCTCGTGCAGGACTATCGCGGCGACCGCCGCCGCAAGATGCGGTCGGTGCTTGAGGGCTTGGATGCGCTCGACAGCCATCAGCTCTTGGAGTTGGACGCCATCGCGGCCGCGCTGGACCACGAACCACCGCGTTCGATGGACAAGCGTCTGCAGCCACGCGGGTACCGCCTGTTGGCGCGCATCCCGCGACTTCCAACGTCGGTGGTTGCCAAGCTGATCAGCCGGTTCACCTCGCTGCCGCGGATCTTGTCGGCGACGGTAGAGGAGCTGCAGGGAGTCGAAGGAATCGGAGAGGCGCGAGCCCGAGGTATCCGCGATGGGCTGCACCGACTGGTCGAGACAAGCACCCGGGAACACTGAAACACCATCACCTGTCGTCAGGGTCTGTGTGGACAGCGGATGCGCATCTAGCGTGCAGTCGTGCCGCCTCAGCGCACGCACCCCCTCTGACCTGCAGGAACATGACGCTTTCGAAGAATTGCCCCTCGACGCTGCAGGGTCCCGGTGCTAGCGTCCAGCGCTGTCCGGTCACGATGCGGGCTGCTGCGGAGGGTTGTTAGGGACACGAGATCTGGTCGCCAGCAGCGCTCCTGAGCCTGTCGACGCCAGCCCCGTGCCCGAGCGCCCTTGTGAGCTGCCGGTCGCGTCTCTGGACGCTACGACGGGGCCGACCGGCCCCAGGAATCGCCGGGGTCATGCTCCGGCAGCAGCACAGGAGCCATCCATGGCGTACAGCGTTGGTGACACGGTTGTTTACCCGCATCACGGTGCAGCGATCGTCGAGAGCACCGAGAAGCGCGACCTTCACGGTGAACCGTGCGACTATCTCGTGCTCAGGATGACGTACGGCGATCTCACGCTGCTGGTGCCGGCTAGCACCTGTCACGAGGTTGGGATCCGCGATGTCGTCTCTGGGGAGGAGGTCGAGCGGGTGCTCGATGTCCTGCGCGAAGAGGATGCCGAGAAGAAGGGCAGCTGGTCGCGTCGCTTCAAGTCCAACTTCGAGAAGCTGCGCAGCGGCGATATCTACCAGGTTGCCGAGGTTGTGCGAAACCTCTCGACCCGCGACTCAGACAAGGGCCTCTCGGCCGGCGAGCGTCGGATGCTGGCCAAGGCCAAAGAGATTCTGCTGTCCGAGCTGAGCGTGGCTCTCGGCAAGGACGAGCAGCAGACCGATGAGCTCATCGGGCAGGTGCTGCTGGACGCACACGGCGTTCGCTGACCCGGCGCGATGTGGTGATGGTCGCGACACGCCCCGGTCTCGTGCCGGGGCGTGTCGCGTTCGGACAGCTTTGACAGCCGCCCGCTGGCCAAGAGCCGTTATCGCGACTCGTTGGGGGCGCGTCGGTGACGCCGCGACGTAGGCTGCTGGTGATGAGGAGTTAGCGTGGCGGGTGAGGTTGCAGGCACCACCGTCGTCGAACTCGTACGGCTCGGCGTGGTTGTTGCGACGACCGCGGTCGGCTACGAGGTCGGGCAGATGGCCAGCCTCGGGCCGGAACCGCTGTTGCTGGGCGCGACACTCGGCGCGTTGCTGGGATACCTCGCGGGCGGCGCGCTCGGACGCAAGCTGGTCCGTACCGTTGATCAGACGCAGGAGCGTCTACGACGTGTCGAGTCCGTGGTTGTGCTCGCGGGCGCGGTCGGCGCTGTGCTCGGAACCGTGTTCGCGCTCGCGCTCGCGGCGCCGCTGATGATCTTCCCCGGTCGCTATGTCACGATGCCGATCGCGTTCGCAGGTGTCGTGGTCAGCGGCTACCTCGGCGCCCGGATAGGGATCGGCCGTGGCGGCGACCTCGGCCGTTACA
>JBLFZR010000025.1:0-15945 GCA_047610595.1 Nitriliruptoraceae bacterium | reverse complement strand
AGGAACGTGCAAGGATCGGCTCCCTCAGGTGGGATCGGACCGTCATCTCGCGAAGACGATCCATGGGGCCGATCCGTGGCCCGTGTGTGTCGAAGCCCGGTCCGTGGGCTTCAAAAGAGGTCGTGGCCACCGGCAGCGGTGCTGCCATGGCGTCTGCGGCGTCGAGCTCCGCGGGGTCGCTGCCACGTAGGTCCGGCACGGCATGGATGCCAGTGCCCGGCGATCGAGTCTCAGCCAGCCCACTCTGCGATGCGCCCGCGATAGGCGCATCGAGGTCGGCGAGCAGGTTGATACCGGTCTCGGCCGCACCAACAAGGAAACGACGATTATCCACGACGACGACGGCCACGAGTGCGTTGCGCGTCAGTCCGACTCGGCCGACAACCTGCAGCGTTGGACCGCCACGGTTGATCATGCCCTTCTTCGCGGCGTGGCGCATGCCCAGCAGCGCCGCGACCATCAGGCCGGCAACGAGCAGGAGCTTGACCATCATCGGAAGCATGTCAACGACCACGCTTGACGAGCTCGGTCACACGTACGCCCAGCTCGTCGCCGACCACGACGACGTCGCCCCGGGCTACCAAGCTTCCGTTGACAAGCACATCAACGGGCGCGGTCACTGCGCGATCGAGCTCGACCACGCTCCCCTCCGTCAGCTTGAGCAGATCGCGGACGCGCATGCGCACCTGACCGAGCTCGACCGTCACGTTCATCGAGACGTCGGACAGCAGGTCGAGGTCCTGGAGCGGTCCAGGCTCGACGCCCTTTCCGAGGTCGGGAAGCCCTGCGGGCGAGACCTGTGGTTCGTCGGTAGTCACAGTGCGACCTTCGCGTTCTCGGTGGTTAGTTGGGGTACGCGATCAGCAGCGCTGATCGCGGGCGTCAGCGTCGAGCTGGACGGCGTCTCAACCTCGTCAACATGCCAGCCAACGATCTGGGCAGCCCGACGCGGACCCACCTTGCCCAGCGCGACGTCGAGCACGGCGTGCTCACCCGCAACGGCGACCGCCGGACGGCCAACACGATGATCGAGGCGAAGAACGTCACCGATGCTGAGGTTGACAAGATCTGCAGCGGACACTGACGACTCCGCGAGGCGGATAGCCACGTCAATCTCGGCGTCGCCAAGGCCGCTGAGCAGCGCCATGGCATCGTCCGGCTCGACCGAGCGGTCTGTGTGCTCCAAGCGCAACGAGGCCACGTGCTCCAGCAGCGCCGACATCAGGCTGGTCGGGTACGTCAAGCTGATCGTGCCACGAGCCTCGATAGGGCCGCTGACCGTTACGTTGAAGACAAACAACAGTGCCGGGTCCGACGGTGCGGCCACCTGCACCAGCTGGGGATTGATCTCGATAGATCGCATCCGGGGGTCGGTGCAGCCAACGGGCTCCAAGACATCTGAGAGCGCCATCACTGCCTGCTGACCGAGGTGACCGAGCAGCTCCAGCTCGATGTCGGACGGACGACGCAGGCCGCGCACAGAGCTGTCTTGCTCGCCGCCTAGAAGGCGGTCGACCAAGATCATGCCCAGCTGCAGATCGAACTCGACGACGAACGCGCCAGGCATCGGCCACGGCTCCCCCACCACCAAGACGTTGGGGTTCGGCATCGAGCGGATGATGTCGTCGTACGCCAGCTGCACGATGCCAGCGGGGGCGACCTGGACGTAGGCCCGCAGCTCGGAGCCCCACGTGGTTCCGACACGACGAGCGAACACCTCGTGCATCAGCTCCAGACCGCGGCTGATCTCACGCCCCAGCTTGCTCGGGCGGCGGAAGTCGAAGTCCGTCGTCTGCAGACTCACAGGGGGCACCTTCGGTGGCTGGGTTCGACAGGCCCGTCGGCCGCCAGCGCTCGCAGGCAAGTGTTGCGGTCCAACGACGGAACATGATCGGGCGCGATGTCGCGCCGACCTGAAAGCCCATCCTGGGCGTTTGCTCGTTGTCAGGCTTTCGTTCCTAGGTTTGCTCCGTTCGAGCGGTCAAGGCGTACGCCGTCGTGTGTGGGTGATGGATTCGGCAGAGAGCGGGTGGTTGCCTACTGCACAAGCAGAGACTCGACGTACGCCCGCAGCACCTCTCCGTCTGGCCACAGCTCGGTTGCAACCCGCGTCAGATCAGCTTCGAGCCGATCGAACCCGGATGCGGTCTTTAGCTCTTGCGCCTCATACGCACGAAACAATCGTTGCGCCTGACTGCGAAGCCTCGCAAATCCCGCCTCAACGAGCGCCGGATCTGCGTCCAAGGCGATCTCGACGCTGTAGGTGACCGCCGCGAAATGTGGTTCCGAGCCACCGAGGCTCACAGTTGCTTCATCGACACGCAAGATGGGACCGGACTCGAGGCTAAACATCGGCGCAGGAGGGCCGGCCTCCGCGTCCGCGTCCGCGGGACTTAAGACGAGCAAGTACAGGGCGGCGATCGCCGCAACAACACCGACAACGGCGATCACAACGATCTTCTTCTTCGAACCGCCTTCAACGGCCAACTCTTCTTCCAGGGTGTCGGTGTCAGCCACGCCCAATTCCTTCCGCGACGATCAAGATGTCAACACGTCGGTTGAGCGACCGGTTGGCAGGTGTGTCGTTCTCGGCCCGAGGACGCTGGTCGGCGTAGCCAGCCGCGCCCAGTCGTTGGGCCGGGAAGTCGTGTTGCTCGATCAGGAGGTCCAACACCGCAACTGCACGGTCTGTCGAGAGGTTCCAGTTGCTGTATCCGGCGCGCGATAAGGGTGCGTTATCCGTGTGACCCTCCACCGTGACATCGTTGGGATATCCAGCGAGCACGTCAGACAGGGTGCCCACGATGTCGAACCCAACCGCGCTGACATCTGAGGACCCAAGCGAGAACAGGACGTCATCTGACGCGATCGATATCACCAGACCGCGGCTCGTCACCCGGTAATCCGCAACAGACCCCAGACCCTGCTCGCCGAACGCGGTCTCAAGCGCCTGCTCCACGTCCTCGAGCTGCGCCTCCTGACTGTCATCCAAAGAGCTCTTGTTGAGCGTGTCTGCCACCAACTGCTCCATCGATATCTGGTCTGGGACTGCCTCGGCGGGTGTGTTCGGGCCAACGATGCCGGTGCCGGTCGGAAGGATGTTTTCGATTGCGCTGTTACCAAAGGGCCCTTCAAGGCCCGTCAGGAACGCCGTGAACTTCACGGAATCCGTCTCCGACATCGCGTACAACATCACGAAGAACGCCATCAGCAGCGTCACCGCATCGCCGTACGTGCCCAACCACCGCTGGCTGTCGTCCTCGACGACCTCCGGTGAACGTGACTTCTTTACAGGTGGCATCAGGCTGCCTCCGCCGCGGAATCATCGCCGAGCGCCGCCCGCTCAGCCGGCGACAGGTACGTCTGCAGCCGCTCGACGAGCAGGCGCGTGCTCACGCCGGCTTGAATCGACAAGATCCCGTCCAGCGCCACGTCGCGAGCGCCCAGCTCGAGCTTGTTCAGGGCGTCTAGGCGACCAGAGATGGGTAGGAACAGCACGTTTGAGAGCAGCACGCCGTACAGCGTGGTCAACAGCGCCGTCGACATACCCGCTCCGAGCTGCGCCGGGTCCGACAGGTTTCCGAGCATGTTGATAAGACCAATCACAGTGCCGACCATGCCGAAGGTCGGCGCGTAGCCGCCTGCGGCCTTCCAGAAGTCGATGCCGAACTTGTGGCGCTCGTTGAGCGCATCGATGTCGATGTTGAGAACCTCGGCGACCTGCTCAGCGTCCGCGCCGTCGACCAGCTGCTGGACTCCCAGCTTGATGAACGGATCTTCGATCTCGTCGAGCTTGCCTTCCAACGCCAGCATCCCCTCACGACGGGCCACGTCTGCGAGCGGACCGAGGACGTCGATGATGTCCTTTTTGTCCGCTGGGCTCCCTGTCAGCGCGTACTTCAAAGCTGTGAAGATGCCCGAGATCTGACTTGTTTGAAGAGTCATAAGGGCCGCTCCGAAGGCGCCACCCATGACGATGACAAACGACGAGGGGCCGATCAGGGGCCCCACCGAGTTGCCGTCCATGAGCATCGATAGGAGGATTGCGCCCAGCGCGACTGCTGCGCCTCCACCGAACATTGCCATCAGTCATCACCGCCCGGAAGCACCCGCAAGGTTGCGGTGCCATGCTCCTGGGCTCGGCTCGCGCGCATCTCGTCCGCGGTGACCAGCACCTGTGCGCGAAAGCGCAGTATGCGATCTACGACGTCGTCTATGCCGTCGGCGACGACGGTGCGGCGTCCGTCCACGAGCGTAAGCACGGTGTCGGGGGTTGCCTCGATGGCCTCAATGAGATCCGGGTTGAGGTACAGCGGCTCACCACGGAGCCTGTGAACAAGAATCACCCCAGCACCTCCTGTGCTTCTTCATGGACGCTTCCTTGCGCCACCCTTCTCCTGTCGGCATCGATCCCCCGGGGACAAGCAGGCGGGGGGACGGATCGGCAGCTCATGCACTCGCTACCGACCCGTCAGACCGACTGTCGATCACCGCTTCATGTTCACCAGCTCCGTAAGAATCTCGTCAGACGCGGTGACGGTGCGCGAGTTCGCCTGGAATCCGCGTTGCGCGATGATCATGTTGGTGAACTCGGTCGCGAGGTCGACGTTGCTCATCTCGAGCGTTCCGCTCTCCAAGGATCCGCGCGGACCCTCGGCCGGCCAGCCGACACCCACAAGACCGGCGTTTGCCGAGTCGGTGTACAGACCGTTGCCGCCGCGCACGAGACCGTTCGGCGACGCGAAGGTCGCCAAGGCGATGCGCGCGACGGTGTGCAGCTCACCGGTGGTGTTGTGGCGGGCCGTCACGGTTCCGTCGACCGAGATCTTTGGGTCTGAGTACGCCGTCAGGTCGAGCGTGACGCGCTCATAGTCGGTGGCTTCCCACTGCGCGGGGTCGCCCGAGTTGGTGATGTCCGGCGCGTTTGTCGCGGCACCGACGCCAGGCACCGGGGCGAGGCCGCCGAGCACGAACTCACCGTTGACGCCCACGAGGTTGCCCGCGGCATCGACGTTGAAGGAGCCTGCACGCTCGTAGAAGAGCTGGCCACCGGACTCGACCGCGAAGAACCCGTCGCCTTGGATCGCGACGTCGGTTGCACGACCGGTCATCTGGGTCGATCCCTGTGTGAACGAGCTCTCAATCGTCGCGACCATCGTCCCCAGACCGATCTGGAACGGGTTGCTTCCGCCGTTGACTGCCGTCGCCTGCGTGGCGCCTCGGCTCACCTGCGTCAGTGACTCTTGGAACGTCGCGCGGGCGGACTTGTAGCCAGCCGTGTTGACGTTTGCGATGTTGTTTCCGACGACGTCCATCATCGTCTGGTGGGCGCGGATTCCCGAGATTGCGCTAAACATGGAACGGAGCATTGCAGTCCTCCTCAGAGAGGGTGATGCACCGTCCGTGGCGCTGTTTTTCATCCGTGGCGGTCCTAGCGGACCACTTCCCTTGTGTGAGATGCTGGTGCCCGTTCGGGCACCAGCGTCGGCCTAGCTGGCCGACGAATCGGTCTCCGACGAGCCGGACGGCTCCCCGGTGGTCGTGGTGGTGGTGCCGGCGGCGCTGCCGATTGAGGTCGCGTTGTCGATGCTGATCTGCTGGTCCCCGATGAGCAGCACCGGTCCGGTCGGCTCGAATCGAACGCCGTCGACGACGCCGCTGACGGTGGCGCCGCCATCGCTGACGCCCTCAACCTGCTGCCCGATGAGGTCCGTCGCGATGTTCGCGCGCTGGAGGCCCAGCAGCTGCTGCTGCATCTCGCTCACTGAGGTGAGGAGCTCGGTCTGCGCCAAGACGCTCGTCTGCTGCATGAGCGCGTTGGAGTCGGTTGGCGACATCGGGTCCTGGTAGCGCAGCTGGGCTACCAGAAGATTCATGAACGCTTCTGAATCAAGTCCAACCATCCCTTGGGACGCGGTCTGGATCCCTTGCGTTGATCCAAGCGACGAAGCGCCGGTCATCGGATCCATGTTGTGCTCCTACGGGTCGTGGTCTGCGAGGGCAGGCGGTGGGTGGTGGTCGTGGTGGTGGGGACCGGCGTCACAACAGGACCCCGTGGTCGCGGCGTGTCGCGGAACCGTCAGCAAGCGGGCCAGAACGCTGGGCGTTAGGACCACCGCCTTGGGTGTTCCCACGCTCTGCCTGTCGGCCGCCGGTGGCCCGCCCTTCGCCTCTGCTGGAGGTTTCCCCCTGCGAGTTCTGGTCCTGACCGAGCTGCAGCCCGCGGCCGGCAAGTGCCTGGCTGAGCTCGCGCCCAAGGCCACCTTGGAGCCGTTGGTCAGTGCTGACGTGCACGACATCTCCGACGAGCCGCACCGTCACGCGGAGCCCGTCCACGTCGAGGACCGCCTCGCGTGGCGGAGGCGCGTTGCGCAGCGCCGCCACCGCAGCCTCGACACGACCCGCGATGCTGCTGGCGGACTGGGCGATGGCAGGTCCGGCGGACGCCGCGGTCGCATCGAGGGACGTCGAGGCAGGCAGCGCAACCTCGGCCCCGGTGGTCACAGGACGCATCGTCATCGAGCTCTCTACGGCGATCGGCGCGGGCGCCGTGTCGTCGACGGCCGCGAGCACCGGTGCTGCAGGCTGGCCATTGAGGAGATCTGAAGCGGCCGTCGTCGTGCCCACAGGGCCACCCGCAACTCCGCTTTCGCCTGACGGTGCCGGCACGCGAACACCAGAGGAGTCGACCGGAACGGCCGCAGAAAGATCGACCGGAACGGCCGCAGAAAGATCGACCGGAACGGCCGCAGAAAGATCGACCGGAACGGGCGCGGAAAGATCGACCGGGACGGGCGCAGAAGCCACGACCGGAACGGGCGCAGAAGCCACGACCGGAACGTCCGCGGAAAGACCGACTGGGACGGGCGCAGAAGACACGGCCGGAACGGCCGCAGAAAGATCGACCGGAACGGCCGCGGAAAGATCGACTGACCATGCCCCTGCTGCGGCGGTCGCCAGCGATGCCGTCGCTGGCGTTGCGACCAGCAGTGCAGTCGCTGCCTGACGCATCGCATCACTGTCAGATCCAGCCAACACGAAGGACGAATCGGGTGCCAGCGAGGCGATCGAGCTCACGCGCGTGCCGGCTGACGCCAACGTCAGCTGCGACTCGTCGCGCACCTTGACAACGTCCGGTTGCACGGCCCACGTAGTGAGCGTCTCCGATTCGGCACGAGAAGATGGCGTGGCGTGCACGTCCGGGGGGGCAGCCACGTCAGGGTCGGTGCTGACTTCAGCGTCGGGGCGCAGCCGCCCGTTCGGGCTCGCCGTCGCCAAGGCGTTCCGGTTGGCCCGGGCGCTGGCCGGCTCACCGTGCCCGTCATGCGCACGGCCCATGGACCGCCCGAAGGCACCATCGGCGTTACTCGTCTGTCGCTTCGCCACTGGGGATGCCAAAAGATCTGGTGCGACTACTTTGCTCTGAACCTGCATCAACGACCTCCAAGGGTGCCGGCGCGCGCTGTCACGCGTGCCACGTAGTTCTGTGTCTCTGTGATTGCGGGCACGCCGCCTGCCGATGCGACGCGACCCGGACCCGCGTTGTACGCGGCCAGCGCGAGCCGCGTATCACCGAACCGGTCTATCTGTTTGCGTAGATAGCGCGCGGCACCGTCAAGGTTCTGCTCCGGGTCGTTCGGGTTCACACCGAGCTCGGCGGCGGTCCCTGGCATCAGCTGTCCCAGGCCGATCGCACCAGATCGCGAACGTGCCTGCGGGTCGAAGTCGGACTCGGTCCAGACCAACGCGCCCAGCAGCTCCGGTTCGATGCCGTGCCGGGCGGCGGCAGCCTCGATGGCTGGGCCGTACTTGGCACCTGCAGCCGGTAGCCGCGCAGCCCAGGGACCGGCGACGCCAGCAGGCATCGCGGCCGTTTCAGTCGACGGTCTTGAAGCAGACGCGGCGTTCGCTGTGGCGAGCGCCGCTGCCATACCAGAGCCGACGATGCCACCATGGCTGCCGCCGCTGGCACGTGCCTGCAGCGATCCGAGGCGGCTCTCCAACATCGCGATCCGGCTGGTCACGTTCGTCATGGGGGGCGTCATGCGGCACCTTGCGTGCGGGTCAAGATCGCGAGCTCATCCATCTGATGCTGCTCGGCCCGCTGCGCCTCGAGCCGCGCCACCGCGGCGCGGCGATCAACCAGTCGCTCGACCGCCAGCAGCTCGGCGCGGCGCGCTCGCCACTCCCCGATGGCTCGAGTGTGGGCGGCGTGGGCGCCCGCAAGCCCCGCCTCGGCGCGCTCGACGGACTCGGTCAACCCCGTACCGACGGTACGTGCGAGTCGAAGCAGCGAGACATCGGTCGCCACAACCCGGTGGTCGCGCATCGATGCGACCGCGCCATCACGGATGGCTTGCGCCGTGACGACGGCTCCAGCCGCCGCACCCATGGCGGTCAGCGCCCGCTGCTCGTGCAGCGCACGGACACGCAAGACGGTGCTCATTCGATCACGCGCCATAGTTGGTCACCTGCCCTGGACCCGCGTCCGACGCCAGCGGCGCGGTGACCGCGGACGCACGCGACCATGCCTCGTCGTACGGGGTGAGGTCGTGCGGCGTCTGCTGGAGCAGCTCTGAGGTACCTGCGGCGAGAGCCAAGCCCTCGTCGGCCGCGCTGTTGGTGCCCGCGACGTAGGCGCCAACCTCAACGAGGTCGCGCACCTCGGCTGCGGCGGCCATGCCAGCCCGGAGCCGAGCGGCGATGGCTGCTTGTTCTGGAGTGTGGAGCTTGCTGGCCAGCCGCGAGAGGCTTTTGAGGGCGTCGACGGCCGGCCAGTGGTTGCGCTCCGCGATCGAGCGGTCGAGGACGACGTGGCCGTCAAGGATCGAGCGCGCGGCGTCCGCGATGGGGTCATTCATGTCGTCACCGTCGACCAGAACGGTGTAGAAGGCTGTGATGGATCCGTTGGCTCGCGGTCCTGCTCGCTCGAGGAGGCGGGGCAGCAGCGCGAACACCGACGGCGTGTACCCACGCGCGGTCGGCGGCTCCCCTGCGGCCAACCCGACGTCACGCTGGGCGTGGGCCAGCCGGGTCAGTGAGTCGAGTGTCAGCAGCACATCGTTGCCAGCATCTGCGAACCACTCGGCGATCCGTGTCGCGGTGAAACCTGCGCGTAGACGCAGCAGCGGCGGCTCGTCCGAGGTGGCCACGACGACGACAGACTGCGCCAGGCCCTCCGGTCCGAGCTCGTCCTCGACGAACTCGCGAACCTCGCGTCCGCGCTCGCCGATCATGGCCACCACACGGACCGGCGCGGTCGTGCCACGAACCATCATGCCAAGCAACGTCGACTTACCGACACCGGAGCCAGCGAAGATTCCGATGCGCTGTCCCGCACCCGCGGTGCACAGCACGTCTAGGACGCGGACGCCAACGGGCAGCGGGGTGTCGACACGGCGACGCGAGAGCGCCGGCGGCGGCGTGTTATGCACAGAGACGGTCGGAAGTTGGATCGGTGGTCCCCCGTCTATCGGCTCTCCGAGGGCGTTGATGACGCGGCCAAGCAGAGCGTTTCCGACTGGAACTCGTGCACCGACCGGCGCGCGGCGGACCCGCGCCCCGGACGCGATGCCCGTCGTCTCAGCCAGCAGCAGCGCGTGGGCGCCGTGCTCGTCAACAGAGATGACCTCGGCCGTGCGCAGCCCACCAGGCGCACTGACCTCCAACGCGTCCCCGACCGCGAGCCGTAGCCCACGGATCTGAACCTCGTGACCGATGACGCGCGTCACGGCCCCGTACGAGACACGGTTAAGCAATCGAGCGTCCGTCATGCCAACCCCTCCGGTGCTGCAGCTATCTGGTGCGTGGCCTCGCCGAGCTCGTCCGCCTCGTCGTCACGAAGCGAGCCGAGGGGAGGTTGGCTCACCAAGATCTCAGTGAGCGCTGCCAGCAATGTCTCTGTTCGCAGGTCAAGCCGGGAGAACGCGCCTGTCACGATCACATCGTCTGCACCGAGCGTCGTGTCGACCTCGTACGTGACGCCGGCGCGTCCGGCCAGCGCCTCGGCTACGACGGCTTCGCGGCCGCCTGCCACACGGATCACGAGTTCGATCTCGTCGGTACGCGCGATCGCGCTGTGCAGCCGCTCCACGAGCAAGAGTCCCTCGTCGGTCGGCTCGCGACCGATGACCGCACGAGTCGTCTCGATCACGCGAATCGCAAGCGCATCAGCGAGGGCTGCGTGCTGCGCGACCAGCGTCTGCGCCAGCGTGGCGGCCCCACGGGCCACGGCGTCCGCGACGGCTCCAGCCTCGTCCATCGCCACACGTCGCCCCTCGGCAAGGCCACGTTGGTACGCCTGTTCCGCCTCGACGAGAATCGCGTCGCGGGTCGCGTCGTCGGTCACCCAAAGCGGCGCCGAGACGATTGCCGGGGCGTCGCCGATGGTGACGTGGTTGAGGATTCGACTGTTCACAGCATCTCGCTCTCGTCGCCACCGCCACGTGAGATGGTGATCGTGCCCTCATCCTCCAAGCGGCGGATGGTGCTGACAATCTCGGTCTGCGCTGCCTCGACGTCACGCTTAGGTGTCGGGCCCAGCATGTCTGTCTCTTCAACCAGGCTGATCTTGCCGCGCTCGGAGAGATTCTTGGTGATGTGATCACTGACCGCCTCGGGCACACCCTTGAGCGCCAAGGAAAGGTTCTTGATCTCGACGTGACGCAGCAGCTCCTGCACCTGCCGGTCGTCGAGCTGCACGATGTCCTCAAACACGAACATCAGCGCGCGAACCTCCTGGGCGAGCGCCGGATCTTCCTCGTCCAGCGATGCGAGAATGGCTTTCTCTGTGGAGCGGTCCGCCTCGTTGAGCAGAGCTGCAAGATCCTTGACGCCACCCGCGTTGCTGTCGCTACGGCGGCGCACGTCACCGAAGCGCCGCTGCAACGCACGTTCGACCTTCATCACGACGTCCGGCGAGGTGCGTCCTAGCGTCGCGACTCGACGCGCGACCGTCCCCTGCAGATGCGTCTCGAACCCCGACAACAGCTGCGACGCGAAGCGCGTCGGCAGGTACGACAGGATCAGCGCCAACGTCTGCGGGTTCTCATCGCGCAGATGCTGCAGCACCTCCGCGGGCTCGTGCGTCTGTAAGAAGTGAAACGGTGTCGTGCGCACCGTCGCCAGCAACCGGTCAACGATGTCGTCGGCTGCCGCACCGTGGATCTCCCGCAAGATCTCGCGCGCGAAGTCCACGCCGCCGGCCACCAGGTGCTCCGAGGCAACCGTCTCGGCGTGGAACTCCTCCATCACCGACTGCAGCTCGCTCGGCGGGATGCGCCGGAGCGTGGCGATCTCAAGGGTGAGCTGCTCGACCTCGATCTCGGACAGGTGCGCCATGATGCGCGCGGCCTTGTCCTTCGGCAGCGACAGCATCACGGCCGCCGCCTTCTGCGGCTGCGTCAGCAGCCGCCCCGTCATGGCGGCGTTCCCGACCGCACCGCTCGGCCCACCAGAGTTCGACGCGTCACGGGTCATCTGCGCAGATTCCATCACCATCAGTTCGCGTCCGCGAGCCAACCGCGCAGGAGATTCGCGATCTCCTCCGGCTGCTTGTCAACGAGCTCCTCTACCTCACGACGCGCGGTGCCGTCCGGCATCGCGGCGCGAACCGGCGGCGTGAGGCGCGCGCCATCGGCGATTGCGTCGACCTGCTTGGCGTTGGCGGACAGCACACGCTCCGCCCCGTCGACAGGCGTCGAGGCCTGTATGGCGCCGAGCGTTGCGTCCTGCCTCGCCACCAGCTCGCTGGACATCTCGGCATCTCCGCCATCCTTCTTTTTGGCTCCCTTGTCGCGACGACGCGACATCAACAACAAGGCCAGCGCCACGATGATCAGCACCACGACCGCGCCGACCTGACCGGCAAGCGCAGACACGTCCATCGGAGCGTCCGCGGCATCACCGTCCGCGACGTCTGCCGCCGGGAACGCGACGCGGGTCACCGCGATCGAGTCCCCACGGTTGACATCGAGGCCGACGGCTGCGGCGACGAGTGACGACACGTCATCCTCGCTTGGCACGGTCGCCCCTGAGATGCTGCCGTCGTCCATCACGATCGCAACTGACAGGCCGTCGATACGTCCCGGTGCCTGGGTGGTCGTGGTCGTAGTCTCGGAGATACCAAACTCGCGCAGCACCTCTGACCGGTTGTAGTTGGTCGCGTCGCCGGTGGCGCCCTCGATCGGGCCACCATCGATGCCCACGATTCCGGCGTCCACGGCGCCGGTTCCCTCGTACGTTTCATCGATCAGCTGCTCCGACATCGCGACCTGACTGTCGGGGTCAAACGTGCGGACCGCGGTCTGAGTCGAGTCGAAGTCAAGCGACGCGCGGACCACGACTGATGCTGCAGACCCGGTCGCGGTCGTCAGCAGGCGCTGTATGTCAGCCGCGAGGGATGTCTCGTACTCACGGGTCTCTCGCAGCTGCTTGCTGGCGCCTGTGGTGGAACCGCCAGAGTCCCCCGGGGCGTGCAGCACCGATCCCTTCGCGTCCGCGACGGTTACGCCACCGGTCTCGAGTCCTTCAACGGCGGACGACACGAGGAACACGACCGCCTCAATCTCGTCTGCATCAAGCGTGCGGCCGGTGTCGAGGAGCACCGCGGCCGACCGGGCCTCCTGCTGCTCGGTGAACAGTCGGTCCTCAGGCAACACAAGGTGGACCGTGGCTGCATCGATGCCAGCCATCGCCATCAAGGTGCGCGACAGCTCACCCTCCAGCGCGCGCTGGTAGTTGGTCTGCTGCTGAAAGTCCGAGATTGCGATGCCCTGGCTATCCAAGATCTCCCAGCCCTCAGCCGTGTCGCCGGCTGCGATGCCACTGCTGGCCAGCCGTGCGCGGGTTGTGTACAGCAGGTCACGCGGAATCATGACGGTGGTGCCACCTCCACCGATCTGATACGGCGTGTTGCTCGCCTCGAGGTCATCGATCACCGACGACAGGCTGGTGCCGTCCAAGCCGTTGGCGAGGACGGTCATCTCCGGGCGAGTAACCCACGAACCGAACACGATGGCGGCCATGACAAGGCCGATCGCAGCGGCGATGACCGTCACCCGATGCGCGATGGGGAGCGCTACGAAGTACCGCGAGAAGCGGTCGCGTGCATCATCCATGTCAGACTCCTGCGGCGGGATGTGTGGTGGTGCGGGTCAGATCAGCGGTGTAAGTCAAAGCTGCATTCGCATGATCTCTTGGTAGGACTCCAGCGCCCGGTCACGAACCTTCGCCAGCAGCTCGACACCGAGCTGCGCCTGGCTGGTCGCGATCATCACATCCTCAATGGTTGTTGGACCACCGGTGGCGATGTCCTGGATCGCGCTGTCCGCCGTCGACTCGAGCTGTGAGACCTGCTGCATTCCGTTGGCGACAAGGTCGCCAAAACCGGACCCGGCCTCGGTCTTCGGGCTGCCAGTGGCACGCGCGATGTCCTGGACCATGCCCGTTTGGGTAGCCGCGCCGACGGCGCCGATTGGGTTAACCATGTCGTGCTCCTTCTACGGTCAGCGACGGTCACCGATGCGCAAGGCGGCCTCGTAGGCCTCCTTGGCAGTGGTGACTGACTTGGCGGAAAGCTGGTACGAGCGCTGCGCGAGGATCATGTCCGCGAGCTGGCCTGCGAGGTCCACGACGGGGCGCACGATGAATCCGTCGTCGTCGGCCAGCGGATGGTTCGGGTCGTAGACCTTCGGTGCCTCGCCTTGGTCGAGCTCCACACCGGCGACGTGCACGCCGGAACCGGTCGCCGCGATCTCGTCGGTGTTGGTCCCAGCGACGACGTAGCGGGCGCGGAACGGCTCCTCGTCGCCAGGCTGCACGTTGTTGACGTTCGCGAGGTTGTGACTGATCGTGTCCAGCCAGTAGCGCGAGAAGCCCATACCAGTACGTGCGATGTCCATCGCGGCGAAGGTGCTCATCAACGGCTCCCGAGTGCGGTGCGGAACGCCGTGATCTTGAAGTTGTAGGCGTTGACCATCGCGTTGCGCATGAGCTGGTCCTTCATCATCCCGACCATCTCACCCTCGACGGACACCAGGTTCTGGTGCGGTCCGGGCACGTTGCGATCGATCGTGACGGCCGTGCTGGTCTCACTGGCCGAGAGCTGACCATCGCGAAGCGCGGACTTCAGGGTCGACTCGAAGTTGACCGCACCTGCGCGATAGTCAGGGGTGTTGGCGTTCGCGATGTTGTCCGCACGAACGTTGGCCCGAGCCGCCAAACCACGCATCGCGGCGGCGGCAGTCGCCATAGTCGTGTCGCCAATGGCCTCCATGTCACCCCCTGCGCTGGTCGTTTCGAATGAGATCTGGCCGTATCGAGGAAACAAGAGTTCGCGGGCGCATAGGGGATGTGCTGTGGCACGTCCCTGCGCCCGCGAATTCGCGTCCTGTATTCGGTTGTCTGCCAGCCCCGTCGGCTGGGATTACTCACACTTGAGGACTCTGTTGCGACGCGTTCTCAGCGATCAGGCCCGGGTGTACGCCAAAGCCGCACGACGGCGGCGTCGTACCTCGCCAAGGCCAAGGTGGGTCGACACGATCTCGGCTGAGACCCTGACCTCAACACTGGCCTGTCGGTGCATCAGCGCCTCGGCGCGCCCGCGCTGCCGGTGGCTAAGCCGCGGCATGACGTCCGAGGGAGGCACGAACGCCGGGATGTCGGGAATTGGAAGCTCCAACTCCATCGCGTCCTCGACGGTCCTGATGGCGTGCTCGATGTCATCGAGCACCGCGTCCCACGCGACCCCGGTCATCCGACCGCTGCCGCTGGCCGATATGCGTTGACCTGGCCGCTGGTCGTCGCCGCGGGAATCTCGCTGTCGAGCATCTGGTCCCAGCCGGAAGCAAGCTCGATCAGCGTCGCGCGCACACCATCCAGCGTGTCGATCTTCTTCGTGAGGTTCGCCGAGATAAGGCCCTCGAGGCAGAACGCGTACAGCGACGAGAGATTTCGGGCGATGACGCCACCACGCTCGAAGTCGAGTGTTACTTTCAGCTCGGTCACGATGTCCTGCGCTCGCTGGAGCTCACGGTTGGCCAGCTCGAAGCTGTCGAGACCCAAGTGCGACTCGGCGCGACTGATCGCGACAATGGCGCCGTGATAAAGCATCGAAACAAGCTGCCCTGGGCTCGCTGTTTCGATGCTTTGCTGACGATAGTGGCTCTGCGCATCCATGCGGTGGCTCCTGCGGTCTGGGCGGGGCGTCCGTGCCTTGCCCGTGCCCTGTTCCGGTCGGCCAACACCGCGTCCGTTTGAGCGATTCGACAGATCAAACAACAAATCGCCTACGAATCCAGATCCACTTCCCAGGGCGGTTCGCGGAACGTTTTCGTGCACGAAAACCTGGCCACCGGCCACCGCCGAGACGCGCATCTTCAGATGCGCGCTAGCTGCCGCCCATCGCGCTCGAAAGCCACGAGCCCTGCGACTGCAACCGCGCCAACGACGTCTCGAGGGTGGTGAACTGCTTACGCAGCCGTCCCTCCCGCAGGATCAGACGCTGCTCGAAGGCCTCGATCTGATCATCAAAGTCTGTGATCCGACCACTGATCGAGTCGCGCTGGGTCTGGATCCGACCGTCGACACCTTCGAGCGAGCTGAGGTACGTGTCCAACAGACCCGCGAAGCCGGTGCTGTAGGTCATGTCGTAGGAGCCGATACCGCTTGCGACACGCAGCGTCAGGCCGGTGGCGGCCCCGTCCCCCGCGATCGAACGGCCCGAGCCAGTGACTGCGCCGTTGCCAAAGTCGGCGATCACGTCGGTCCCGGTATACGCCCCGTCAAGCCCCTGTGCCGAACCAGCGACGGTGAACGTTGCGCCCGATCCGTACCCGCTCGTGGCCAGCCGGACAGCCTCGCCACCTGCTCCGTCGTCGACGACGGATGCCAGCAGTCCGGTCGATCCGGACGCGTCGAGCGCCGCGTTAATCCGTGCGACCGCCT
>JBLFZR010000024.1:0-16238 GCA_047610595.1 Nitriliruptoraceae bacterium | reverse complement strand
CGTGGGACGCAGCGGTCGCGGCGATGACCCAGGCGTACGGGCGGGCGCCAGCTGCGATGGGCTGCGGCGGATCGATCCCGTTCGTCGCACCGTTCAGCGCGGCGTTCGGCGACGCACCGTGCCTGCTGACGGGCGTTGAGGACCCCGCGACCAACGCCCACGGCGAGGATGAGTCACTGCACCTTGCGGACTTCCGCAACGCCTGCGTCGCCGAGGCGCTTCTGCTCGCTGAGCTTGCTGCGCGCTTGAGCTGAGCGGCACTCCCGCCAGAGCTGACCGGCTCCAACGGGGTGGCTGGTGGCATCGCGGGCGGGTCGGACCAGTCATCACCCACATCAGGCACCTGGACGTTCCCGCGCGCTTTTATCGATAATCCGCCGCGCAACCTCCACGCGTCACCGGAACGGGCACCGTTCGTTGGGGTAGCTGAAACCGCACGGCCCGCACGGCACAGCCGACGCGGCGCCCACCGTCACCCGCAGGGGCGACGCAGCCCAGAGGGACGCGATGAGCAACGTGGCACCACGACCGACCGCCGGCACCACCTGCCGCGTCACGCCAAGCTCGCTCGCCCACTTTCGGTGCAGCTGCGGACGCTCCGTCGCTGCCGGTGCCAGATCGGATGCGGCCGTCACACGCCAGTGCAGCCGCTGCCGTCGCAGCCCGCGTCGCGACACCCCCCTTCACCGCAGCTAAAGCGCTGGGTGACCCAGCTCAGTCGTCACAGCTCAGTCGCGGCGGCCCGGTCGCGGCGGGCGATCCGACGTGCCACCCAGCTGCAGGATCAGGGACGCAGCGACCGACGCCCCGACCGACGCGTGCGCGACGCGCGGCCAGTGGATCCCGTCGACGTTGAGCTGGTCCACCACAGGCTCCACATGCAGCCAAGCCGCGACCGGAGCGAACCCCTGTGACGCCGCGAGCTCCAGCTGCAGCTGCTCTCGCTCCGCGAACCGCGGGTGACGGCCGCCGTAGTACGGCGTCCGGTGCGACGACGGGCCCAAGGCGACGCCCGCGGCACCGTGCGCCACGCCACGCACATGGGTCAAGACGTCGTCGTACGCGCGGGTGAACTCGGCCGTCGCGGTTCGGGCCATACGCGCCCGCGTCGCGCGCACCACGCGGGGATACACAGCGTGCAGACCGACACGAACCCGCCGCCGCACAGACGGCGGTCGCACGAACGGCACCACCGCCTCCACGAAAGACGGCACACCCATCGGGGCATGGTCATAGGAGCCGATCGCGATCACCACCGCGTCCGCGTGCGCAAGCACCTCAAACTGGGCGTGCCGGTCTTTGCGCACCAGCTCACGGGCGCTCACAGCGGTCTGCGCGGGCCGCGCCAGCACGGTGACGGTCACATCCACATCAAGCGCTGCGCTGATCGCAGCGGCTGTCACGTTCGGCCACAGCGTCGGCGTGTTCGGCATCTGCGGCCCGCGCTCGTCTGTGAACGAGAACGAGTCCCCGAGCACCACCAGCCGCACCGGGCTGTCATCATGGGCGCGTCGCCGCCCGGGTCGGTAGCGGGGTTCATCTGGCCAGGCGACCTGTTCGAGGTTCACCTCATCTAGGTGCGCCTCATCTGGAGCCTGTCGCCCGTTCATCGCGCGGGGTCCACGGCGACCTCGACGATTGGGACTGCGTCGGACGGGAGGCTGGAAGCGGTCTCTGCTGCGATGGCGGCGGCGCGCACGACCGAGGCCCAGAAAAGACAGGCCAACAGCATGTGCAGCAGCACCAACCGGGCGGGCACGCCCGTGTGATACTGCCAGTATCCGACGCCACCTTGGGCGATCTCGAGCAGCAGCACGAGCGTGACTGCGCGGGCCAACATCCGCGCGCCAAGGCGCCGCGCCAGCAGCAGCAGCACGACCGTCACGCTGACGGTCAGCCAGACCGAAACCGAGTGGGTGCGCGCCACCGCCCTGATCGACAGCGGCAACCGCGGCGTGCCTGGATCGCCGGCGTGTGGGCCGGCGGCCGTGACCACCGTGCCCAACAGCAGGATCAGCGCACCGCCCGCGAGCAGCACACGGCCGAGCAACGTGATGCGCGCCCGATCTGAGGCCGTGACACCCGCCACCGGTGTCGCCGCTGCGTCATTTGGCCCGACAGCCCGCACCAACAGCATCGCGGCGGCGATCAGCGCCATCGACAGCAGGAAATGTGCAGCGACGATGAGCGGGTGCAGCTCAAGCAGCACCGTGACGCCCCCGAGCAGCGCCTGCGACAGCACGCCAGCGACCAGCAGCGCCGCGAGCCGCCGGGGTCGACTACCGGCCGGCGTCGCACTGCGAGCCGCGATCAGGACGCCAACCACCGCCAGCAGCACGACGCCTGTCAAGGTGCGGTTGCCGAACTCGATCAGCTGATGCCAGCCAGGCTCTGCTCCCGCCCGTGGCAGCACAGATCCTGGTTCGCACTCCGGCCAGGACGAGCAGCCCAGCCCCGATGCGGTCACCCGCACCAAACCACCGGTGACGACGATGCCGATGTTGGTCACCAAGGCAGCCATCGCCCAGCGGCGCAGGCGGCGTTGCGACGTCGGCGACGTCGGCGACGTCGCGGAGGTGGGAGCGTCCGAGGACGTCTGGGAGAGTCCGATCATGAGACGACGATACCCGCACGCGCCCCACGGCCCGCGGCCGTCGCGGCCGTTAGGTGTGCGCGCTCCGGCCCCTGCGCGACGCCCGGTCGCCCGCCTGAGAGGCGCCCCGTACCCTCGTGTATGTGAGGCGTAGCGGGGTTTGACCGCTGCCCACCCCCTTGCCCCGTCACCCGGTGAGAGACCCTTGAGCACCGTGTCCGCGCCCGACGTATCACGCGTCAACCTGCCTGTCACCACGCCGGCCGTCCACGGCCGCCGGGGTGTGATGCTGCTTCTTATCGGCGTGTTCCAGCTATGGCTTTGGACCACCCGACTGGTGAACCTGGCGCAAGACTCTGAGCCGCGCACGACCGCCTTCATCGTGGTCCACGCAGTGTTGTACGGCGCATCCTTCGGGGCGGCGGGGGTGCTGGTCGCCCTCGGGTGGCGCATGCGTCGCGAAGCTACGTCCGCCCGCACGAATCAGATCGAGGCCACCTCATGAGCGCGGTCGGCGACGAGACCCTGCACCCCGACACCGGCACAAAGATCGGCACCGAACCCGGCACCGAACCCGGCACCGACACTGTCACCGACGCAGGTACACCTGGCGCGCCGGTTGGCCCGATGCACGACGAGGGCCGCTACGAGAGTCTGCCCACCTCGACACGGGTGCTCTCGAACGCCAAAACGTACTTCTTGGTGACCAAGCCACGCATCATTGAGCTGCTGCTGGTCACCACCGTGCCGTCGATGGTGATCGCGGCGCAGGGCTGGCCGGGCACCTCGTTGGTGCTGCACACCCTGCTGGGGGGCGGGCTTGCGGCCGGCTCGGCCAACGCCATCAACAACTGGTTCGACCGCGACGTCGACGCCGCGATGGCCCGCACCAGCAAGCGCCCCACCGCAGCCGACACCATCCCGCCGCGCAACGCCCTTATCTTCGGCGTGATTCTCGGGTTCCTCGGCTTCGGCTGGCTGACGGTGTTCACCAACCTCACCGCGGCGCTGCTAGCGACATCCGCCATCTTCTTCTACGTGTTCGTCTACACGATGTGGCTCAAGCGCCGCACCAGCCAAGCCGTCGTCATCGGTGGCGCCGCAGGCTGTGTCCCGGTGCTGACCGGCTGGGCCGCGGTGCCCGGCACCTCGTTGGCTGACCCTGTGCCGTGGCTGCTGTTCGCGTTGATCTTCTGGTGGACGCCGCCCCACTTCTGGGCGCTGGCGCTGAAGTACAAGGACGACTACGCGGCCGCCGGGCTGCCGATGCTGCCCGTGACGTTCGGGTTCGCCGAAGCCACACGCCACATCCTTCTGTACAGCTACCTGTTGCTGAGCATCGTGGCGATGTACGCGGCTGTGACCGGGTTCAGCCTCACCTTCGCCGTCCCAGGTTTCGGGCTCACGCTGGGGTTCATCGCGATGGCACACCGCCTGCGCCGTCACCAGACGGTCCCGCACGCGATGCAGCTGTTCCATTACAGCAACTCGTACCTCGCCCTGCTGTTCGTCGCCGCAGCCCTCGACGCCGCCGCCTAACACCAACGGCTGCGACCGCGAGCCTGTGCGTCAGCCTGTCCGTTTTGTGCAGGATCAACGCCGTATACGGGCGTGATCCTTCACAGTTCGCGCACCCCTTCGTTCCGTGCAGGGCACATCCCGTATGTGGGGCCCAAGCTTCACAGAACAACTGGCTTCACAGAACAACTGGCGCGCCCACGTGGGCGCGCCAGTTGTTCTGTGATCAGGTGCGTCGGGTCAGGCTGCGGCGGCGCCCGGCTCGACGATCGTCAACACACCGAGCATGGCCGGGTGCACCACACAGTTGTAGTAGTACTGCTCGCCAGCGGCGAACGGGTTGCCTACAACCTCGTACAGCTTCTCGGCCGGGCCGGCGATGATCTCGGATCCCTCAGCGACACCGAAGATGATGGCACCGGGCTCGGGGGCCGACGCGTCACCAGCAAGCTCAAAGATGCTGAAGTTGTGGCTGGCTCCCGCCTCGAGGTTCTGGTAGATGAAGAAGAAGCTTGCGGAGTCCGGCTGGGCCGGGAGCGAGAGCTCCTGCGTGTCGGTGCAGGTCGTCGGGTCGGTCACGATGTCGCAGAACGACTGCGAGTTCTGGGCCGCGACAACCGCACCCTCCGGCGCGACGATGTGGGGCACCCGGCCCCAGCCTGTGTCAGCTAGCTCAACACCGCCGTTCACAGACCAGGCCGTCACCGATGCGCCGAGCACGATGGGCAGCAGGCCGGCCATCAGGATGACGCCCTTGCGTCCCACCGTCATGTCTTTCTCGTCGATGGACGAGGCCAGCGACACGGCCACCATGATGCCGGCAGCGATCACCATCACGATAACGAGGGCGAGGATGTGGCTGGTGAACAGCAGCATCCATGCGATGCCGCCGACCGCCGCAGCGATCCCCCCCAAGACCATAAGTGGGAGCAAGATCGGGAGGATCACGCGATTGCGGATGTCGGGGTTCATGTGACGTCCTGTGAGCTGGAGGTCGGCGGAGTAGCGGAAGTCTGAAGGGGGTGGCGCAGCCTCAGGAGGCGTCGGCCGGTGCTGGCACGTCTGGCGCATCTGATGGCACGGGGGCGTGAGGGCGCGCATGTTCGCGACGCTCCTCGGCCAGCGCCCAGCGGAAGAACATCGTGGCGATGATGCCCCACAGCAGGAAGCCTCCGCCCGTCTTCATCAGCAGCCCGGCGACCAGCATGTCCTGCCCGACCGTCATGTACTCCCAGATCCTGGGGAACTGGTCGTACACGGGGAAGAGCGGACGGTCGAGTGGGGCAAAGGTGAGGAACGAGGCGGGGACGGTCGGCAAGATAGTCATGGCGAACAGATAGCCCATGCGTGCGAGCGGGGCCATGCGCGGCACGACCTCTTCGCTGTTTGACAGCAGCGGCAGCCACATCAACAGGCTGGCAAGCACCAGCGTCAGGTGCATCACGGCGTGAAACAGAGCGCTGTTGACCATCAGGGCAACGATCACCGGCCAGTGGATGCCCAGCAGGACAACGTTGAACAGCAGCCCAGCGATGAGCGGCGCGCCGAAGGTCCGCAAGAAGCTGCGGATCCACACGGGACGCGTGATGACCTCGAGCATCCAGCCCGGGGTGCCCATAATGAACAGCGGCGCCAGCACAAAGGCCTGCACCAGGTGCTGCAGCATGTGGGCGCTGAACAGGTACTGGTCGGCGAGCGTGTGTAGCGGGGACCCAGAGGCAACCCACAGCGAAAGGACGCCCAAGCCGAACCAGACGCGCTGGCGGACGGTCACGATGGGTTCGCCATCGGGCGCCAAGATCGGTTGGTACTTACGAATCAGACCGACGTACACGGCGATCAGTCCCACGCACAGAACAATGATGTCGACGTGTGCTTCGAGCGGGACGGCTTGCTGGCCGATCTGAATCGTTGTCATGGTCGCGTTAAACCTTGATCGCATCCGAGAAGATCAGGAGCAACACCGAGTACAGCGCCATGGCGAGCAACAGCCCGGTGACCATGAACGCGGTGTACGTCTTGGTGTCGTACTTCAGGTGCATAAACCAGCCGGCGACCATGATGAACTTGATCGTCATCAGGATCAGCAGAATCGGCAGGAACAGCCCACCGACGTCGATGTACGACGCAGCGATCTCCATGGCCGTCAGCGCGAACAGCACGCCGAAGATCTGGACGTACTGACTGGGGGTCGGACCGTGGTGGTCCGTGGTCTCGAGTTCCGTGCTCATGATGAGGCTCCGCTCGCTCAGCCGCCGAATACGACGGTGTCGTACGGGATGAGGTAGACGACGGTGAAGATCAGGACCCAGATGATGTCGACGAAGTGCCAGTACAGGCCGACCATCTCTGTCTTGATGTCCTGCTCGGGCGTGATCTTGCCCGTCTTGGTCAGCGCGTAGGTCGACAGCAGCAGCACGATTCCGATCGTGACGTGCGCTCCGTGGAGCCCCGTCAGAACGAAGAACGCTGATGACATCGGGCTGGTGGAAAGCGTGAGGCCTTCCTTATAGAAGGTCGTGAACTCGAAGGCCTGGCCACCGATGAACACCATCCCCAGCCCGGCAGTCGCCAGCAGCCACAGGCGCACGCGGCGCATGTCGCGGTGCGCGTGCGCGTTGTGGGCCAGCACCATCGTCAGCGAGCTCATCAGCAGGACGAACGAGCTGATCGAGGTAAACGCGATGTCGAAGAGCTCGACGCCCGGCCCGCCGTTGGTCTCCTTGAAATACAGGAGGAACGTCGAGATAAACGCGCCGAAAAACAGGAACTCAGAGCCCAGGAAGACCCACATTGCAAGCTTGCGGTGGTCGACGCCGAGCGTCGTCTCGTGTTCGGTGGTGGACACGTGAGTCACCTTCCAGTGTCAGTCGCCCCGAGGGGCAGTTCGTGTGCCGACGCCTACGGGGCGCCTGCGCAAGTCGGGTGTCAGTCGTCGTCGCCGGCGGCGAGCGGCTCAAGGATCCAGCCGTAGAAGCCGGCGAACATCCAGACCGCCGCTCCAAGAAGCAGCGGAACGCTCTTGTAGACCACGCCGTAACCGAACGGCAGGAACGCCGCGGTCATGATCAGCGGCCAGTAGGACGGGTCGGGCATGTGGATGTGGCCGTGGCCGGCGTTCTCGGTGTCGGCGTCCGCATCGGACACCTCCGTGACAACCGCCGGAATCGCACGCAGCACGCCCGACTCGTCCTCGGCGTACTTGCGGTGCCAGAACTCGTCGCGGTGCTCGACGACCGGGATCTCGTAGAAGTTGACCTCGGGTGTGGGTGAATCGGTCATCCACTCCAGCGTGCGGGCGTCCCACGGGTCGTTGCCCGACGGCTCACCGCCCCTGATCGACTTGATGAGGTTCACCAGGAAGATCAGCGAGGACACGATCAGCACCAAGGCGCCGATGGTCGACAGCAAGTTGTAGAGCGCGACGGTCTCGCCGAGGCCGCCCGGCAGGACGGCGGTACGACGCGGCTGGCCGAGCAGGCCGGACATGTGCATCGGACCGAACGTGAGGTTGAAGCCGACGAACCAAGTCCAGAAGTGCATCTTGCCAAGCTTCTCGCTGAGCAGCTTGCCGGTCACCTTCGGGAACCAGTAGTAGATGCCGGACACGAGGCCGAACATCGCGCCACCGAAGAGCACGTAGTGGAAGTGCGCTACGACCCAGTACGTGTCGGTCTGCTGGTAGTTGTGAGGCACGATCGAGTGCGTCACGCCGGACAGACCACCGATGGTGAACATCGCCACAAACCCGACGCTGAACAGCATCGCGGTCGTGAACTTGATCTTGCCGCCGATCATCGTGAAGATCCAGTTGAAGATCTTGATGCCTGTGGGCACCGCGATGAACATGGTCGACAGGCCGAAGGACGCGCGAGCGACCGGGCCGATGGCGGACGTGAACATGTGGTGCGCCCACACGCCGAAGCCGATGAAGCCGATCGCCGCGCCTGCGAAGACGAGGAACGAGTAGCCGAACAGCGGCTTCTTGCTGAACGTTGGCAGGACCTCGGACACGATGCCCATGGCGGGCAGGATGAGGATGTAGACCTCAGGGTGGCCGAACAGCCAGAACAGGTGCTGCCACAGAATCGGGTCACCACCCGCGGACGCCTGGAAGAAGCTTGTGCCGAGTCCGATGTCGAACTGCAACATGATCAGGCCGACCGTGATGATCGGGAGGCTGAACAGCAGCAGGAAGTTGACGACCAGGGCCATCCACACGAACACGGGCATGCGCATGAAGTGCATACCGGGCGCACGCATGTTGATGATCGTGACGATGAAGTTGACCGCAGCGGCCAGCGACGAGATGCCGAGAATCTGCAGCGACATCGCGTAGAACGCCATGTTGTTGCCGGGGATGGCCGTCGAGAGCGGGGCATACCCGAACCAACCACCGTTCGGCGCGCCTCCGAGGAAGAACGACGAGTAGAGGAAGATCCCACCGAACAGGTAGACCCAGTAGCTGAACGCGTTCAGACGCGGGAACGCTACGTCGCGCGCACCGATCATCAGCGGCAGCAGGTAGTTGAAGAACGCAGCTGACAGCGGCATCACGACCAGGAACACCATGGTCACGCCGTGCATCGTGAACAGCTGGTTGTACAGCTCCTCCGTCAGCAGCGTGCTGTCCGCTTGACCGAGCTGGAGCCGCACGAAGACGGCTTCGAAGCCGCCCAGCGTGAAGAAGACCAGCACGGTGAAGAAGTACATGATGCCGATCTTCTTGTGATCGACGGTCGTCAAGAACGACCAACGCCCCGTGGTCTTCATGGGGCGACGGGCCAGGACTGGTCCTGCCTCGGTGTTAGTGCTCGCCATCGTGCTGCTCCTAAGATCCGGCCTGCTGTCGCCGGCTGTGGTGCTTGACGCGTAGGTGAAGTGGTCTTTAAATCACCGCAAGGTGAGGAGGTAAGCCACGATCTGGCTTGACTCCTGCTCGGTGAGGCCGAGGTTCGGCATCCCGACTGCGTTCTGGCCTGTGGCACGCATCGCCTTCATCGACGGTGCGTCCATCACCCACGCCACGAGATCTTCCTCGTTGGGCACGTCTGTCCAGTTGCCCCACGACCCTTCTCCACGCTGATACAGGTCGAAGATGGAGCCGGCGAACATCTCGCGGTCCATGAGGTGCGTGAGGTTTGGCCCGACACCCGCGGCAGCGGTGCCGCCGTCCGGACCGACATAGCCAGCGATGGCGTGACACGAAACACACGCACGCTGACCGAGCCCTTCAACGTCTCGCATCTCAGAGAACAGGCGCGCGCCTTCGGCGGCGTCGGTGCCCTCGGCTGGCATCTCGGCCGGCGCAAGCTGCGCTGCGATCCACGCGTCAAACTCTGCCTGCGGGATCACAGTGGCGTAGTTGCGCATGTTCGCGTGGCTTAGACCACAGAACTCGGTGCACTGACCCATGTACACGCCCTCACCGCTGGTGGTGAGGTTGATCGTCGTGATGCGCCCAGGCACGACGTCCTGCTTCCCGGCGAGCGCCGGGATCCAGTACGAGTGGATGACCGCGTTCGCGGGTCCACCTGACTCCTGGGACGTCATCTTGAGCACGATGTCGGTGTCGGTCGGCAGGACCATCTCGTTGGCCGTGATGACTACATCCGTGCCGTCTGGGCCGACGCCGGGGTACTGGTACTCCCACCACCAACGGTGACCGATGACCTCAACGACCATCGCGTCGTCCGGCGTCTCGGCCAGGTCGAAGACGGTCTTGACGGTCGGGACCGCGATAACAGCGAGGATGAGAGCCGGGACGATCGTCCAGACCAGCTCCAGCTTGGTGTTGCCGTGGACCTGCTTGGGCAGCTCGTCATCGCCGTTGTCGCGGTACTTGACCACGGCGTAGACGATCAAGCCCTGCACGATCAGGAACACCACAAGCGCGATGATTAGAACGATCTTAAACAGGTCATCCGGCTTCTGGGACGCGGGCCCCTGCGGGTCGAGCACGTTCTGAGGCGCATCGCCGCACGCGGCGAGTGCAAGAACGAGCAGGGTCATCAGCGCCGCGCGGCCAGCCAGGCGCGGACGGCGCGGGGCGGACTCGGGGTGCAGGTGCGGATGGCGCACGTCGACGTCTCCGGTCGGTGGGGCTCTTGAGGGTTGCGCGGGCTGTGAGGACCGCTTCGGCCCGCCTTGCGGGGACCGGACACCCAGTGCCTGATGGCGCGATGCGCCTGTATTCCCCGGAGGGTGTGACAGGTACGGGCGACAGCGGCACTGTGAGTCTTGCAGCTTACCCCGCTCCGTAGGGTGGTCCCCAACCGCCCGACGACCGATGGGACGCGGTCAGGGCTCCCAGCGGAACGTGCGGGTCGCAAAGGCAACGGCGAGCAATCCCCATCCGCTCAGTACAAGCAGCGCGAGCCCGACGGGTCCGGTCGTCGCACCGTCGAGCGCGCCACGCAGTGCGATACCCAGCGCGCCTGATGGCGTCCACACGATGAACGGGTCGGCAGCTGCCGGGAGGTCGAACACCAGGTCACTCAGCGCCATCATGGCCAGGTAGACCGCGTTTGACCCGGCGAGCACCAGCTCAGCGCGAACCGCACCAGCCAGCGCGAGCCCGAGCGCAGTGAAGGCAAACGCGCCGAGCAGCACCGCGACCGCAAGCAGTCCTGGCCGGATGAACGCTGGCGAATCACCCAAAGACGCGAGCTGACCGGGAGTGGCAATCGAGACGCGCCATCCCAGCGCCAGCGCGGTGCCGAGCAAGATCGTGACCTGCACGATCACCACAACAGCGACCGACAACGCCTTGCCCGTGATGAACTGAGCACGGGTCAACGGCGAGGCGCCGAGACGCTTCAGCACGCCGTATTTTCGCTCAAAACCGGTCTGAATGGCCTGGGCCACGAACCCGGTCGACAAGATTGCGATCGCGATGACGCCGGGAACGAGGAAGATCAGCGGGTCGCCGTCCGTCGGCAGCACGTCGGTTGTCCCGAAGAACACAAGCAGGCCGAGCGGTACCCCGAACGTGACCAGCAGCGATTCGCCAGAGCGCCGTAGCAGCTTTAGCTCGAGCGCGGCGTGGGCCGCGATCCGCTGCCGCGGAGAGGAGGGAGCGCTCATGCGTCGACTTCCGTGTTGCGCCCGCGCCCGCGCCCGCGACGACGGCGGCTGGCTGTGCGCGTCTCGGCGGCGGCGGACGGCTCGGACGTCAGTCGCAAGAACACGTCCTCAAGGCTGCGCTTGCCGGCCCGCAGCTCTCCGAGCTGGGCCTGTTGTCCCGCCAACCACACGCCGAGGTCGCCAACCATCGCGGGCGTTGGCTCAGCGTCGACGCGGTAGCGCCCTGGCTTCTCCTCCACCACAGCAGCACCGAGGGTGTGGCCGAGGCCCGCGACATCGAGCCCCGCATCCGCGCTGAACGTGAGGTCAGCCTGCGTGCCGTGTGTCAGCTCGTCGGGGGTGCCAGTTGCCACGACCCGTCCACGGTCCACGATCGCGACCCGGTCCGCGAGCTCCTCTGCCTCGTCGAGAAGGTGCGTGGTCAGCACGATGGTGACACCCTCGGCCTGCAGCCCGCGCACGATCTCCCACGTCTCGCGGCGGCCGGCGGGATCCAACCCAGCGGTCGGCTCATCGAGGAAAACGACCTCAGGCTTCCCGATCAGCGCAACCGCCAGTGAGAGGCGCTGCTTCTGACCGCCGGATAGATCGCGATACCGCGTCTTCTGCGCCGCAGCCAAGCCAACCTGGTCGAGCAGCGCGATCGGGTCCAGCGGATCGGCGAACAGCCGGCTGTACAGATGCAGCACCTCGGGCGCGTACGCGACGGGGTAGATGCCACCTTCCTGCAGCATCACGCCGATCCGCGGTCGCAGCTGGTCACCGTCGCGATGCGGATCGAGGCCCAGCACCTGGACAGATCCAGCGTCCGGACGGCGGTAGCCCTCGCAGCACTCAATCGTCGTGGACTTGCCCGCACCGTTGGGGCCAAGGATGGCGAGCGTTTCACCGCGCGCTACGTCGAGGTCGAGGCCGTCGACGGCCGTAACCGAGCCGTAACGCTTGACAAGACCGCGAACGCGGATGGCGATATCAGGCACCACGTCCACCTCTCGCTCGTCTCTGGTCCGTCATCGGCTGCTGCTGGCCGCGCACGATCGCACCGCGCCCTGCGCGGCGCCGACGGTACCGAGGCGACGGTGGCGACCGCGGCGTCCTACGTTCTATGCCATGCCCACCCCACCGCTCGACGCCGCGCAGCCCACGCCCCCCGAGGGGCGCCGCCGCCATGCGCCGACCGGCCCCGGCGACCAGACCGGACGCGACGGCCGAGCTGACGACCGGTCCGACGACGCGACGGACCACGCGGACGCTGGACAACGGATGCGACGGGCCACCGACGACGCGGGAGCGCGGCCTCGGCGGTGGCGGCGCCGCCGGACGGACCGGCTGGACGCCGGACGGGTGCTCACCTTGACGGTCGGTGTCGGCGGTGGGCTGCTGCTCGCACAGGTCGCGGCGGCCGCAGCCACCCGGCTGCGCGCCATCATCATCCTGCTTCTACTGAGCTTGTTTCTGTCGTTCGCGATGGAGCCAGCCGTCCAGTGGTTACACCAGCGGGGCCTGCGCCGCGGCCTCGGCACCGCGATCGTCTTCGTGATCGGTGGGCTGCTCGGCGGCAGCTTCGTGGTCGCGATGTCCGGGCTCGTCAGCGATCAGGTCCGCAGCTTGTCGGCATCAGCTCCGGCCCTGCTCGCGGACCTGTCCAACCAAGCAGCGGGGCTCCCCGAGGGGCTCGCCGGGCCGGTGGCTGAGTTCCTCACAGAACAGGCCGACGCCCTGCCCGATCGTCTAGCCGACGTCGCCGGGCTGCTCGGTCGCTCGGCGCTCGGGATCTCGACAACCATCGTGGGCGCGATCTTCACGACGCTGACCGTCGCGCTGCTCACGTTCTATCTTGTCGCAGACGGGCCGCGGCTGCGCTGGCAGCTTTCGCGCAGGATGGACGCCGAACGGCAGCGCGAGTTCATGCACATCTGGGAGCTGGCGATCGCCAAGACCGGCGGCTACGTCTACTCCCGGCTGCTGTTGGCGATCGGCTCTGCCGTCGTCCACGTCATCGCGTTCGGCGCGTTGGACCTGCGTTACGCCGCCGCGCTCGGTGTGTGGATGGGGATCGTGTCCAGCGTGATCCCCGTCGTCGGGCTGTACATCGCTGGCACGCTTCCCGTGCTGGTGGCCATCGCGAACCCCGGGACGTCAACCGTCGGGATCTTGCTCGTGATCGTCGCGTACCAGCAGATCGAGAACTACCTCGTCCAGCCAAAGATCACCAAGCACACCCTGGCCCTACACCCTGCACTCGCGTTCGTGGCGGTGCTGATCGGCGCGGCGCTGTTGGGGCCCATCGGCGCGCTGCTCGCCTTGCCGGCGACGGCCATCGTGGCGGCGCTGGTGACGGCCTATGCCGAGGAGCACGAGGTGCTTGAGCACGGTCTGAACACGACCAACGAGGCGCGCGTGAGCACCAAGCCGTGAGCATTCGGCTGGCTGTCGCCCTCGGCGGCGCGCTCGGCGCGCTGGCGCGTGTCATCGTCGACGCCGCGCTGCCAGCCAGCATGCTCGGCGGCTTCCCGGTCAGCACACTGCTGGTGAACCTGACCGGGGCGTTCGCGCTCGCGGTGTTGGTGACGCGCGTTCGCGATCCGCTGGTGCGGGCGGGGGTCGGCACCGGGCTGCTCGGCGCGTGGACGACCTTCTCGGCGCTCGCCGTCCAAACCGTCGCGCTCATCGAGGTCGCACCCGTGCGATCAGTGGCCTACATCGCGGCGACGCTGATCGGCGGCGTGCTGGCGGTCCGGCTCGGCGCCCGTGGCGCGCCGGCCACCAAGGCGGGGCCTCGATGACTGGGATCGAGGCGCTGTTGGTCGCTGTGGCAGGTGCAGTCGGCGCGGTGCTCCGACACGAGCTGACGACGCGCGCCACCTCCCCACTGCTGGGTGTTCACCTGATCAACGTGACGGGGGCGCTGGCGCTCGGGGCCGCGAGCGTCGCGCTCGACGGCAGCGCGCTGCTCGTTTTTGGCGGCGGGTTGCTGGGGGGGATGACGACGTTCTCGACCTGGATGGTGCTCGCCGATGACAAAGCGAGCACCACGAAGCTGGGCCGGCATATCGCGCTTCCGTTCGCGCTGGGCGTCCTCGCGGCCGCGGTCGGCCGTACCGTCATGGTGGCCATCCCCGGAGTCGTCGCATGACCGTTCGCTACACGATCACCCTTACGCACGGCGATGACGCCGAGATCGTCGCTGCCCGTTTATGGGTCGCCGGTGCACAGGGCGTGCAAGAGGACGGCCACACGCTGATCGGCTGGTTTGAGCACCGCGTCGACGAGGTGCCGCCCGGTGGTGCGTGGGAGGCCCAGCCCGAGGAGGACTGGCTCGCGACCTGGCGCGAGGGCATCGAGGCCGTCCGCGCCGGTCGCGTGATGATCGTCCCGTCGTGGCTGCGATCTGCGCACATCGCGGGCGACGACGAGGTCACCCTCGACCTCGACCCAGGTGTGGCGTTCGGCTCCGGCCATCACGCCACGACGCAGCTGTGTCTGCTGGCGCTGCAGGCGCATCTGACCCCCGGCGCGCGCGTGCTGGACGTCGGGTGCGGGACCGGTGTGCTTGCGATCGCCGCGGCCCTCCTCGGCGCCGGCGAGGTTGAGGGCGTCGACGTCGACGCGGACGCCGTGCACGCCACGCTGGTGAACGCCCGCGCGAACAATGTTGTGATCGATGCACGGCTGGGTGGCGTCGAGGTGGCGTCCGGTTCTGCCGACCTCGTGCTCGCCAACCTCCTGACCCCCACGCTGCACGCGCTGGCTGCACCGCTTGTCGCGGCTGTCCTTCCCGGCGGCACCCTGATCGCATCCGGCGTCGCCACCGAGCGCGCCGACGGCGTGGCCGAGGTGCTGACGGCCGCGGGCGCGACGCTGATTGATCGCTCAGACGATGATGGCTGGGCCGCGCTGACGCTGCGCGTGCACGGCGGGGCAGCTGACAGGTCCCAGACATGAGCAGCCCCTACCGGCATCACAGCCGCCCGGTGACCCTCGCCGCGGGGCTGCTGGCAGGCCTCATCCTGTCCGCATGCACGGCCACGCCCGATCCGGTTCCGACACCGACCCAGACACCGTCAGAGAGCGATCTGTCGCCCAACGATCCGGATGTCGAGGCGCTCGACGGTCATGTGCGACAGCTGCGCGCGACCATCGCTGCGCTGCGCACCGCCCTTGAGGTGGCAGCCACCGGTGACGGCACCGGCCTCATCACCGCCTCGGCCCTGCTCGCCGCCGACTCCGACGACGCCACGGTCGCGCGCGAAGGCGCGTCCGACCCAGCTGCCCTCGCCCCGCTCTTGCCAGGCCCGGACGTGTCGCGCCTCGAGACCGTGGCGTACGGCGACCTGCTCACACGCACGCTCAGCGCCGCGCGTGGCGCTGGCAGCGCGGGTGAGCGCGTGGCTCGCTTCCTCGCCGACCCGCTCGCCGGCGACCTCGGGTCCTGGCAGCGGAGCCCCGCCGACCTGCTCGACCTGATCGCACAGGCCGCGGACGCCAGCGATCTAGACAGCGCAGCCCCACCCATTCTGGCGCTTGACGGGGACGCGCCGCGCGCGCTGGCATGGGTGCTCTACGGCATCGGGCACCCTAACGATGCGAGCGAGGCTGCCGGCCGGGCGTTGGCCCACCTCACCGTCATCGAGACGGCGCTCGCCGACATCGCCTGACGGGCCCCTCCTTCGAGGCCCCTCCTTCGAGGACACGTCCGAGGTCCCAGCACAACGCGCCGAGCCCCGCCCGACGCCCACGAGTCCGACGCCCACGAGTCCGACGCCCGCGAGTCCGACGCCCGAGAGGCACGCCACATGACCGAGCTCCACACCGCCACCGTCGACGGGTTCACCCACGGCGGCGAAGGCGTCGTACGGCTTGACGGTCGTGCGACGTTCGTGCCCGGCGCCCTCCCGGGCGAGCGCATCACGCTGCGCATCATCGAGACCAAGCCCCGGTGGGCCCGCGGCGAGCTGGTCGAGGTGCTCGAGCCGTCGGAGCTGCGCGTCGTCGCGCCGTGCCCGCTCGCGGCCACGTGCGGCGGCTGCGACCTCCAGCA
>JBLFZR010000023.1:0-16274 GCA_047610595.1 Nitriliruptoraceae bacterium | reverse complement strand
GTGTCGGAGGAGCGGCCAGAGTCCAGCTCGGCCAGCCGCTGAAGCATCGTGCGGGTGCGCTGCCTGCGCTCAGCGAGCTGCTGTTGCGACGGCTCAGCCAGCGCTTCTTCGAGGGCCGTCAGCAGGCGCCGCATCTCGAACGGCTTGGTGACGTACTCAATCGCACCCTGGAGGGTGCCGCGGATCAGATCGCGCTCCTCGGACAGGGCTGTGAGCATCACCACGGGAAGGTCCAGGCTGGCGCCGTCGGCCTTGACTGTGCGCAGCACGCCCCAACCATCGATACCCGGGAGCATGACGTCGAGCAGCACCAGGTCAGGCTGATGTGCAGCGACGCTGGCGATGCCAGCCTCGCCATCAGCAGCGATCACCACGTCATACCCCGCCAGCTGCAGGTTGACCTCGACGAGGGCCGCGAGGTCCACCTCATCCTCGACCACCAAGATAAGGGGCTTGGAACGGGGCACGGAAACCTCTTGAGGGACGTCGGGCGGCAGCGCAGGCCGGTGCATGAGCCGAACAGGATGCAGCGTAGTAGCTGATCGCGCGACGGGCAGGCGACGCGAGCACGCGACAGGGATGGCGGAACCGACCACGTCGCGACGGCTAGCGTCGTAGTCCCCGACACCGACGAGGTAGCCGCGTGACTGGCGACAGCTTCCCTTGGCCTGATCTGCTCGGACGCGTCGTGTCCGGTGTGGCGCTGGATGCGGATGAGGCAGCCGCCGCGCTGGACGAGATCATGGCGGGCCGTGCGTCTGACGCCGTCATCTCGTCGTTTGTGACAGCGCTGGCAGCAAAAGGCGTTACGCCGAGCGAGCTGGCGGGGCTTGTACGGGCCATGGTTGCGGCGGCCACGCCGGTCACGGTTGATGGCCCGGTGCTCGACACCTGCGGCACCGGTGGTGACGGTGCAGGCACGTTCAACATCTCTACGACGTCTGCGGTGGTGTGCGCCGCAGCGGGGGCGCGAGTTGCCAAGCACGGCAACCGTGCTGCGTCATCGAAGGCTGGTTCCGCAGACCTGCTTGAGGAATGGGGCATCGCGATCGATCTGGGTCCCGAGGCGGCCGCCGCCTGCCTTGATGAGGTCGGTATCACGTTCCTGTACGCCCGCAGCTATCACCCGGCGATGCGTTACGTCGCGCCGGTCCGATCGGCGCTTGGGATTCGGACCGTCTTTAACGTCCTCGGACCGTTAAGCAACCCGGCGGGCGCCGAGCACCAGGTCGTCGGGGTGAGCGACGCGCGTATGGCCCCCGTTATGGCCCAGGCCTTGGCGCAGCTCGGCCGCCGCGCACTGCTGTTTCGCGGCGATGACGGGCTGGACGAGCTGACGACGACGGCCAGCAGCCAGCTGTGGGAGGTGCGCGATGGCACGGTCAGTCAGTGGAGCATCGACCCCCGCGATCTCGGTGTCGAGCGGGTGCCGATCGCGGCGCTCGCGGGCGGTGACGTTGCGCGCAACCGCACGATCAGCGACGCCGTGCTGGCGGGCGTTCCCGGGCCTCATGCTGACGTGGTGGCGCTGAACGCCGCTGCCGCGCTGTGGACGCACGGAATCGCAGACGACCTCGAGGATGGGCTCGCTCGGGCGCGCGAGGTGCTGGCCAGCGGCGCTGGCGCGGATCTGTTGGCCCGATGGGTCGACGCCTCGCAGCGGCTGGCTCGGGCATGAGCGGGCACGACATGGACACCGTTGGTCACCTGTACGCGCCTGGCGGGGTGCCCGCGAAGCCGGATGTGGGCATCGAGCCGTTCGCTGTGCTGGACCTGCGGGTGGGGCGCATCATCGAGGCGGCGCCGTTCCCGGCCGCCCGCACGCCAGCGTGGCAGCTCACGATCGACCTCGGACCCGTGATCGGCGTGCGCCGTAGCAGCGCGCAGCTGACCCGCTACACGGCCGAGCAGCTACGTGACCGACGGGTGGTGTGTGCTGTGAATCTCGGGCCGCGCACGATCGCGGGCTTCACCAGTGAGGTGCTCGTGCTCGCGGGGCTCGCGGCCGACGGTGCGCCGCATCTGTTGGGGCTCGACGAGGAACTTCCAGCAGGATCGGTGGTGGCATGAACGCTGACACGCACGGCACATCCGAGGTCGCATCGACAGGCGGCGCGGACCCGGAACCGACTGACGGTCCGACGCCGGTCCACGACGTGCTCCACGTCCCGTTTCACGGCTTTGAGCTCACGGTCGCAGTTGATCGCGCGGTGTACGCGACCGGCGATGCGGTGCGGATCACCGTCGCTGCGACCAACGACGCGGACCGTGCCGTCGAGCACAGCTACCCCGGCTGGCAGCGGGTGGTGCTGACGGTCCGAGACGCGAAGCATCGGGTGATCGCGTCCGACGAGCTGGTCGGCACGGTGCCCGGTCGTCCGATGCCACCGCAGGGCCAGTTTCGCGACCGTTGGCTCCCGGGCCAGATGATGCTGCTGCCGACGTGGTGGGACCAGCGCCAGGACGTTCTTCGGCCGGGGTGGGTGCCGGATGGGGACGCTGGGATGCGCGTCGAGCCCGGCCGTTACCGCGTGCGTGCGTCGTGGACCGGCCGTGAGCCGGGGCCCGGTGTTGGGCCGCCTGAGGCCTGGTCGTCCTGGTTCGAGCTGGTCTGAGGGTCGCGGCGACGCGTGATCTTCTCGCCAGCAAGCAGCTGGTCATCGCGGCGCGCCTGTCGTGCGACAGATCGCGCCTGTGCAGCTCCCGCAGCAGCAGCCGCGCCGCCGGCGATCGGATGCGTCCACACCCCGTCGACCGACAGCAGCACGGCGCTGGGATGTTGGACCCAATCGGCCAGCAGCTGTAGCTCGCCGCGGGTGTGGTCGGCGCGCGCATCTGGGCGGCTCTCGACCGCAAGCGCGTCGGGGATCTGGGTCAAGGCGTCGCGCACGCCGGCAACACCGTGACGGCGAGCCACCCGCGCGGACCCGACGAGCCGACCGTGGACGGTGCGGATCGCCTCGATGTGGTCAGAACCGACCCGCGCGACCTCCAGCCGTTCGAGCTCGGCGAGCGCCGTGGTGCGTCGGGCACGGTCCACCGAGGTGGCCACGGCGTGCAGGCGCTGCCGGACGTCTGCGGCATCCTCGAACCGTTCGTCGTGCGACAGCATCGTCATACGCAGTGTCAGCGCGCGCAGCACCTCGGTGGGGTCGTTGTTAACCAGCGCTCGCAGCGCTGCGATGTCTCCGGCGTACGCGTCACGGCCCATCGTTGCGTCGCACGGGGCACCGCAGCGGCCCATCTCTTTGAGGATGCACGGTGCGTGATCTTGGGCCGCGCGGATCGTGAACGTGCACCGACGCACGCGCACGACCTCCTCAACGGCCTCGATGATGGCAGTCGCGGATCTGCGTCCTGCCAGCGGCCCAAGCTCGCGCGTGGGGTCTGGGCCAGGTGCGCGAACGACTGACAGCCGTGGAAACGCCTCGTCAGTGAGGCGGAGCCATACCGGGGCTGGGGGGTGCGTCGACGCACGGTTGTAACGCGGCCGGCGCAACGCCAGCTCGCGCAGCTCGATCACCGCTGCCTCGATCGGAGTCGGCGTCACCGTCCACGACACGCGTGCGGTTTCGCGCACCATCGCGTCCATCCTGCGTCGGTCATCGCGACCGAAGTACTGGCGGATACGGGACCGAAGCTGCGTGGCCTTGCCGACATACAGCACGTGGTCGTCGGCGTCGTGGAACCGATAGACACCGGGCGCATCGGGGGCACCCTGTGCCAGTGAGACCTTCCGGAAGGCGACGGTTGAGCGGCTGCGTTGGAAGTCCAGCAGATCCTCAACGGTGGTGGCGCCGATCGAGCCGGCCCGTTCGAGCAGGCCGTGTAGGACGTCCACCGTCGCCCGAGCGTCCGACAGCGCCCGGTGCGACGGCTGGACGCGCGAGCGGAAATGGCGCGCCAGTGTCGCGAGCCGCACGTCGCGGACCTCGTCGCGTACGAGTCGCCGCGCAAGCTTCGCGGTGTCCACTACATCGTTGGTGATCGTCGGATACCCGTGCCGCACGAGCTCGGCGTTGAGGAAGCCGGTGTCAAACCGGGCGTTGTGGGCGACCAGCACAGCCCCGCGCAGGAACTCCAGCAGCGATGGCAGCACGCCGGCGATGGTCGGCGCCTGGGCAAGCATGGCGTTGGTGATGCCGGTCACCGCTGTGATCGTTGGCGTGAGCCCGACACCGGGATGCACAAGGGTCTGCAGCTCGCCCAGCACCTCGCCGCCTCGGACCTTTACAGCGCCTACCTCGGTGATGCGGTCGATGTCGGGCCGGAGCCCGGTGGTCTCGAGGTCGAGGACGACGAAGGTTGTGTCAATCAGGCTGCGCGCATCGTCGTCGAGCCGCAGCTGGGCGTCCACCGCGCTGACGGGGCCGCGGGCCATTGTGTCTCCAGACGCCGATGGGGTACGAACATGTGTTCGGACCCCATCGTGCCACCACGTGTGACATCTGCGGCGGATGCAGCGCGTGAGGGCGCGACACGTAGCTGCAGTGCGGGGTCAGGCTGCGTTCGCCGCCACCCGTACTTGGCGCCGTTGCGAGCGGATAAGCCGCCGGCGTTGCCCTTCGGGCATGCCGCCCCACACGCCGTGCATCTCGCCGAGGGCGAGCGCATCCTGCAGGCACGGATTACGAACCGGACATCCGGCACACAGGGCGCGTGCGGACTCGACCGACACGGGATCGCCAGCGAAGAAAAGCTCGGGATCTGCGCCGCTGCACGCAGCGCGCGTGCGCCACGGTTCGTCAGCTACGTCCGGCAGGGATGTCAGGCTCATTGAGCGCGCACCTAGGTCGATGTCACCGCACCAACGTCCATCTGGTTGGTCGTAGTTCCCGCCAACGGCCGCAAGTCAGACGCGTTGGCAGCCGGGGCAGTACGTCGTGGTTCGTTGCGCGACCACAGTGGACCGCAGCGCGGTGCCACAGCGGTCGCAGGGGCGGCCGCGCTGGCCGTAGGCGCGAAGGAAGTCGGCGTTGCGCCCTGACTCGCCGTTCACCATCTGATAATCGCGGAACGTCGTGCCTTCGCGTTCGATGGCGCCGCCAATGACCTCGATGACCGCTGCATGCAGCCGGTGGGCGCGGGTTCGCCCCACCCGGCGCGACGTCGGATGGATCTGCGCGAGCCACAGTGACTCGTCGGCGTAGATGTTGCCGACCCCCGCGACGAGCCGCTGGCCGAGCAGGGCTCCCTTCACCGTGGCGGTGGTGCGGGCGAGCTGGTTGGCGAACAGCTCGCGATCGAATCCCTGTGACATCGGCTCCGGCCCGAGCGCCGCGAGCGTCGGGATCGATGCGTGATCGCCGGCCGGCACCACGCTGACTCGTCCGAAGCGGCGCGGGTCTCGAAACAGCAGCCACCGGCCGTCGTCTAAAGCGAATCGGGCTCGGACGTGCGACACGTCGGCTGGCTCGGGCTCGTTGGCGAACCGGAAGGATCCGGTCATACCCAGGTGCAGCACAAGGTCGGCGCGATCCGCGTGGTTCAGCTCGGACACGAGCGGTACGACCAGATATTTCCCGCGTCGTTGGACGTCCTGAATCTGCCGACCGCGTACGGCGTCCACATCCGAGAACCGCTGCGCGGGGTGCGGGTCCCACCAGACATCGTCGATGACGCGACCCGTCAGCGCCGGCGCCAGCTGGCGCCGTACGGACTCGACCTCGGGTAGCTCCGGCATAGCGTGGACGCTACCGACGTACGCCAACGGCCAGTCACGGTGCTGTTCGACACGGGCCGTAGCCTCCGTTTTTAGCCACCGACCGTGGAGTCGCCATGACCAGCGTCCGTGATCGTGATCTGGGCGGCCGCCCCGAGCAGGCGCGGCCGCGTGACCGCACCGGTCGCCCGCTGCCGCACGACACCGACGTGGTGCTGCGGACCGAGGAGCACGCCCTCGCCACCCGCGAGGAGGCGCTCGTCGTCGGGCTGCGATTGTGGTCCGCGCAGCGTTTCTTTGAGGCGCATGAGTGCCTCGAAGAGGTGTGGCATCCGGCGCCGGAGGCCGACCGCGAGTTCTGGAAGGGTGTGATTCAGGTCGCGGTGGGCTGCGTCCACCACCAGCGAGGCAACGCGGAAGGGTGCGTCACGTTGCTGCGACGGGCGGCCGATTACCTGGCCCCGTACCCGTCGCCCCACCACGGCATCCGGACAGACGAGCTGCGGACTGCGGCCCGCGCGATGGCAGACGTGGTCGCTGTAAACGGCGCGATTCTCCTTGAATACCCGCAGGTGCGGTCGGCGCCTGACGGGCCGTACGTGGGTGCAGCCCCCACCGACGGGCCCCATCTGATCGAGGACCGGCCGGCGTGGCGAAGTCTGCCTCGAACCCCAGCATCACAAGGCCGTTGCTGACCAGCGGACCAGTCAGCGCTACCGTTATAACAGACGACGGGTGGGGGCCAGCGTGCACGACGAGTTTAAAGACGCAGTAGGTCGACATCCAAGCGCCGATGGCAAGCGGACCGGCGATCGGCGCGGGCGTGGTCGCCGCGCTGCGATCGGCGTCGACCTGTCTCGACTCGTCCAGCGTGACGATTTTCGCCCGGTCGTGGAGTACCTGACCGCCATTCAGACCATGCGAGGCGACGGCGGCAGCCTGCTGTTTGTCCGAGGGGACGACCTCGACGCGATGGCTGAGCAAGACGGCAGGCCGGTGCCGGAGTTCCTCGACCGGCTCGACCAGCTCGGCGTCGTGGTGTCGAGCAACTAGTCGTGGCACGTGCGCCGGGCTTCCCGACCGCCGAGCGGCTGCTGGCGCTGCCTGCTGACGACTGGTCGCAGCTGCTGGTTGTCTGCTTGCCAGTGTTGCGAGGGTTGCAGGGCAGGGATCGCAACGCCGCCGTTGGGCGTCTTGTCGCGGTGCCGTTGGGCAAGCTCGTGGGCGGTCGGTCCCGCGCGGAGCTGTCGCAGCTGTTGACCAGCCCTGGGATCTGGCCGAAGGTCGAGGCTGCGATCGGCGACGGTCCGCGACCGTGGATGGTCGACGCGGCGGACTCGACGACCGTCGAGGCGTTGCGCGAGGCAGCGGCCGACGCGGGCACAACGGTCGTGCGTCTGCGCGCGCAGACGGACGGCCTCGAGCGCCAGCTCGTCGGCGCTCGTCAGCGGGCTGCCGAGCTCCGCGAGGAGCGGGATGCGGGTCGACGGACAGCGGACGGGGCCATCGCCCGTGCAGCAGTGGCGGAGCGGCATGCCGACAGTGCCAACGAAGCTCTCGCGGCCGCGCGAGCTGATGTTGCGAGCGCTCGCGCGATGCTGTCGAGCGCCAACGAGGATCAGCGACGGGCGGTCGAGCGCGAGCAACGCCGCGCCGCCGGAGGCGAGGCGAAGCTTCGCGACGAGCTCACGGCCGCTCGCCGCCAGCTGCAGCAGCTGCAGGCGTCGCTGTCGGACGCGCAGCGGCGGCTCGCGGCGACGCCAGCGGCGGCGCCTGGGCTGCTGGCAACGCCTATCACCGGACGCGGGGAGCGTGGCCGCCCCAGCCAGCTGCCGGACGGGATGGTGCGGGGCACAACCGAGGCAGCAGCTTGGCTGGTCTCAGAGGGCCGGGTGCTGCTCATCGATGGATACAACGTCACCCGCACCAACCGCCCAGCGTTGTCCTTCGCGGATCAGCGACGCTGGCTGGAGGACGCGGCCGGGACGTTGGCGCAACGGCGTCAGGTCGACGCGACCGTCGTGTGGGACGCGTCGCTCGGGGCGGGGCGGACCGCCAGCGGGCGGCGACGGGTCACGGTCAGGTACACCACGGCAGACATGACCGCTGACGACGAGATCGTCCTGCACGTGCGGAGCATGCTGGACGCTGCCACGCCTTGCGTCGTCGTAACTGACGATGCGGAGCTGCGCGCTCGGCTCGCTCCAAGCCGTGTGGACCTCCTCGATACCCGGTCCTTCACCTGGCTCCTGTGAGCCGCCTGCCGGAGGCACCCTTGATCGAGCTCCGCATCATCGCCGTCGAAGGCGACGCCCTGCTGCTTGGCGGTGCCACCAGCACCGAAGCCCGGTACCGGGTTGCCGTGACCGATGCGGTGGCCGACGCCATCACTGAGGCTCGCAGCGGAACGTCTGTGACACGTGCGCTCTCTCGAAGCCCCTCGCTGACGCCCGCGCAGGTGCAGGCCCGTCTGCGTGCCGGTGCAGCCATCGCTGAGGTCGCGCGCGAGGCCGGCACCGACATCGCGTGGGTGCAACGGTGGTCACACCCCGTCGAGGCTGAACGCGCCCAGGTCATCCGAGGCACGCGTGGGGCCTACGTGACACTCGACACCGGTGTGACGGATCTGTTGCTCGATCAGCTGATTCGTGCGTGGCTGCCGTCCAACGTCGACCCGTCGCACGTCGAGTGGACGACCGCTCGACGCCGCGACGGCCGCTGGCGTGTGACGATGCGGGTTGCGGTTGGATCCAAGCACGTCACCGGGACCTGGCTGTGGGACCCGAGGGCGCAGCGCGTCACACCGGCTTCGGCGCGCGCACGCGCTATCTGCGCGGCTGCGTGACGGGCGGCCTGCGCTGCCGGCGCTGCCGGCCGTATGCAACCTCGGTGCGTAGGCATCGGTAACGTCGCGGTTATGCCTCAGCCCTCCCGTCTCCTGTTGCTCGTCGTCGCCATGGCGACGGCGTTGTCCGCGTGCCAGTCCGCTGGGACCGCGGGCGCCGAGACGCCGGTCGCGGGCGCGCCGAACGCCGCTCGTGTGAACGCTGCGATGGGAACGGTCGCGTCGCATCGCGTGGAGCTGCAGTCCGCCGTCAGCGGCGTGCTCGCAGCTGCGAGTCGTGTTGAGCCGTTGGCGGCAGGGCTGCGGAGCCCCACCACGATCGACGTGGTTATCGACGACGTGCCGGGCATCGTGAGCGCGTTTGACGTCCTCGATCCGTCCACGCTTCTGCCCGTGGTCGAGGCGCTCGACCTCGCCATCGGTCAGGCCGCGGGGCTTGTGGACCAGACAGCAGCTCTTGAGGCTGTTGGGTCGTGGGAACGCCAGTTCCTCGCCGCGCAGCGGTCGGTGTTGGATGCGTTGGCCGGTTGGTCCGCGATGAACGCGAACGCGATCGCGGTGCTGGACGAGCAGTGGCCGGTGTTCGACGACGTGGTGCGCGATGCGGCCGTTCTGAAAGAGAACCGCTGGCGGTACCGCAACCCTGAGGAGGCTGCGGGGACGTGGGAGGTCGAGGCTGGATCCGCCACGCGTGCGGTGCGGGACGCGAGCGCCTTGCTGCCAGGAATCGTGAACGGGCTGGCACAGGCCGCCGAGCGCGTTCGTGATGCGGACGCAGAGCTTGAGTCCGTGTTCCGGGCGCGCCCGGCGTCGTGACAGAGCGCCGGCCGCGCTGGACGTGGGTCGGGGCGGTCGTGGCTGCCGTCATCGGGGTCGGCGCGATCACGTTGCGTGCGCCGTTGCCGCCGCCGCCGGGCCCGTCTGTGGCGGCGGATGCGCTCGTGGTGTTTGACGCTGCGACGCTCGCGCGTGTCGCTGACTGGGTTGGGCCGATTCGTGTGGCCTACCTGATCGGCCTTGTAATAGCGCTCGGGGTGCCGTGGTGGCTGGTCGTGTCGGCCCGAGGGCAGGGGCTGGTCGAGCGAATCGGCGGCACGCGGTTCGCCACGGCGCGCGGTGCGGTGCTGGCCGTGCTCGCCTCGGCTTTGATGGCCACGCCGCTGCGCTGGTGGATCGGTTGGTGGCACGCCGGTGCGTTCGGGTTTCGGACCAGCAGCCCACTGCGCTTCGTGACCGAGGCGGCTGGCTCAATCGCGATCGAGACGCTTGTGACAGTCACCGCAGCGCTGCTGCTGCTGTGGGTGATCCGACGCCGAGGGTCGGACTGGCCTGCCGTGGGGACGTTGCTTGGCACGCTCGCGACTGCAGGGCTTGTCCTGGTGCAACCGCTCGTGGTCACGTCGCTGTTGTACGACCCGGCCCCCCTCGACGATCCCGTCGTGGAGGCGGCCGTCGGGCCTGTCGTGGCGCGCTCGACGCTGCCCGACCTCGAGCTGCTCGTGGGCGCGGCATCGGTCAGAACCACCCGAGTAAACGCGTATGTGACAGGCATCGGTCCCACCCGCCAGGTGGTGCTGTGGGACACGCTGCTTGCGTTGCCCACCGACCGGGTGGTCTCGGTCGTCGGGCATGAGATCGCGCACGCGGAACACAACGACCTTGCGCGCGGCGTGATCGCAAGCGCCGCAGGGATTCTGCCGGCGCTGCTGCTGGTCGACGCGGTGCGACGGCGTCAGAACGCCCGCGGACACGCCGTTGCGCTCAGCGGGGCGCGAGCCGGAGCGATGGCAGTCGCGGTGGTCGTGACGTTGCAGCTGCTGGGGCAGCCGGTGGTGGCGTGGCAATCGCGCCGGGTTGAGGCGGCTGCTGATGCACGCACATTTGAGCTTGTGCGGGACCCCGCCGGCTTCGTCGGGCTCAGTCGCGGCTTCGTCGAGCGCGACCTCAGCGACCCGAACCCACCGGCATGGGTCCGGCTGATGGCCGGGACACACCCCACGGCACAACAGCGCATCCGGGCGGCCGTTGCGTTCGCCGAGCGCGAGGGGCTCGACCCCACCCCCGACGGCGGTGATGGACCGTGACGCAGCTGCGCACCCTGTGGGTGACCAACGATCTGCCGCCGCGCGCGGGGGGGATCGAGCAGTTCCTTGGCAACCTGCTGGACCGCGTCGACCCGCAGACAGCGCTGGTGCTCGGGCCGGCGCACAGCGACGCCACGGCGCACGATGCCGGTGTCGCGTGGGCGATCGAGCGGCTGCCCGGGGCTGTGCATCCCACCCCGGCGACGCTCCGCGCGGTGCGTGAGGCAGCGGCCCGCCATCAGCCGGACGTCGTGGTGCTGGGAGCATCGTGGCCGCTGGGCGAGCTCGCGCGGGGGTTGGCGAAGGATCCTGGCGTCCCGGTTGTGGCGATCAGTCACGGCTTGGAGGCCGGGATGGTCACGACCGGGTTGGGCCGTGTGGCGGGGCGTACGACGCGACACCTCGCTGCGTTGACGACGATCAGCAGCTTCACCGAGGACCGGCTGACCCGGCACGCCCGATGCCCCGTTGTGCGGGTGCCGCCGGGCGTGGACATCGAACGCTTCCGCCCAGATGTGGATGGCGCGGCGATGCGCCGCAGCTGGGGCGTGGCGGACGACGCGCTGCTGGTGGGATGTGTCAGCCGGCTGGTTGACCGCAAGGGTCAAGACACGCTGCTGGCGGCGTGGCCGGCGGTCCGTCGTGCGCACCCGGACGCCCAGCTGGTGCTGGTGGGGGAGGGGCCGCTGCACGAGCAGCTGGTCCGTCGTGCCGCCACGCTCGACGGTGTCGTGCTGCCAGGCCGCGTTGCGTGGGACGCGCTGCCGGAGGCGCACGCGGCCCTGGACGTGTTCGCGATGCCGTGTCGGACGCGGCTGGGCGGGCTCGATGTCGAGGGTCTGGGGATCGTGTATCTCGAGGCGCAGGCCAGCGGGGTGCCGGTGATCGCCGGTCGCTCAGGCGGCGCACCCGAGACCGTGATCGAGGGACAGACCGGCTCGGTGGTCGACGGGCGTGACGTGCAGGCGGTGGCGACGGCCATCGTCGGGCTGCTGGACGACCCCGCGCTCCGGGTCGCGTGGGGCTTGGCTGGCCGTGCGCATGTGCAAGAGCAGTGGGGCTGGGACGGCATCGCAGCACGATTTCGGCGCGTCCTTCTAGACGCGGTAGACACACGACACACGGGTGCCAACGGCTAGCGTTAACGGTTCCCGGCTTAGACAGGACCGTTGATGAACGCAGCTGTGATCGAAGGCGCTGAGGCGTGGGGCGCGACAGGCACAGGCGCGCGAGCGGCCGTCGGGGTGGTGGTGGTCCACGGCTTCACCGGGAACCCGCTTTCGACCCGCCCGATGGGTGAGCGGCTGCACGCGGACGGCTACACCGTGCGTGTGCCGCGTCTGCCCGGACACGGCACCACCGCCAAGGACATGGCTACCACGCGCTACGCGGATTGGCTGGCCGAGGTCGACAAGCAGGTCGACGCGCTGCACGAGCGCTGCGACAAGATCGTGCTGGTCGGGCTGTCGATGGGCGGCACGATCTGTCTAGACGTCGGCAGCCGGCGCGACGTGGCTGGCGTGGTCCCGATCAACGCGGCGATTCTCGACCGCGACGGGCTGCTGGCCAAGCTCGCACCGGTCCTCGCGTACGTCATGCCGATGGTTCCCGCCAAGCTCGCGGGGGTGGTCGAGGACGACATCGCCAAGCCAGGCATGACTGAGAGGGCGTACGACACTGTCCCCGCGAAGTCTGCCAGCTCGTTCTTGCGGGCGCTGCCACGGATCCGCGCGCAGCTGCGTGAGCTGACAGTGCCGGTGCTGGTGGCTTACTCGCCGCAGGATCACACAGTCCCGCCCGAGAACTCGAAAGCGCTGGCGGGTCTGCTCGGCTCGACGGATGTGCGCGAGCTGGTTCTCAGTCAGAGCTATCACGTGGCGACGCTCGACCTCGATCAGCAGCTGCTACAGGACGCTGTCAGCTCGTTCGTCGCAGAGGTCACAGGCGTCTAGTCCCGCTCTATCCTGACGGGCACCCGCGACCTCTGGATACGTCTCGTGACCGTTCGTTACCCCCGCGCGGCCGCGGTGGCCGTGTCCGCGCTGGTCGTAGCGGCCATCGCTGTCCCGACCGCTGGTCGTGCGACTGTCACCGACGACAGCGTCTCGGTGCTGCTGATCTCGATCGACGCGCTGGATCCAGCCGAGCTTGACGAGCTTGACGAGAACGGCAACCCGCTGGCACCCAACCTGGTGTCGCTGCGTGATCAGGGCACCTGGTGGACACAGGCCCGTTCAGTGATGGCGTCCGAGACGCTGCCTAATCACATCGCGATGGGGACCGGCACGTACCCCGGCACCAACGGGGTCCCTGGCAACGACGGCCGCCTCTGGGTAGGTGACACCGCGCTGGCTGACCCGGACCTCGGCGTCCCTGAGGCGCGGCTGTCCACCTCGACGATCAGCGCGATCGAGAGCCAGTGCGGCGATCTACGCACGGTCACAGACCTTTCCAAGGAGTACGTCTGGCGGACGTTCGCAGGGGAGGCTGACGAGGACTTCGACCAGCCGTCGTTCAACATCCCGGCGTCCGGGCACGCGCCTGAGTCAGCCACGGTGCCGTTCTTGTTGAACGCGCTCGACAGCGGGCCCATCGACCACGCGTTCGTCAACTTGGGCGACCATGATCGCGCCGGCCATGTCGACGTGACCGGCGCGGCTGCATCGGGACCGGACACGGTGACGGACGGCCCTCGGTCAGCCCAGCGCGCTGCGCTCTCGCAGGTCGACAGCTGGATCGGCACCATCACCAACCAGCTGCAGCAGAGCGGCGAGTGGGACCGGACCGTGCTGATGGTTGTCTCAGATCACTCGATGAACTTCACGCTCACCCCGGACCCGCGCTGGAACATCGACGTGGCGGCCACCCTCGAGCAGGTCGAGACGGACAACGCGTTGATCCCCGGCACGGTCTTCTTGTTCAGCGACAACGGCGGCGCGGGTTTCGTTTACCTGATTGACCCTGCGATGGACGGTGGGGACGCGCTGCTCACCGAGGCGTACGACGCCATCGCGGCGATGCCAGGCGTGGAGGACACGCTGTATCGGCTGCCCAACACCGACGACCCGGACGGTCGGGTGCTCGGTGAGATCCACCCGGACTGGCACCTGGACGGCACCGACCGCGTTGGTGAGATCTTGGTGCTCGCCGAGGAGCGCTACCGAATGGGGTCCGAGTCGGACAACCCGCTGCCCGGGAACCACGGCCACACCTCGACCCGTCACATCACCGCGCTGATCACCGGTGGGTGGGACGGCATCGTGTCTGGCACTGTCGTCGCTGCTTCGAACCCGGACGCCGTCAACGAGGCAGACGACACCGCAGCGCTGCCCGAGCAGGCCGAGCAGGTGGACTGGGCCCCGACGGTCGGCTGGTTGCTCGGCGTGACCGACCCTGGCCTCGATGCAGCTGGCGATGCCCAGTGGGAGGGACGCGTGCTCGACGAGGCGTTCTCGCGCCGCCCAGGCACTCTCGCATGCGCCGCGGCGGTCGCACGCACCGATAGCGGCAGCAACGACACGGCAGCTGATGATGCCGGCGCCCCGGTTGTGGATTCGACCGGTAGCTCGCTCGCGGGGACCGGCGGCGGTGCGGCGCTGGCCGGTCTGATCGCGCTGGCCGGCGCTGGCAGCCTCCGCCGCCGGTCCCGGCGCTGCTAACGCCAGAGGCCACCACGCACACGTAGGCTGCGGGCATGGAGATCCACGTCGATGATGACGGATTCGTGCGTGCGCCGGCAGCTGACTGCTATCGGGCGCTTACTGACGTGGCATCGTGGGCGACGCTGCTGCCAGACACCGTCGTCGATGCGACGGGCAACGACCGCTTCGGGCTGGCGCTCGGTCCCGGTCGGCGACCCATCCGTGTGCATGTCGAGGCGGGCCGCTGGCGGCACGACGTTGGGTTCGTCCTCGACTGCACCGGGGACCTGCACGGCACCGCAGAGTTCTGGCTCGAGCCGGGATGGGGCGGGACGGTCGTGCATCACCTGCTGCACGCGCGCACTGCACGCGCGTCTGCGGCGACCCGTGCGAGCTACCGCCGCTGGCTCCGTGCCGGGCTGTGGTCGCTGAAAGACCAGCTGCAGCGTGCCGAACGAGACGCGCACGGGGTGGCGTTATCGTGACCGACGGACGTGCGCGGTGCGACGCGTGTGGCGCGCGTAACCCCGAGGGGGCTGCGTGGTGCTCCCAGTGCTACGGCTCGCAGGCGGCACCCCCACCCCGCCGTGCGGCGCCTATCACAGAGTCGACGCTGCCTGCGGGCGGCGGTCGTTTTCGCGAGTCTTCAGTCGGGCTCGAGTGGGCGTGTGTCATGTGCAACGAATGGAACCCGTTGGACCGGCTCGAATGCACGATGTGCGCGGCGCCCTTCGGTCGGCTGATCGTCAGCGCAACACCGCCGCGACCGACCGTGGCGCCCGGCGTGCTGGTAGCCGGATCGATGGTGATGCCGGGGCTGGGGCACCTGCTGCTTGGGCTGCGTGGTCAGGCGTTCACGCGGATGGTGCTGGGGGTGATCTGGGGCGCCGGCGGGCTGAGCCTGCTGGTGCAAGCGCGTTCCAGTGGCCAGTCGTTGGTGCCTGCCATCCCGCTGCTGGTGGGCTGGCTCGTGCTCGCGATCGTGTCCGCGAACGATTCGCACGTCGAGGGTGGGAGCGACGGCCGGGTCGTGCTCAGCTCGCGCACGTTGCTTTGGTTGGTTGTTGGGGTGCTCGGCGCGACGATGGGCTTGGCCCTCGTGTCAACCGTGCTCGCTGCCAACGGCTGACGCATGTGTGACCGCCTGTATCCTCGCGGAGGTGACGAAACGACGAAATCGACTCATGAGGCCCCGGTGACGCGTGTGTTGCTGCTGACCGGCAAGGGCGGGGTCGGAAAGACGACTATCGCAGCGGCGACCGCTGTGCATGCCGCGCGAGCCGGCCATCGCGTGCTGCTCACCTCGACTGATCCGGCGCACTCGCTGGCGGACGTGTTGGGGGTGCCGCTCGGCGACACCCCGCGTGCGGTGGAGCCGGGCCTCGACGCGCAGCAGCTGGATGCGCAGGCCCGGCTCGAAGCCCACTGGAGCGACGTACGCGCGTTCCTCGTGGGCATGCTGCATGCCGGCGGCTTGGGCGAGGTGCAGGCCGAGGAGCTGATGTTGCTGCCTGGCCTCGACGAGCTGTTCGCGCTCATCGACCTGCAGGCACGCGCGGCCTCCGGCGACCATGATGTCATCGTTGTGGACTGCGCCCCCACCGCCGAGACGCTGCGGCTGCTGGCGTTGCCTGATGCGCTGCGGTGGTACATCGACCGCATCATCGGTCCGGGCCGTGGGTTGGCTCGGGCGGTTGCGCCGGTCGCCCGCGCGGTCGGTGGCTTTGCGATGCCTGACGAGAACGTGCTGGGGGCTGTTGACCGGTTGCAGCGCGACCTCGCAACGGTCCACACGCTGCTGCGCGACCGGACGCGTACCAGCATGCGCCTTGTCACCAACCCGGAGCGTCTTGCGTTGGACGAGACCCAGCGGTTGTGGACATCGCTGTCGCTGTTTGGGTACGCGGTCGATGCGGTGGTTGTGAACCGGGTGCTGCCAGATGTTGTGCACGACCCGTATCTCGCCCGTTGGAAGCAGCGGCACGCCGAGCACCTCGCGACGGCCCGCGACACCTTCTCGCCGTTGCCGGTGCTCGTCAGTC
>JBLFZR010000022.1:0-18162 GCA_047610595.1 Nitriliruptoraceae bacterium | reverse complement strand
TGTAGCTCTGCTGGGAATCATCGAAGGTGCGGCCAGCGGCCCGCCCAAGCAGCCATGTGAGAAGGAGCAAGGCCGCGACAACCACGACGGTCACCGCGACTCGCCCCCATGTCGATCCCAGGTCCCATATCGATCCCAGGTCCCAGGTCGATCCCAGACCCGAGTCCAGGTCCGCGATCGCCACCGTGCGCACCGTCGCCCCGATCAATACCGCAACACCGCAGCCACCGGCAGCTCGCCGGGCATCTCTGTCGCGTTGGCGGCGAACACCCCGCCTCCATGGGCGAGAGTCTCACGTACGGCGCGGTCGATCAGGTCACGATCGCCCGACTCGTGCTGGAGGCCTTCGTTGGTCTCTCGGCTGTCCAGGAGCTCGTCGCCCGAGAGGTCGGGGCCGTGCAGGACGAACAGATCGGCCACCCGTCCGCTCGAGGCGGCGTCGAGCACATCCGGGATGGTGATGAGCGATGGTCCCCGCGACGTGGTGAGTCGCTCCAGCGCTCCGAGCCGGGCAGCGTCAAGGTCCGGCGCGACCAGCGGCAGCGCGGCGGCGTGGAGCTCCTGGAGCGAGAGCTGCTCGGAGTTGCCGGCGACGAAGCCTTCGGTGATGTTGGCATAGCTGCTCAGGTTCCGGAACTCCGACACGATCCCCTCGACGCCGGCCAGGACGAGTGGGGCCGTCCCGTCACCCAAGCGACCGGATATGCCACGTTCGATCGCGTGCAGGAAGCGACGCTGGTCCACCTCGTCGAAGGCTCCCGCTCCACCGTGGCCGTGGAACATCGCCGACACCTCGCCGGAGCCAACCCTGCCCGCTCCGTGGCTCTGGAGCTGCGACTCGTGGTCGTCGAATCGGAGCGCGTCGGCCATGCTGGCGGGGATCGCGTGCAGGTCGAGCTCGGTCACCTGATGGCGCGTGGCTCGCAGCAGGCGTACCTGATTCTGGCTCAGGGCCAACAGATGGAACACGGCACCCGTCGTTACGAACGGGATCATCGGTGCGACCCACAGGTGGTCCGCGACAGCGACCGCCTGTGCGACAGGTCCCGCCAGCCTGAAGCGTCGGACGCCCACCGATGTGGCGAAGATCGCGAGTCCCGCCGTGGCGTGTGCCCAGAAGTCCTCGTCGTCCAACAGCGACTCGACCGGTTCCAGGAGCGTGGCAGTGTCGCTCCTCCTCAGGCCGAGCTGTTCCAGCTGGTCCTTGGCGATAGCGATCAGGTTCTTCAGACGGATCGAGTCCTGCGCAACGTCACCGCCCGAGGAATGCGTGGGCAGGTAAAACGACACGCAGTTGGGAGCCTCGATCGCCGCGAGCATGTTCAGGTCTTCGTTTGTGATCTCGTTCATGTGCAGATCCGTTTCCTCGAGGAATCTTGGGATGCCGTTCTGCGGCAGCGTGCGTTGCGGCTCTGAGCGCGACAACTGCCGAAGGTCCCGCTGTGACCGCCATGCGACCCCAGGCAGTTGCTGACCCAGGCAGTTGCTGACCCAGGCAGTTGCTGACCCTGGCAGATGCTGACCCTGGCCCGCGCGACCATCGCCCCCCGTGAGGACGGATGGGGGACGTGTTGGGGGCGCGCAGGCCTACGCCTCGTGGCGTGCTGCCCCGCGGATGGTGGCCCAGACCAGGCCGGTCGTGGCGATGATCGTCACGGCGGCTGCGCCGAGGAGCTCCCCGGCGGCACCGCCGCCCGCCAGCTGTGGCAGGGCGGACGTGAGGCTCGCGGGGGACCAGCGCTGGACGGCCGGGATGATGCCGAGCAGCGGCAGGGTCAGCAGGGCGATCAACGAGATCATCACGGTGCGCAGGACGCTGCGAGCCCACTGCGCCACGGCGCCTGTCACGGCGACCGCGAAGACGACGTACAGCGCGCCCAGCAGCGTGCCGAGGATGACACCACCCACGTCCACCGCTCCGAGCAGGGCCCAGGTCTCGTACCAGGCCGCCATGGCGCCCAGGATGTAGGCGCCTGCGGCGGCCACGGCGTTCACGATCAGCCGGGGTCGAAGGATGGTTGTCACGTTCGCGACGCGGGTGCGCAGGAACACGCCCATCTCGGGTAGGGCGTCGAACGCGAGCGCACCGGCCGCCACCACGAGCACGACGATGGTGCCCAGCTGCGAGACGTTGGACGTGTACTGGGCCAGGCCATCGGCCGGGGTCGGGTCCGGCAGGATGATCGTCGCACCCTCGAGGTCACCGCCGGCCGCCCCGAGGATCTGGGGGAGGTAGCGGGCGGTGAGTGGTCCGATCAGGCCGAAGAACACGTGCACGCCGACCAGAGCGATCCAGCGCTTGGTACGCAGCAACCGCTGCCATTCGAGCTCCCACAGTGTCATGGTCGTGCGTCGGTGTCTGGGGTGTGCTGGTCGCCGACCAGCTCGAGGAACGCCTGCTCCAGCGAGACCTCCTGCGGTTGGACCGCCACCACGCGCACACCGCTGGTAGCAAGCGCCGCGGCGATCCCGCGCTCGGCGTCCTCGACGGACGTCACCTCGACCGTGAGCTGGTCGTCATCGAGCTCCTCGACACTGGTGACCCAGGCCGTCTGGGCCAGGGCCGCGGCTGCGGCTGCGGCGCCCTGCCGGGTACGGATGCGCAAGCCCGGGACCGCCGCACCAACGAGCATCTCGTCGAGGGGTCCCTGAAACAGCAGCCGTCCGTGGTGCAGCACGCCGACGCTGTCGCAGACCTCCTGCACGTCGCTGAGGATGTGGCTGGAGAACAGCACGGTCGCGTCGCCGCGCAGCCGGCCGATCAGGTCCAGCAGCTCGCGGCGCCCTTGCGGGTCCAGCGCTGACGCTGGCTCGTCGAGCAGCACCAGACGTGGGTCCGTGACCAGCGCAGCCGCGACGCCGAGCCGCTGGAGCATCCCGCGTGAGTAGCCGCCGACCTGCCGACGAGCGGCGTCGGCGATGCCCGTCCGCTGAAGGATCTCGGTCACGCGGTCCTCGTTGACGGCGCCGCGTACGAGTCGCAGCGCGAGCGCCACGACCTCTCGTCCCGTGAGCCACTCGTCGAACCGTGGGGTGTCGGGCAGCACCGCGATCTGGCCGGTCGGTGCGTCCACGTGCAGCTCGCCGGATGTTGGCTGGCGCAGCCCCGCAATCAGCCCCAGCATCGTGGTCTTGCCGGAACCGTTGGGCCCGACGAGCCCGTAGACGCTGCCGGTCGGGACGTCGAGATCGACCTCGTGCAGGGCGGTGTGTCCGCTGTAGACCTTGGTCAGCCCAGCCGTCCGAATCACGGCTGGCGCTCGTCGCCGCGGCCGATGAGCAGGTACAGGATGCCTCCGAGGGGCACCGAGATCGTGCAGGCGACCGCCCACAACCAGCGCGGCAGATGATGCACCTCATGCTTCGAGAGGTCCATGAGGCAGTAGGCGATGAAGCCCAGCACGAGGATCACGATCGGGGCCAACGCCGCAACCGGGATGTTCAGAGGGTCCAACTTATGTCCTTCGTGCGGGGGAGTCTGCTGCCTCCTACAGGCGTACGTCACACCAGTGCGACGTACGCCTGTAGGACCTCGGGGTTCTGCAGCGCGCCGGCGGTCAGCACCTCGGTCAACGCCTCGCCCTGGAGCAAACGTTTCACCGGGACCTCAAGCTTCTTGCCCGACAGGGTGCGTGGGACGTCGGGCACGACGTGGAGCTCATCCGGCACGTGGCGGGGAGAGAGGCCTGTCCGGATCGTGCTGGCGATGGTCCGGCGCAGCGCGTCGTCCAGCGTCGCGCCCTCGACCAGCGACACGAACAGCACCAGTCGGCCGGGACCACCGTCGGTGTCCTCGAGGTGGACGACGAGGCTGTCGGCGACCTCCGGCAGCTCCTCGACGACCGAGTAGAACTCGGCCGTGCCCATGCGCACGCCTCCGCGGTTGAGCGTCGCGTCGCTGCGGCCGGTGATGAGGCACGCGCCGGCTTCGGTGATGGTCAGCCAGTCGCCGTGGCGCCACGCGTCGCCGTACGGCTCGAAGTACGCGGCGCGGTAGCGACTGCCGTCCTCGTCGCCCCAGAACGACACGGGCATCGACGGCATCGGCTGCGCGAGGATCAGCTCGCCGCGCGCGCCGATCAGCGCGGTGCGATCGGGCGCCCACGCCTGGATGTCGGCGCCGAGGCAGCGGCAGCCGATCTCGCCAGCGCGCACCGGGACCAGCGGTGCGCCGGCGACGAACGCCGTGCAGACGTCGGTCCCGCCGCTGGCGGACACGACCTGGACGTGGCGGCCGACCGCCTCGGTGACCCACCCGAAGCCCTCCGGCGGCAGGGGTGCACCGGTCGAACCCACCTGCGACAGCGCCGTCAGGTCGACCTCGGTGCCGGGTGTGAGGCCGGCGCTGCGGCAGGCCAGCAGGAACGGGGCCGACACGCCCAGCACGTCGAGGGTCTCGTCGGCGGCCATCCGCCACAGGGTCATCAGGTCCGGCGCGCCTGGGTCGCCGTCGAACAGGACGATCGTCGATCCGACGCACAGCCCCGACACGAGGTAGTTCCACATCATCCAGCCGGTGGTGGTGAACCAGCTGAAGCGATCCCCTGGGCCGAGGTCGTGGTGCAACCCCAGCACCTTGAGGTGTTCGAGCAGGATCCCGCCGTGGCCGTGGACGATGGCCTTGGGCTTTCCCGTCGTGCCAGACGAGTACAGCACGTACAGCGGGTGGTTGAACGGAACGGACACGTACGCCATCGGCGCCTCGTTGGCGAGCAGCGCGTCCCAGGTCATGGCGCCCGGCACGGCCGCCGCGACATCGAGGTCAGCATCCAGGTACGGCACCACGACGGTCGCCTCGACCGATGGCAGCGCGGCACGGATCTCGGCAAGCTGGGGCAGCCGGTCCACCGCCTTGGCGCCGTAGCGGTATCCGTCGACCGTCAGCAGCACCTTCGGTGCGATCTGGGTGACGCGGTCCACGACGGCCTCGACGCCGAACTCCGGCGCGCATGATGTCCAGATCGCGCCGAGCGACGCGGTCGCGAGGAACGCGACGATCGTTTCGTGGATGTTCGGCAGGTACGCAGCGACGCGATCGTCCCGTCCGACGCCGAGCGCCACGAGACCTGCCCGGCAGCGGGCGACCTGGTCGGCCAGGTCGGCGTACGTCAAGGCGATGCGGCCGCGGCTCTGCGAGACGCCGACGATGGCCTCTCCCGTCCCCCCGAGTGCGTGCTCGGCGTAGTTCAACGTGCCGCCCGGGGCCCACGTGGGGTGCGGGAGGGTCCCGTCGGCGAGCAGCGACGTGGGGCGGTCGTGCCACCGCACCCCGAGCTCGTGCGCGATGAGGGTCCAGAAGCCGTCGAGGTCCTCGATCGACCAGCGCCACAGGGCGTCGTAGTCGGGCAGCGCACGCCCCGCGACGACCTCGGCGGCGTCGGCGAACGCGCCCATACGCGTTGTCGCGCGCGCGTTTGGGCTCGGCTCCCAGAGCAACGTTCCCGCGGTGATCTCCACGCCAGGGCTCCCGGTCGGCGGCGGCTCGTGACGGTAGTCCCTCCGCGCGTGGCCCTGGCGATTTCCGGGACACCCGGCGCACAGAGGGCGTTGGATGCTCCGCGATGGCTGGGACGGGTCCTGCTGGTCTCGGGACCTCGGCCCCTACACCCGCGGTGCCAGAGCCGCAAGTCTGATGTCGACGGGGAGATCTTCATGCGCCGCGACGTCACGATCGCTCAACCGCTGCCGGCCGGCACAGGCTACGAGCGCGCTCTGCAAGCCGACCCGGGCTGCTGGTTGCCGGAGGCCCGCGCCTCGGGGCTCAATGTGTGGCTGGTGTCGGTCGGGCCATCACCGCGGCTCCGGCGACCTGTCCGGTGTCGCGTCGGCCGCCCTGTCCAGTTCCGTCGGTCGACGGTGCGGCACGTCACGTGGGAGCCGGTGGAGGCGGACCAGGACGTGATCGCGATGGAGCGAGTGGTGCCGGGCCTCGACGGTCAACTGCGGCTGGTGAGGTCGGGTCCGGTCACGTCGCTCTTGTTCGTTGGGGATGTCTTGCTGCCGTTGGGTCGCGTGGGTCAGGCCGTGGACACCTTGGTGCTGCACCGTGCGGCGGACCGCACCGTCTCGGCGTTCGTTGCGGCGGTCGCGGCCCGGCTCTGCGACGCGGCCGCGGTGGCACCCAGTTCGCCCGGGCCTGTAGTGCCCGGGCCTGTAGTGCCCGGGCCTGTAGTGCCCGGGCCTGTCGGGCGGGAGCGAGTCACGCGAGGGCCGGAACCGGGACCGACCAGCGCAGTGTCGTTCCGCCCTCCGGGCGCGAGGTGAACGTGAGCTCGCCGCCCCGCGCCTCCGCCCGGGCCCGCAGGTTGCTGAGCCCGAGTCCGCCCTCGAGGCGAGCGACGGGGGTCGTGTCGGGGGTCGTGTCGGGGGTCGTGTCGCGAGTGACCACGCCGTGGCCGTCATCGGTCACCGTGACCGCGACGTCGGTGCCGGACACGGTCACGGACGCGACGATGTGTCCTGCGTCTGCGTGACGGGCAGCGTTGCTCAGCCCCTCTCGTAGCACCGCCGCGAGGTCGCCGGCGAGGTCCTCGGGCAACAGGTCGAGCTCGCCGCCCAGCTGCAGGGGCGCGAGCCCACGGCACACGGGGCGCAACACGTCCACGATCGAGCGCAGTCGCCCTGTCAGGCTGGGTTCGTTCGGGGCGCCGAGGGACGCGATCGTCAGTCGGGTGTCTGCCATCGCCTGGTCGAGTTCGTGCAGGACAGCCTCGACGACCTCCACGACGTCGGCGTCGTCCTGATGCTGCCGGCCGAGCGCGTCGAGCCGCAGCCCGGCTCCGAACAGCCGCTGGATGACCGTGTCGTGAAGGTCGCGTGCGATGCGGTCCCTCTCGGCCGTGAGCGCGCGCTCGGCGACCTCGGCGCGGGCACGCCCGAACGACATGATGACGTCGGCGTGTCGCGCCAACGCCTCGAGAGCATCGTCATCCTCAGCACTCAACGGGACGCGCCCAGGGGTTGGTCGGACCCGCGCTGCCATGTCGTGTCCGAGCGAGAGCACCCGGTCGTCTCCGTCTCGCTCGAGCCGCTTCGCGCCGCCGGTCGCAGCGGTCCGCGTGACCTCGACCTCCTCGAGCACCCAACCGATCGCGGACCCGGCCATGTCGCGCAGCTCGTCGATCGTTGCGCCGCCGAGCACCGCGGTGGACAGGTCCGCGAGCGCGTGCTGCCCGCGCTCGCGCGCGGCCAGGGCGGCCGCAGTTCGCGCGTTGCTGATGGCGGCCCCGGCAATCGCGGCCAGCGCGACGACCAAGCGCTCGTCTCGCGGCCCGAAGCCGCCGGGCGCGTCCGTGAGGTAAAGGTTGCCGAAGACCTCGGTGCCGATGCGCACGGGAACGCCCAGGAAGGTCGTCATCGGTGGATGCCCCGGCGGCAGGGGCGAGGACGCCGGGTGCGCTGCGAGGCGCTCGAGGGAGAGCGGTCGGGGAGACCGGATCAGCTCGCCGAGCACGCCACGGCCCGTCGGAAGCGGTCCGATAATCGCGGCCGTGGCCGCGTCGATGCCGTCGTGGATGAACGTGGCCAGACCGGTCCCGGCGCCATCGAGTACGCCGAGGGCGGCGTATCGCGCGCCGCTCATCGCCCGTGCAGACGCCACAATCCGACGAAGCGTTCCGTCAAGGTCGAGATCCTCGGCGATGGCCAGCGCAGCATCCAGCAGGGGACCCAGATCGTCCCTTGTCTCGACGGGTGCGCCGTCAGAGTGGCCGTGGTGCGTGGCTGCCACGTGATCTCCAGCTGTCGGTCCGGTGCCGGCTGATGCCTAGGCTCGAATCAGCGAACCAGAGGGGCGGCGGTCATGGGGCAGCAGATGGGTTACGAGATGGATCCGCAGGGCCCCGTCCGGGTCATGATCGTCGACGATCATGAAGTCGTGCGGCACGGGCTGCGTGCGCTGCTGGACGCAGACGACCGGCTGACGGTGGTGGCGGAAGCCGGGAGCGTCGGGATGGCGATCCAGATCGCCGTGGCGGATCCGCCGGATGTGCTCGTCCTGGACGTACGGCTACCAGATGGCACCGGCATCGAGATCTGCCGCGAGGTGCGATCGCGGCACCCGGACGTGCGCGCACTCATGCTTACGAGCTTCGCTGACGACGACGCCGTGTACGAGGCGATCATGGCGGGTGCCGCTGGCTACCTGCTGAAGGAAACGCGCGGGGTGAACCTCGTCGAGGCGGTCGTACGGGTCGCGGGTGGCGAGTCCCTCCTCGATCCAGCCGTGACCGGGCGCGTCCTGGCCCGGATCCGAGCGGGCGACGAGGAGGACCCGAGGCTCGCGCAGCTGACCGACCAGGAGCGCAACATCCTCGCGCTGGTGGCCACGGGGCTTACGAACAGGGCGGTGGGCGACGAGCTCCACCTCGCCGAGAAGACGGTCAAAAACTACATGTCGTCGGTGCTACGCAAGCTCGGGATGGAGCGGCGGACCGAGGCGGCGGTGTTCTGGGCGCAGACAGTCGGGGACGACTGACCCGCTGTCGGTGACGTCGGGACCAATGTCCCGACGGGTCGGTGCAGGGGTCCCTGCCCATGGCCGCGTGGATGGGCAACCGTGTGGCTACGCACTCCCGACCATGGAGCCAACACCCATGTCCGACCTTTCAACCGATGACGCGATCCGCGTCCAGCCCGGCATCATCGTGGCGGTGGCGCTTGGCGTCTTCGCCCTGATCCTGTCGTTGTTCGCTGTCGGGCGCGCGCTCGCGTCCGACAACGGGGGCACCGGCGTGTCCGTCGCCGGCGCCGCGGCGGCTGATCTCCCCGTTGCGGTCTCGCTCGTGGAGTTCAGCATCGGTGGTGGCAGCATCACGGCCGCCGCCGGTGGCAGCTTGGCCGTGTCCAACGACGGTTCGGCCGAGCACAACCTCAGGGTCCAGGGCGAGGCGTACGCGACACAGGATCTCGCACCGGGGGCGTCCCAGAACCTGTCGCTGGCGGGGCTGGCCGCAGGCACGTACGAGCTGTGGTGCACGATTCCAGGCCATACAGACGCAGGGATGACCGCCACGCTCACTTTGACCGAGGGAGACGCAGGCGTCGCCGCGCCTGCCGAGGCGACGAGCGACTACCTCACCAAGGAGCAGGCGGACGCCAAGATGGCGAACATGATGTCCTCGCTGGCGGCCTTCCCGGCGCAGACCACCGGCGCGGGCGCGCAGGTGATGGAGCCCACCATCATGGACGACGGGACGAAGCTGTTCGAGCTGGTCGTCGACGAGATCGACTGGGAGGTCGCGCCGGGCCAGATCGCCAAGGGGATGGCTTACAACGGCCAGATCCCCGGTCCGACAATCGAGGTCGACCTCGGTGACCGTTACATCATCCGGGTCACGAACATGCTGGACAACGAGGCGACCTCGCTGCATCCGCACGGCGTGAACGGGCACGCGTTTGCGTACGACGGCGTCGCGCCGATCACGCAAGACCCGATCCTCAGCGGGGAGACGTACGACTACGTCTTCGAGGCAGACCAGCCGAGCCTCGGGATGTACCACTCGCATATGCACTCGCTGCACCAGATCCCGGACGGGCTTGTCGGCGCCATCATCGCCGGCGACTACACCGAGGCGACCAACCAGATCGGCGTCACACAGGAGCATGTGATGGTGCTCAACGACGCCGGCGTCATCGGCTTCTCGCTGAACGGCAAGTCGTTCCCCGCGACCGACCCGTACGTCGCCAAGGCGGGTGAGCGGGTGATGGTCCACTACATGAACGAAGGTGTGATGTCCCACCCGATGCACCTGCACGGGCAGACCGGCCTGGTCGTTGCCAAGGACGGGTTTCCGCTGCCGGCGCCGTACCGGATGGACACCATCAACGTCGCGCCGGGTGAGCGCTACACCGTCGTCTACGACGCCGAGGTGCCCGGCACGTGGGTGTGGCACTGCCACATCCTGCCGCACGTGAAGAAGTCCGATGGCTCTATGTTCGGGATGCTCACGGCGATGATCGTCGAGGAGGCCGACGGCACCGCGTCCGACGGTGGGGACCTCGGCACGACGATCGACCCGGACCAGCTGCCGAGCGAGGACCCCTCCCAGCAGGAGTGATACGGCGCCCGCTGCTCACCGGAGGGTGGTGCGAACCTCGATCTGGCCTTCGAGGGTGCGGTGGACTGGGCAGCGGTCCGCGATCCGCATCATGCGGGTCCGCTGGTCGTCATCGAGGTCGCCTGTCATCGTGATAGTGCGGGTCAGCACGCCGATGTCCCCGTCGGCATGCTCGCATGCCTCACAGTCCGCCGCGTGCACCTTGGCGTGTGAGACCTCGGCCCGGATCTCCTCGATCGGCCACCCCTTGCGCTCGGCGTACATGCGCATCGTGAGCACCGTGCATGACGCGAGCGCGGAGGTGAGGTAGTCGTACGGCGTCGGGCCGGCCTCGCTCCCGCCGGCGCTGCGCGGCTCGTCGACGATCATGTCGAAGCCGCGTGCACGCACGTCGGCGCGCAGGCCATCGTGGCTCACGGCCACCACGCGGTCGTCGGCGTACGTCATCGCGACGCCGTCGGGGTCGGGGTCGGCATCATCGCGGGATGCTGACGCGTCCGGCTCGGGGAGGTAGCGGTCGGCCCACGACGCGATGACCTCTGCGGCGTACCGGGCGTCGGCCGGGTCGGTCAGCAGGTGATCGGCGTCGTCGAGCGACACGTACGACTTGGGATGCTTGGCGGCGCCGTACAGAGCCGCGGCGTTCTGGACCCCCACGGTGTTGTCGACGGGGGAGTGCAGCAACAGCAGGCTTGCGTCCAGGTCAGCCACCGTGTCAAGCAGCGCGTGGGTGCTCAGATCGTCCAGGAACGAGGCGCCGACGTTGAACGTCCGGCCGCCGATGGTGACTGCGGCTCGGCCGTCGGCCCGGATGCGGTCGCGGTCGTCCTCGCTGACGAGGTTCTGCACGTGCTCAACGTCGGAGGGTGCTCCGATCGTGGCGACGGCGGTCACGCTGTTGAGCTGCGCCGCAGCTGTCAGCACCGCGGCGCCACCCAACGAGTGGCCCACCAGCAGCGACGGGGCAGCGATCGTCTCGGCGAGGTAGCCGGCGGCCGCGATGAGGTCGTCTACGTCGGACGAGAACGTGCTGGCGGCGAAGTCACCCTCGGACGAGCCGAGCCCCGCGAAGTCGTACGACAGCACGGCGATCCCGCGCTCGCGCAGCGATGACGCGATGCGGCGCGCGGCCCGTAGGTCCTTGCTGCAGGTGAAGCAGTGGGCGAACACCGCCGTCGCGCGGATCGGCCCGACCGGGCGTTCCAGTCGCGCCGACAGCTGCTGGTCTCGAGCGTTGGTGAAGGTGCAGGTCGAGGACGGCACGGTGACTCCAGTGTCTCGGTTGCGGGGAGGGTGCAGCCAACCAACCCCGCGCGCCGCCGGCATCCTCCTATCGTCCGACAGATGCGTCGAAACGACGAACGCCCACCGCGTATGCGGTGGGCGTTCGTGCGGTGTGGACCTGAGGGGATTCGAACCCCTGACCCCTTCCATGCCATGGAAGTGCGCTGCCGGGCTGCGCCACAGGCCCTCACGTACGACCGAGGCCGTAGCGGCGGGGGACGATACCAGCAGCCGCGGAACGGGGCGAACCGGTGGGGCCTCCAGACCGAAACGCACACCACCGTGCGTTCAGGCGCACGCATACCGCTCGTTCGTCGCCAGCGTGCAGGAACGCGCAGGAGTGTCAGGCGTGTGCGTCGAATCTAGATGACACACACCCACCAACAGAGGATGCCCCCTGATGCGCGTGCGCTCCATCGCAATGATGACCGCCCTCGTCGGCTCGCTTGCCTTCGCCCCCGCCGTGACGTCCGACATCGGCGACGCCGAGGGCACCGGCTCCGAGAACTTCACGTTGTCGCAGAACGTCCCGCACTCATCCGGTGGCCGCGGCTCCGACATCGAGTTCGCGACCTTCACCTTCGACGAGCCCGTAGACGCGGAGGCAGCGGGTTACCGCAACCCGGCCGCGGACGCAGACCCGGCAACGGACGGCATCCAGAAGGACATCGCGCTCGCTGGCACGACGGGTACGAAGTTCTACCTGTACGACGTGACCACGCCGGACGATGTGTACGAGACCGCCGCGTACGACTGCCCGGCCAACCAGGGCGACACGCAGGTGTTCCGCCGCGACGACAAGACGTACACCACATACACCGTCGAGGACGGTGGGTCGGCGCTTTCTGGCACCGAAGAGTGTGGTGTCGACGCGGGCCTCGTCCCGGGCCAGGGCAACGAAGGTGGCAGCTACACGGGCACGCTCATCATCGAGATCACCAACCCGTTCGCGCCAAAGGCTGTCGCGTTCATCCAGGTGGATGAGGGCAGTCACAACGGCACGGTCCACCCGTCGGGCAACTACTTCTACAACTCGAACTCGTCGCTGATCACCGAGATGGTGCTGGAGGACCAGCCGGGCATCGAGTACTACGACATCTCGGACCTCGACAACATCGTGCGCCTCGGCAAGCTGTACCTGCCGCAGGTGCCGCTGTCGCTGGGCAACGAGTCGCATGACATCACGTTCGACGATGACGGTGACCGCGCCTACTCGGCCGCGCTCGCGCAGGGCGTCATCATGGATACCTCCGACCCGGCCAACCCGACGATCATCTCGACGTTCGTGGACCCGACCATCCAGGTCTGGCACCAGTCGGACCCGATCGACATCGACGGCCGTCGCTTCCTGTTCATTGAGGATGAGTTCGCGGGCGCGACCGGCTCGGGCCAGTGCCCGAACGGCGGCGTGCACGTGTACGAGGTCACCCCGGGCACCCCGACCGAGACCGTGCCGGTCAAGGTCGGCTACTGGAACATCGATGAGGTCCGCGTGATGGCGTCCGAGGGTGGCGCCACCCCGATCGCACCGTCGTGCACCGCGCACGTGTTCCGTCTGCACCCCGAGGCGAACATCGCCACCATCTCGTACTACAACGGTGGAGTACGAATCCTCGACCTCAACGGCATGCAGGGCGTCGCGCTCGGTGGCGTGTCGGGTGGTGTCACGTTGGACGCCAATGGCTACGGCCAGGACCCGATCGTCCAGATCGGCTTCCGCCGCTTCGAAAACTCCAACTCGTGGTCGGCCAAGACGCCGCGCATCCCGCTTGACGCAGACGGCAACGTCAGCGACTTCCAGGTGTTCAGCAACGGCGGCCGTGGCATCGACTCGTTGGCGTTTGACGCTGACAACGACGCCGCAGCAGAGATGGCTGCCACGCAGGGTCGTTGGTTCAGCCCCGCCGAGGCGCTTGACGCGCTTGGCACCGGCTTCACCTTCGCCGAGATCCAGGCCGGCCTCAAGCCGTACGCCTGCCTGCTGCAGTGACCCACTGACACACGCAACGACGAACGGCCCCGGTGCACACGCGCCGGGGCCGTCCTCGTTGCGTGTGCGCCGTGACGGTGTTCGCAGGTGCGACGTCTACCCTCAGCCGCTCGCCGCCACCTGTTCTGGGACATGCAACCGATGACTGACGCTGACCACGACATCGAGCGCTACGACCCCCTCAGCTACGAGGCTGCGATGGCCACCCGTTGGGCGGACGATGCGGTGTACGAGCTGGACCCTGCACACCCGGGCACGCCGTACTTCGCCGTCACGATGTTCCCGTACCCGTCCGGCGACCTGCATATGGGCCACGCCGAGATCTTCACCATCCACGACGCGCTGGTGCGGCACAAGCGGATGACCGGGCACGCGGTGCTCAACCCGTTCGGATGGGACGCGTTCGGCTTGCCTGCCGAGAACGCCGCGAAGAAGCGTGGCGCGGATCCGGCGGCGTGGACGTACGCCAACATCGAGGAGCAGCGCTCGTCGATCATCCGGCTCGGTTACTCGTTTGACTGGTCCACCCGGCTGCACACCTGCGACCCCGAGTACTACGCGTGGACGCAGTGGCTGTTCACCGAGCTGTTTGATGCGGGCCTGGTCGATCGCCGCGAGGCGAACGTCAACTGGTGCCCCGGCTGCATGACGGTGCTGGCCAACGAGCAGGTCGTCGACGGCCGGTGCGAGCGGTCCGGCGACGAGGTCGTGCGCAAGCCGTTGACGCAGTGGTTCTGGAAGATCACCGAGTACGCCCAGCAGCTGCTTGACGACATGGACAAGATCGACTGGCCCGAGCGCGTCAAGGCGATGCAGCGCAACTGGATCGGTCGCTCCGAGGGCGCCGAGGTCACGTTCACAACCGCCGATGACGCGGCCGAACAGGTCGAGGTCTACACCACACGCCCCGACACCATCTTCGGTGCGACGTACTTCGTGTTCGCGCCCGAGCACCCGATGGTCGCCGAGCGGATGGCCGGCAACGCCGAGTACGCAGCCTTCCTCGACGAGGTGTCCAAGCGGTCCGAGCTGGAGCGCCAGCAGGGTGACCACGGGGGCAAGACCGGTTTCCGGCTGTCGTTTGAGATGACGAACCCGTTCACGGGCGCGACCATCCCGGCGTACGCCGCGGACTACGTGCTGATGGACTACGGCACCGGTGCGATCATGGCGGTGCCGGTCGGCGACCAGCGCGACTTCGACTTCGCGCGGCAGGAGGGGCTGCCGATCGCGGTCATCATCCAGCCGACTGACGACGAGGGCAACCTCCTCGACCCGCTGGACGCTGACACGATGACCGAGGCGTACGTCGGCCCTGGCGTGATGGTGCACAGCGGCGAGTACGACGGTATGGCGTTCGAGGCAGCCAAAGCTGCGATCATCGCCGACGTCGAGCGCAAGGGGTGGGGGACCGGCAAGGTCAACTTCCGCCTGCGTGACTGGCTGGTCTCGCGGCAGCGCTCGTGGGGTGCGCCTGTGCCTGTTATCCACTGCGATGACTGCGGCCCGGTCCCGGTCCCGACCAGCGATCTGCCGGTCAAGCTGCCGACAGACCTTGACTGGACCGTCGATGGCTCACCGCTGTCGCACCACCCCACGTTCAAGCACGTTGCGTGCCCGTCCTGTGGCGCCGACGCGACACGTGACACCGACACCCTCGACACCTTCGTCGACTCGTCGTGGTACTTCCTGCGCTACCTGTCGCCCAACGATGCGACGCAGGCGTGGCCCGAAGATCTGGCCAACCGGTTCATGCCGGTCGACCAGTACACCGGCGGCGTCGAGCACGCGATTCTCCACCTGCTGTACGCGCGGTTTGTGACCAAGGCGATGCGCGATCGTGGACACCTGGTCGCCGACGAGCCGTTCCAGGCGCTGCTCAACCAAGGGCAGGTCATCCTCGATGGCAAGTCCATGAGCAAGACGCTCGGCAACCTCGTCGTGCCGGCAGAGGTGTACGACCGGCTCGGAGCGGACACGCTGCGGGGCACGATGCTGTTCGCCTCGCCGCCCGAGGATGACATCGACTGGGCCGACGTGTCGCCCGACGGCATGCACAAGTGGCTCTCACGCATCTGGCGCCTGTCGATCGAGCACATCAACGCTGGCGGAGCAGCGGCGGCAGACGGCGGCAGTGCCGATGACGTCTCAGCGCTGCGCAAGGCCACCCACACGGCCATCAGCGAGGTCTCAGGTGAGATGGAGGCGCGCAAGTACAACGTCGCCATCGCGCGAATGATGACACTCACGAACGCCGTGATGGCTGCCCAGCGTGCGGGCGTGGCCGGCAGTGCCGTCCACGAGGCGATGACCAGCCTGCAGCTGCTGCTGGCACCGATCTGCCCGTTCATCACCGAGGAGCTGTGGGGACGCCTTGGCCGCGCTGGATCGGTCCACGACCAGAGCTGGCCCGCGGCCGACACAGCGCTGCTGGTTGAGGATGAGGCAACGCTGGTGGTGCAGGTCAACGGCAAGGTGAAGGGCCGCATCACGATCGCGGCCGGGGCCGACGAGGCCACCGCCGTCGCGGCCGCCGAGGTTGCGGTTGCGGCGCATCTGGTTGGTCAGGTCGTCAAGCGCATCCATGTGCCGGACCGGCTTGTCAATCTGGTCGTCCGCGGCTGAGCGGTCGACCGGGGAGCTCGGAGCCCGGGTCCAGGTCGCCGGCGTCCATATGGAGCAGACGGAACGAGAACCTCGAGCCTCTCCCCTCGCGGGAGGTGACTTCTAGGGTCGTGCCATGCAGCTGGAGCACCTGCTCGACCAGCGCGAGTCCGATGCCGAGGCCTCGGGTCGAGCGTGTGTGATGGTCGCCCGCACGGACGAAGCGCTCGGTGATGCTGGGGAGGACGTCAGCCGAGATCCCAGGTCCGTCATCCGTGATCTCGAACTCGACCCGTCGACCGATACGGCGGACTGAGATGCTGACGTGGGTCCCCTTGGGTGTGTGGCGTTGCGCGTTGGTCAGCAGGTTGTCCACCACACGGGCCAGCAGGGGCCCGTCACCACGGACGCGAGTGTCGGGCTCCACTCGTACCTGGACGTGATGCTCGACCAGCAGCGGCTGAAGGCGATGGACGGCTTCCTCGCAGAGCGCACCAAGGTCGACCTGTGCCTCGCCCACGGTGAGCCCCTGCTCGAGGATGGTCATGTCGAGCAGGCTTTCAACAATCACCCGAAGCGTCGTCGAGTTGGCCAACAGTCGCTCAAGCATCTGCATCCGCTGCTCATCGCTGAGCGCGGCATCGTGGCGCACCATCGTCTCTGCGAGCCCATCAATGACGGTGATGGGTGTGCGCAGCTCATGGGATGCGGTCGCAACGAAGTCGCGCTGCCGATCGATCAGGGCGCTTAGCGCTCGCAGCGTCCGGCGGTCAGCGTCGACCTCCCGCGACAGCTGGAGGGCGCGCGCCGCGTGTTGTGCCAGCAGCTCGAGCGCGTCCGTGGCGGCCGTCGAAAACTCGCGCCCTTCGGTGAGCGTTCCCATCACGAGCACTCCGAGGATGGTCCCGTCCGGCAGCTTCAACGGGGTTCCCATGCAGCTGCGCAACCCCGCTGCCACAAACGCGGAGTCTGCCTCCGAGTACCCCTGGTAATCGCGCACGAACACGGTCTCACCTGCCCGCAGGACGTCACCGAAGATGCCGCGCCCGGGACGGAGCGGACGGCCCATCAAATCGCCGAGGTGTCCGTTCTGCGCCCCGAAGGAGAGCGTGCCGTTCTCGTCAAGCTCGTACACGGCGGCGGCCTGCGATCTGAGCAGCGATGTCGCGTCCACCACCGCTTGCATCACGTTCGTTGGGTCGCTGCCCGTCGACTCGCGCGCGCCGGCAACGACTGCACCGAGCGCGGAAATCGCGTCCACGGCTGCGCCACGGCTGGTCTCCAGCGCCTGCATCGTGCTGCTATGGAGATGAGACCAAGAAACGGCGACCGCACCCACGAGTAGCCCCGGCAGCATCACGAAGGTGTTGACGCTCGAGTTGGGCATCAACGCGACCATCAGGCCGCCAACGATCGCTGTTGCCGCGAGACCGACCACCATGTCGAGCCTCCGGAGTGTGATCGCCGACAGCGTGAGCGCGAAGCCGAGGAATCCGATACCGACGCCGTTGTCCATCGGGTTCAACATTTCCGCTAGGAAGACAGACGCCACCGCGGTGCCGACCAGCAGCCGCAAGAGCGACTCGATCCTTTGAGGCTGCAGGCGTTCAATCGGCGCCAAGGCCACAACCGTTTGGACAGTCATCGGGACGGCCAGCACGCTCAGCATTCGTCCGAACGGGTAGCCGATCGCGAGGGGTGAGATGATCGCTATCGACAGCGCAACGAGACCTGACGCCACGGCGAACCGAGCACCGATGCGAGCCAGCCGGGTTCGATTGGCCAGAGGGAACGACGTCGAAGCTGATGTCTGCCTCATCGCGCCTCCGAGGTAGGTCGTGATGATCTCGTGCGCAGGGGGAACAGCTAAGCACCTACTGTCACCACTCGCGCATCTGTTGAAGCCGTTTAGGCGCCCAGTACGACGATATGGAGCAGGATGCAGCTGCCACGCCAGCTCCAGGAGGTCCAAACGCACGACGGCGCCCGTCTGGTCATCGCGCTCACAGGTCATCTGGATGACACCGAAGGGCCGTGGGCGCTGCTGCAGCACGGGTTTCCAGACAGCCCTGCGACATGGCGGCAGCTGACGCCTGCGCTGGTTGCCGCCGGCTATCGCGTCGCGACACCGTGGCTGCGTGGCTACCGACCATCCTCGACCGGTCGGTCTCGGCCAACTATCGACCGGTTAGGGGCGGACCTACGGGCCGTGCATGACGCACTCGG
>JBLFZR010000021.1:0-18308 GCA_047610595.1 Nitriliruptoraceae bacterium | reverse complement strand
TCGCGCCGTACGTGCTCCGGATCAGGCGGTGCACGCCGCCCGACGAGGCGTGCGGGTTGGGCAGCGGTCCCTGCTCGAGCAGGGTGACATCCCAGCCGTCGTGCACCAGCGCGCGAGCGGTCGAGCTACCCATGATCCCGCCACCGACGACGATCGCGCTGCGGTCAGACACGTGAGGCTCCTCTGCAAGGTGGCGCGGTCCGGCTTCGGTGGCCTGATGCTCAGGCGACGTCAGCCAGCCACGCAAGATCGAGACGGCGGCGGTCGTCGTCACCGGGGGTTTCGAGGACGGCGGCCGGCGCCCGGGCAGCGATCACCATCGCCGCCAACGCGTCGCCCATCATCCCATCGCCGAGCGCCTCGTGCCGGTCTTGGCCGGCGCCGCCGGCAACCTTCGAATCGTTGACGTGCAGCAGGTCGATGCCACCGAGCTGCTCGCGCACCTCGGTGACCCAGCCGGTGGGGTCGGCGGCGGCCTCCGGGTCGCCCGCGAACGCGTGGCAGGTGTCGAGGCAGACGCCGATCGTGACGTGGCGCGCTTCGGCGCGGATGGCGCGCACCAGCGCGATCCACGTCGCGAGGTGGCGGCCGGGCGCGGCCTGTCCCGTTGCGGTGTTCTCGATCAGCAGCGGCACCTCGCCCGTGAGCTCACCGATGCCGACCAGCCAGCGCTCGACGGCTTGGTCGATCGATCCCTTGGGGCCGGCCTGCCCGGCGTGCACCACCAGACCGGCGGCGCCGACGGTGGCCGATGCGTCCAGCTGCGCCTGCAGCGAAGCCCACGACTTGTCACGCACTGCCTCCGTCGCCGACGCCGGGTTGCACAGGTACGGCGCGTGCACTGACCCGATACGTCCTGACTCCCGCAGCGTCTGTGCGTCGGCACGCGCGACCGGGTTGCGCCACTGCTGCGGAGCCGAGAGGTGCACCTGGACCAGGTCCGCCCCGCACGCGTCTGCGAGCCCGAGCGGGTCCTTGCTGGCGACAGACGATCCGATGCGCACGCGGGGGCTCCTGCAGGTGATTCGGGCGGGGGTGTGCCACGCGAGGCGCGGGCACTGCCTGTGCAGGCTACGTCGCGCGGCGTGCCGCGCTGGCGTCCACGTGCCCGCGGCGCAGCGCGCAGTAACCGCCGGTCGTCCTGCCGGTCTGGGCCCGGTTGGCTGCCTACTGTCGCGACTCCAGCCCGCGCTGGACGACACCGACGGAGACATCGTGACCCACAACCGATGGTGCTTCGTGCACGCCGCTGACCTGCACCTGGACACGCCGTTCGAGGGGATCGGCGCAGTCGACCCGGCGCTCGCGACGCGGCTGCGGGATGCCTCGCTGGATGCGTTTGATGCCCTGATCGAGCTGACGCTGGCGCGTGACGCGGCGTTCCTCGTGCTTGCCGGTGACATCTACGACGGGGCCGAACGCGGTATGCGAGCGCAGCTGCGGTTCGAGCGGGGCGTGCGGCGGCTGGCCGACGCCGGCATCCGCACCTTCGTGGCCCACGGCAACCACGACCCGGTCGTCACCGGGTGGCAGCTCGCTGCGAGCTGGCCGGATGAGGTGCATGTGTTTGGGCCTGACACCGTGCGATCTATCACCGTCACGCGCCACGGCGTGATGCTGGCCGTGGTGCAAGGTGTCTCGTACGCCGAGCGCGCCGAGACGCGCAACCTCGCACGCGGCTTTGCCCGTACCGATCTGGACGTGCTGCACATCGGCGTGCTGCATGCCAACGTTGGCAGCAACGGGGCGCACGCCCCGTACGCGCCGTGCACGGCTGACGACCTGCGCGCGGCGGGGCTGGACTACTGGGCGCTGGGGCACGTGCATCAGCGCGAGGTGGTGCTGGACGGCACCGGCGACGACCCGTGGGCGCTGTACCCCGGCAACCTCCAAGGACGCAGTCATAAGCCGTCTGAACGCGCGGCCAAGGGTGCCAGCGTGGTCGAGGTCATCGACGGTCGAGTGGGCGAGCCCGAGCACGTGGTGCTGGATCGAGCGCGCTTCGTCGAGGTCGTCGTCACGATCACCGAGGAGACGGTGGTGGGGGAGGTTGAGCGCGAGCTTGCCGACGGCGCGCGCCGGGCGGGGCAGGACGCCGAAGATCGGGTCGTCGTGATCCGAGGACTGATCAACGGCAGTGGTCCGGTGAGCGCGGACCTCGCGCGGGCCGGTGCTGTCGACGAGCTGCTGGCGGCGCTGCGCGACCGGATGACTGGGCGCAGCGACACCGTGTGGACCGGGCTGCGCGACCGCACCCGGATGCTGGTGGACACCGGTGGTGTCGAGGCGCTGCTGGACGGCACTGCTGTTGACGATGACACGCTGGTGGCCGACGCCGTGCTGGCGATCGCCGACGGGCGCTGGACCGATGAGCCGCTGGATGTCGGCGAGCTGGCGACGGCAGGCCGCGCGCTCGCTCGCACGCTGCTGCACGGGGGTGCGGCATGAGAATCACCGGGTTGCACGTGGACGGATTCGGTCTGTTGCACGATGTCGACGTTGTGGATGTCGGGCCGGGGCTTACCGTCGTGTTGGGGCCCAACGAGGCCGGAAAGTCGACGCTGCACGCGTTCCTGACCCGCACGTTGCTGGGGCATCCGCGTGCCGGTAACGCAGCCGGGCGTGGCCGCCATGCGCCGCTGCGTGGTGGCGCGCACGGCGGATGGATCACCGTCGCCGACGACCAAGGAGGCGTGTGGGAGGTGCACCGTTATCTCGGCACCACTCGGCCGCTACGGGTGATCCGGCCGGACGGCACCGAAACGGGCGGCGCGGACGCGGTGCTCGAGCTCGTCGGTGCGAGCATGGACCTGGAACGGTTCGAGCAGGTGTACGCCATCGATGTGGACGCGCTGAGCGGGCTCGGAAGCCTCGAAGGCGACACGCTGCACGAGCTGCTTTTCGACGCGGCCACTGTCGGGACGGGGCGCTCGCTGCGCGGCGCGCGCGACGAGGCGGCCGCCCGCCGCGACGCGCTGTGGACGCCGAAGGCCACCAAGAAGAAGCTCTCGCAGGCGCTCCAGCGACGGGCCGACGCTGCCACCGGCCTGTTCGAGGCGCAGGCTGTGTCGTCCTCGTACGGCGGTCAGCGCGACGCACGCGATGCGGCGGCTGCCCAGCTGCACGAGCTACGCGCGCGGCAGGACGTGGCCCGGGGCGCCAGCACCCTGCTTCGGCGGGTGCAGGACGCCTGGCCCGCGTGGCAGGTGCTGCAGACCGACGCGTCCGCGCAGCTGTCCGACGGCGCAGACGGGTCGGCTGCGGTGGTCGTCGCGCCAGATCTTGTCCGTGCGGAGGCTGACGCACGTCAGACGCTGGCGGCCGCTCAGACGGCGCTGGCCGAGCGGGTCGAGCAGCTGGCGGATCTGGACGATCAGCGCGCGGCGGTTCCCGATCACGCAGCGTCCGAGCCGTGGGAGGACGACGTGCGACGGCTGCACGACCGGCTGGGCGTGCACGAGGACGAGGTCACCCGCCTTTATGCCGCGCGCGGTAAGGCGGATGCGGCCCAGCGGGCGCTGGACGAGCGGTTGGCCGAGCTCGGCGCCGGCTGGGACGAGACACAGCTGCTGGCGGTCGCCACCGACGCCGCCAGCCGAGAGCTGCTGGCGGTCGCGGGCGACGCGCTTGGCGACGCTCGTCGAGAGGTTGAGCGCACCGGGCGTGTTGCGGCGGACCAGGTGGCATCGGTCAATCGCGTGCTGGATCGCTTGGAACGCCGCCAGGCGCAGCACGCCGACGCGCCCGACGCCGAGGAGGTCAGGCACACGGAGGAAGCAGTCAGGGTGCTGCGTGCGCGCCTGCCCGAGCTCGAGCGGGCCGTGTCCGAGGGGTTTATGCGTGGTCGAGACCGGCAGGGCGCGATGCATCGCACCGTGGTTGGCGGCGTGTCGATGGTGCTGTTCGGGCAGCTGGCGGGCGCGATCGTGGTCGCGTCGGTGCTCGCGCAGCTGTTGTCGGGATCGCAGCCGGGTTTTGGGTCGTTGGGTCTGAGCGTGCTGGTGGCAGCGCCGATCGGGTTCGTCCTCGCCTACCTCCTGGGCGGGACCGCGGGTCCGGGCGACGACGTTCCAGATGCGCTAGACGCGATGGCGCCGGCGACCCTCGAGACGATGCGCCAGGAGATCGAGCGGGCCGCCCAGCTGCTCGGGCTCGACGCAGCTCCGTTGATGCTGGATGTGGAGCGGGCGGCCGAGGGGGTCGCGCAGGCGCGCGCGCAGATCGTTGCCGCCGCAGGCATGGCTCGCGAGCTGGGTGACATCGAGCAGCAACACGGTGACGAGCGGGCCCGGAGCGATGACGCGGCCGCCGCGGCTGGTGCGGCAGTCGAAGATCTGATGGCAGCCCACGAGCAGTGGGTCGCGGTGGGTGAGGCGGTCGGCGTGGTGGCGGCTGACGAGCCGCGCGTCACGCTGATCGAGCACGATCGAGCGATTGACGCTGCGCGGGCCGTTGGGTTGATGGGTCGGGCGTTGCAGGACGCGGACACGCTGCAGGAACGCGTGACGCAGCTGCGTGCGGACGTCGTGGCGGTTGTGTCGCTCGCAACCGGCGACGAGCTGGAGCCGGACCGGGCGCTTCAGCTTCTTGGCACGTTGCAGCTGCAGATCGCAGACAGGGAGCAGCAGCGCCGGGAGCACGCACGCCTGACAGGCGAGCGTGAGCGACAGCAGACGCGGCACGGCGTGGCCGCGGCCGCGGTTGTGGCGGCGATCGAGGCGCGTGCGGCGATCTGGGATCGGGTCAACGCGGTGGACGCGGCCAGCTTCGCGGCTGTGCTGGCAGCTGCCGAGGTCAGCGCTACGGCCGTGCGGGAGCGAGCGACAGCGTCAGCTCGGATCGACGAGCTGCTTGGAACGGGCGAGGTGAGCGAGGCTGGCCGCGCCCTGCTGGCGCAGGCTGACCCAACCGCGTGGGCGTCGAAGATCGCGGACCGAACGCGCGACATCCAAGAGCTGGATGAGCAGCGCGACAGCGTCTTGCGTGCGCACACGGCGCTGTCGGCCGAGGTCGAGCGTCTGGGCGGCGATGACGCTGTCGCGCGCGCGCAGCAAGAGCTGGAGTCAGCGAAGGCTGAGGTCGCGACGCTCGCCGAGCAGTGGGCGGTGTCGGACGTCGCAGCACGGTTGCTGCAGGCGACGCTTGAGAGGTTCGAACGCGAGCAACAGCCGGTGGTGCTTGCGGCTGCATCCGGCCTGCTTCGAGCAGCGACACTCGGCGCGTGGGCCGAGGTGCGTCGGTTCGACGACCAGCTGGTGGTGGCACGCGAAGTCGGCGGCGAGCCGGTGTCCGTCGACAAGCTGTCGCGCGGCACGCGCGAGCAGCTGTACCTCTCGCTGCGGTTGGCGCTCGCCGAGGAGCTGTCGGACGGTCGACGCCTCCCGCTGCTGATCGATGACCTGCTGGGGACGACGGACCCGGACCGGTCGGCGGCCGTTGCGCGGCTGATCGCAGACGTTGCGACGCGGCATCAGGTGTGGCTGTTCACGCCGACGCCCGCGACCGCGGCGCTGCTGACGCAGATCGACGACACCGCCGCGGTGCTCGAGCTGCGCCGCGGCGGTGCGGTCAAGGGGTGGCGTGCGGCGTCGCGCGCCTCCGGGGGCACGCTCTGACGTCCGGGTTGCGGGACGGACGTCGGGTTTAGGTACCGGCGTCGGCCGCGGTGTCCTGGATCGTGTCGAGCTCATCCGCGTCGCTATCCGCGTCGCTATCCGCGTCGGTATCCGCGTCCGCATCGTCGTCGGGATGCGTTGCGAACAGGCCGACGATCAGCACCAGGCCCACGCCGATGTTGAGAGCGATGTCGGCGACGTTGAAGGACGGGAACCAGCCGAGGTCGATCATGTCGGTGACCGAACCGTCGATCAGGCGGTCGATGAGGTTGCCGAGCCCGCCGCCGAGCAAGAGGCCGCCGGCCGCGGGTGGGTGCAGGACTCCGCGCAGCGCCATCACGCCGATGAGCACGGTTGCCCCGATAGTGACAGCACCGACCACCCACGCAGGGGAGCTCGCGCCGAGGCTGAAAGCAACGCCGGTGTTCTGTGCCAGCCTGAGCATGACCCAACCGAAGTCAGCAGGTTCGTCGGCGAGCGCCGACAGCGCCCACGCCTTCGTGCCGAGGTCGAGTGCGATCGTCAGGAACGCGACGGTCAGCGTGATCTTCAGCCTGCGCGACACAGCCGCTCCCTGCGATGACCGGCCCGGGGCCGTGTGTGGGGGTGTGCGCCCGAGCAGGATGCCGCAGGCGCGGACGGCAGTGTGCTGCAGTGACCGTGTCCGGGCGAACCAGAGCCAACGTCAGCGGCTCAGCAGCACACGTTGCTGGTGTCTGGCTCGGCGGTCGTTACGACCGGCAGCGTGCCCGGCGCATCGACCGCGGGCTCGTCATCAACGATCGTGTACACCTCCCAGCGGTTTCCGTCACCGCCGTCGACCCAGACCTTGTCTTGGACTGCGTGGCAGCACAGCTCCTTGATGCGGGTGTCCACGGCGTGGCCGCTTTCCTGCAGGCGGCTGGTCGCGGCCAGGACCTCCTCAGGGGTGTCGACCTCGATGCCGAGGTGGTCGATCTGCCCCACTGCATCCGCGTCCTCGAACAAGATCAGCTTCAGAGCCGGGTTGTCGCTGGCGAAGTTGGCATAGCCCGGTCGCTGCTTGTGCGGGGCGACACCGAGCAGGGTGGTGAAGAACGCGGTGCTGGCGTCGAGGTCGGCGACGCGCAGCGCGAGCTGGAGGCGGGACATGCGGTGCTCCGTGCAGTGGATGACGTATCGACAGCTGTCGATGCATGAACGATAGCTAACACATCGATAACCGTCAATAGGTGCCCTATGCCCTATGTGTTCGTCGTCAGGCTTGCGATGCGCCAGGCATGCGAACGGTCGGGCATCCTCGCAGCTGAGCCTCGGAGACACCAGTGCAACGTGCAACACGTCCCCTCTTGATCGCCGGCGTTATCGGTGTCGTCCTGTACGTGGCGACGTGGGCGATCCTCGGTCTGACGTTGGACGGCTACGACCCGCTGCGGCAGGCGATCAGCGAGACGTTCGACCTTGGCGCACCGGCGTGGTCGCGCCGCACGTTGTCAACGGTGCTGGTGATCACCGGTGTCGCTTTGATGCCGTTCGGGTTCGCGTTGGACCGAGCGCTGCCTGGCCACGGACGCGCCGGTGCGTGGCTGACGGCTGCCGCAGGTCTTGGCACGACGGTCGTGGCGTTCTTCCCGTGCACCGACGGCTGCCCCGGCATCGGCGCGACCTTCACCGACACGATGCACGTGGTGTGGGCCGGCGGCGGCTACCTCGGCCTGGTGCTGGCGCCAGTGGCGTTCGGGCTGCGGCTGCGCGGGACCGACGCGGGTCGGCTGGCGACGGCTGGGCTCTGGCTGGGTGGGCTGGCAACTGTGGGGTTCCTGCTGCGCAACGTCGGACCCGAGGTGCTCCCCGGTCTGCAGCAACGGGTGTTCAACACGGCCGCCGACCTGTGGTTGTTGCTGGCTGCCGTCGAGGGCCTTCGCCGTGTGCGGACCGCTCCAGGTGGCCCTGCGGCGCCGACTGGCGCGGCTGAATCGGGTCAGGCGGACACGGACGTAGGGGCACGCAACGCGAACCGAAGCAGCACGGCGGCCATCACGCCGTAAAACGCGAAGCCGATCGCCATCGGCGTCAGTGACCCATCGAACGCGCCGTCGATCAGGCGACCGAGCAGGGCGCCGCCCGCAACCTGCATCGCTCCGACGATGGCCGACGCCGTGCCAGCCACTGCACCCATGCGCTCCATCGCCAGCGAGTTCACGTTCGGCACCAGCAGCGCGTGTGCGCCGAGGATCACACCGAGCACCGGGATGAACGCCCAGAACGCCGGCCGACCGTCGCTGGCCAGCACAACAGCGAGCAGCACTGCAGTCGCCACCACGTAGCCAGTCATGGCTACACCGGTCACGCGCCGTGTCCCGAACCGCTCGACGACGCGGGCGTTGAGCAGCATCCCGAGACCGAGCATGACAGCCAGCCCCCCGAAGATCAGAGGGAACTGGGCGCCGCGGTCGAACACATCGGTGATGATCAGCTCAGACGACGCGATCCAGGAGGTGAACACGGCGTACAGGCTGGTGATGGCCAAGCCGGAGAGCACTGTTTGTCGGTCGGCGAAGACGAAGCGACCGGCCTCGGCCAGCCGCGCGAAGCTCAGCTCGCGACGGTTCTCGACGGCCAGCGTCTCGGGGAGTCGCATCGCCCACAGCGACACCGCAGCGGCCGCGATGGCACAGAACCCAAAGGTCCAGCGCCAGTGGCCGACTGCGATGATCACGGTGCCGAGCGCGGGGGCCAAGATCGGGACGGTGATGAAAACTGCCATGACAAACGACATAGCGCGCGACATCTTGTCGCCGCTCCAGGTGTCGCGGATGACGGCCAGCGTTACGACGCGGCCACCTGCTGCTCCGACGCCCCACAGCACCCGGGCGCCCAGCAGCATCCCGAAGGTCGGTGCCAGCAGCGCTGCGACAGCGCCGATGCCGTAGATGACGTAACCGATGTACAGCGCGCGGCGGCGTCCGAAGGAGTCCGCGATGATCCCGAATCCGAGCTGGCCAACAGCGAGCCCGATGAAGTATGTCGTCACCAGCCCGGAGGTGGCGTTGGAATCGGACGCGAGCCCGAACGTGGCGCGAATCTGACCGAAAGCGGGAAGCATCAGGTCGATGCCCAGCGCGGTCAACGCCATCGAGAACGCCAGCAGCGCGATCAGCTCGGGCGCCGCCAGACGCTGCAGCGCGGTCGGTAGCTCCTCGTCATCGGTCAAGACGGCCGCAGCTGCGGCGGGTGTGGAAGGTGCGGACACACGGGTCCTGACGGGAGGGTCGCGGACAGGAAGGGAATCCGCGTGCAGACGCTGACACGGTACGAACGACGGTGGGTAGCGTCCTCATCCGACGAACCGTGGAGCGCACAGTGGACGCCGTAGGCCTGCTCGATCAGCCAGCCACGGTGATCGCCAACGCGGTTCGCACCGGCCAGGTGTCCGCGGTCGAGGTGCTCGAGGTTCACCTTTCTCGTATCGCCGAGCGCGACGGCGCCCTCGGTGCGTTCACGCGGCTGGTACCCGAGCGTGCGCGCGCCGACGCGGCTGCGGTGGACGCGCACCCGGACCGGGCGTCGCTCGCGCTGGCCGGTGTCCCGATCGCGATCAAGGACAACATCGCGGTCCAAGACATCCCGACAGGGAACGGCTCGCAGGCGTTGCCCGGCCATCACGCGCCGGAGGATGATGTGATCGTGGCGCGTCTGCGCGCGGCGGGTGCCATCGTGGTGGGCGTGACTCGCTGTCCGGAGCTGTGTGTGTTCGGCAGCACCGACGAGCCGAGCGGCACCGCGCGCAACCCTTGGGACCCGACGCGTGTCGCCGGCGGCTCGTCGGGTGGATCAGCCGCGGCCGTCGCTGGCGGCCTGGTCCCGCTGGCGCACGCCTCGGACGGGATGGGGTCGGTGCGTATCCCAGCGGCCGCGAACGGGTTGCTGGGGCTCAAGCCGGGGCGCGGGCTGGTCCCGGTCGCTGGCGATCTGGACGGGCAGCACTGGTTCGGCATGACGCAACATGGGCCGATCGCCACGACCGTCGACGACGTGGCCGTGGCGCTGGACGTGATGGCAGACGTGTCGCGGTTCGGCGACGCGGGCGAGCCTTCGCGTGTGCTCCGGGTGGCGGTGTCGTGCATCGCGCCTGCCCCCGGCCTGTTCGTGGGCACGGAGCAGAAGGCGGCGGTGCGCCGCATGGCGGACGCGTTGGCTGCTGCGGGTCACGAGATCGTCGATGCGGACCCGCCGTACGACACGGTGGCCATGATCGACCTGATGATCCGATGGACCGCCGGCACCGCCGCTGACATCGAGGCGCTGGGGGCGGACCCGGCGCGGCTCCAGCCGCGCACGCGGCGCCACGCGGCTGTCGGCCGTGTGCTCGCCAAGCTCCGCCCGGTGCAGGTGGCACAGGCCGACCGGTGGAAGTCCAAGGTGGACATGTTCCTCGGCGAGTACGACCTGCTGCTTACGCCTGCGATGCTGTCAGCGCCGCCGCAGGGGCACGGCTGGTACGAGCGCGGTTGGCTTGCCAACGTGCTGCAGGGGCTTCGATGGGTCCCGTTCGCCAGCGCGTGGAACCTCGCCGAGCTGCCGGCAGCGGCCGTTCCCGCAGGGATCGACCAGCTCCGAATGCCGCTGTCGGTGCAGGTCATCGCACCGCGCGGATGCGAGGACGATCTGGTCGCGGCGCTCCGCCAGATCGAACGAGTGCAGCCCTGGCAGCGCCACGTTGGCTAGGGCAGCGCCACGTTGGCTAGGGCAGCGCCACGTTGGCTAGAGCAGCGGGTCAGGCGATCAGTGACTCGAAGCGCTCGCCGGTCAGCTCCTCGGACGCGGCCCACAGGCCGGCTGCCGTGGCGGCGTCGCGCGCCTTGGGGTTGATCTTGGCGCGGCCCACCGCCTTGCCACGCATCTCGCCGGGACCCTTGGGTCCAAGGTAGGTGCCACCGGTGACGCCAGGTGCGGTGATCGCGGTGATCTGCGGGCGTGCGCCCATCGCGGCAGACTGGGCCACGAGGTTTCCGGCACGCATCAGCGCGTTGACGAGCGTGCCTCGTGCACCTGTCTGCTGCCCCGGGCCGGTCTTCTGGAGGTTGGTGGCGGCGTACCCCGGGTGCGCCGCGACCGAGATCGTGTCGTGGTCGGTCGCATCGAGCCGACGCTGCAGCTCGAGCGCGAACATCAGGTTCGCGAGCTTCGACTGCGCATAGGCGGTCTCGGGTCCGTACGGGCGACGCTCGAACATCAGGTCGTCGAGGTCGATCTTGCCCTGGTGGTGCACGCCGGAGGACACGGTGACGACCCGCGAACCGGGCGAAGCCAGCACCAACGGCAGCAGCTTGGAGATCAGCGCGAAGTGTCCAAGGTGATTGGTGCCAAGCTGCAGCTCAAACCCGTCTGCCGTCCGCTGCTGCGGCGTCATCATCACCCCGGCGTTGGCGACCAGCCGGTCCAGCTGGTCGTGGCGGCGTGCCAGCTCAGCTGCGGCGGCCTCGACCGACGACAGGTCCGCGAGGTCCAGCACCAGCGTCGAGAGCGTCGCGTTGGGGTGTTCGCGTTGCACGGCAGACGCTGCCGCGTCGGCCTTCGCCTCGGTGCGTGACGCGATGACGACGTGCCCGCCGGCACCTGCGAGCGCACGGACCGTCTCGAGGCCGAGGCCCGAGTTGCCTCCGGTGACCAGGGTCACCGTGTCGGTCATGTCTGGGGGCGGGGTGGTCATGGCGAGCTCCAAAAGACGGGATGGCCGCAGCCTATGACGCGAGCTGGCCGTACGATTGCGTCGTGAGCTGGCGACGATCTTCAGGGGGCACGGTGGCGACGGATCCCGCGATCTGCTGCGCTCCCGTGCTGGGCGGCGCGCTTGCAGCCGATGATGCGGAGGCTCTCGCGGCGTCGTTTAAGGCGCTCGCCGATCCGATTCGCCTGCGTCTGCTGTCGATCGTCGCGGCTGCCGCGGACGGCGAGGTGTGCGTGTGTGACCTGCCCGCGATGGTAGATCGCAGTCAGCCGACGGTGAGTCACCATCTCAGCGTGTTGGTCGAGGCCGGTCTTGTCGAGCGCGAGCAGCGCGGCCGCTGGGCGTGGTTTCGAGCAGTCCCGAGCCGCATCGATGCCCTGCGTGATGTGCTCGGCTGACCCGCACCGGTCGACGCTGCGTCGTCAGGGGCGAAACACCAGCTTGCCGACACCATCGGTGGGGTCTGCGGCACGGATGTAGGCGGCAGGTCCGGCATCCAAAGCAAGCGGCGCCTCGGTGATGACGTGGTCAGTCGGGGGACGTAGCCGGCCGTCGAGCACCGCGTCGATCACCTCCGGCAGCAGGCTGCGGACTGGCGCACGCCCGAACCGGACGGTGAGGTTGCGGTCGTAGGCGGCGGATGGAGCTAGTTCCAGCGTCGGGTGCGTCGGGACCGCGATCACCTGCACCGTGCCTCCGGGTCGGGTCAGGGCGACGGCAGTGACGAAGGAGCCTGACGAGCCAGCCGCGTCCACGACGCCGGCAACGCCTTCGCCGCCAGTCAGCTCGGCTGTGATCGCTGCGATCTCGTCCGGGAGGCAGGCGCGGGCACCGAGGTCGGCGGCACGCGCGCGCCGACCGGCGACCGGATCGACGGCGATGACCGGTCCTACGCCGTGGGCGTGCAGGGCCACGATGGTGCTCAGGCCCACGGTGCCGCAGCCCAGCACCACAGCTGCCTCGCCTGCGCGTGCCCCGACCCGCTGGGCGGCGAACCAGCCCGTCGGGAGGTTGTCGGCAAGCAGCACGCCTAGCAGCTCGTCGAGCGCGTCGGGGAGCACCACCAGCGTTCCGTCGGCGTGTGGCACGCGCAGCGCTTCGGCTTGTCCTCCGTGCAGTAGCTGTGACCCGTCCGGCGCCCCCCAGCCGAAAAGCTCGCCGTGGAGGCAGCGGGCAGACAGCCCACGCCGACAGGGGGGGCACACGCCGCACGAGGACGAGAACGGGACGATCACGCGATCGCCGACGCAGATCGTCGCCACCTGCTCCCCGATAGCAGTCACCTCGCCGACCACCTCGTGGCCCGCGACGACGCCGGGGAGGAACGGTTCGCGACCGGACCACGGGTGCAGATCCGACCCGCACAACCCTGCCACGTGCACTCGTACGACCGCGTCGGTGGGATGCTTGACGACAGGCCATGGCAGGTCATCGGCGACGCGCAGGGCTCGAATTCCGTCCAGCACCAGCCCGTGCATCGTGGACGACATCAGCTCCCGGTCCCGGCCTCATCCGTGTGTCGGGCGGCCAGCTCGGCGGCGCGGCGGGCGCGCCGCGCCTCGGCCTCGGTCGCCGCGCTCGCAGCGTCCGCTTGCGGTGTCGGTGCAGACCCACCGAGGTGGGCCGGGACCCACCAATCGTCGCCCGGCTTCGGCTGTTGCGGGTACGCACGGGCAGCCTGATCGGTCAGCTCGGCGATGACGGCCATCAGCCGGTCGGTTCCGACCTGCGGGTCCTCGTCGGGTTCGAACGTCATCGGCGGGGCCCAGTCAACGGTGATCGCCACGTTGCGTGTGCCCAGCTCGGACTTGCGGCCCTTTGCGTACAGCCGCTGGCTGCCCCAGATCGCGCCGGGGATGATGGGCACGCCAGCCATCTGCGCCATACGGACGGCGCCGGTTTTGGCTGGCAGAGGGACGAACGACCGGCTCATCGTCGCCTCGGGGAACATCCCGACCAGCTCGCCGTCGCGCAGCCGCGCGACTGATTCGTCGATGGTCTGGCTGGCCACGCCACCCCGATCGACCGGGATGTGCTTCATTGCCCGCATAAGCGCCCCCGAGAGGGGGCTATCGAATGTTTCCTTCTTGGCGGCGTAGCGGACAAGCCGCTTGGAGGGTGTCGCCGACCGCACCGAGTAACCCGACATGACAAAGTCGAGGTATCCGATGTGGTTCGTCGCCACGATCGCGCCGCCGGTGTCAGGCACGTGCTCGCTGCCGGTCGTGCGCACGCGCCATCCTTGGACAGCAAACGTTGCGACAACGCCGCCGATCACAGATCGATAGACCGGTTCCACTGCTCGCCCCCTGGCGTCCGGACGCCTCCGCTGGCGTCCGGCACGCCGAAGCGTAGAGGCACACACCCGTACCCTTGCGGGTTGCTGCCCGACCGCCACCGCCATCTCGTCGGTTGTGCGGGTCGGCGCATCCGCCCGTACCCGCCCATCGCTGCGCTGGAGCCCTGCGTGACCAAGCTGCTCGAAGAGGCTGCCCGCCGCCGAACATTCGCGATCATCTCGCACCCGGACGCCGGCAAGACCACGCTCACCGAGAAGTTCCTGCTGTACGCCGGCGCTATCGCGACGGCCGGCGGGACCAACAACCGCAAGGCCGACCGCGGCGCGCGCTCGGACTGGCTCGAGCTCGAGCAGAAGCGTGGCATCTCGGTGTCGTCGGCGGTCATGCGCTTCGAGCACCGCGGGTGTGTGTTCAACCTGCTCGACACCCCGGGTCACCGCGACTTCTCGGAGGACACGTACCGCGTGCTGTCGGGTGTGGACGCGGCCGTTATGGTTCTTGACGCAGCACGCGGCGTGGAGCCGCAGACACTGAAGCTGTTCGAGGTCTGCCGCCGTCGCGGCACGCCGCTGATCACGTTCGTCAACAAGATGGATCGACCGACCCCCGAGACGCTCGACATCCTCGACGACATCGAGAAGCAGATCGGCCTGCGCTGCACGCCAGTGACCTGGCCCGTCACGCACAACGGCCGATTCCTAGGTGTCGTTGACCGCCGTGAAGGCGTTGCCCACCGCTTCGAGGCGACTAAGCGCGCCACGAAGTCCACCGACACGACGGTTGGCATCGACGACCTCGCCGAGGACGCGCCGGAGCTGGCCGAGGAGCTCGAGCTGCTTGACGGGCTGGGTCTGGACCACGACCAGGAAACCTTCCTGGCGGGCGAGACAACGCCGGTGTTCTTCGGCTCGGCGCTGTCCAACTTCGGTGTCAAGCTGCTGCTGGATGCGATCGTCGACATCGCGCCTGCGCCGTCCCCGCGCATCGATATCGAGGGCGAGCCGCGCGCGCTGGACGCGGGAACCTCGGCGCAGGTGTTTAAGGTCCAGGCGAACATGGACCCCAACCACCGCGACCGCATCGCGTTCATCCGTATGGCGTCGGGTCACTTCGAGCGCGGTATGAACCTCACCTGCCACCGCACCGGCCGCACGATCGCGGCCAAGTACGTCAGCGAGGTGTTCGGCCGTGAGCGGGGGACTATCGACGAGGCATGGCCCGGCGATGTGATCGGTTTGGTGAACGCCAGCGGCCTGGCAATCGGTGACACGCTGTACCTCGAAGGCGAGCCGGTCCGCTACCCGCAGCTGCCGACGTTCACGCCCGAGCACTTCCGCATCGCTGAGCCCGCCGACCGCAGCAAGGTCAAGCAGTTCCGCAGCGGGATGCAGCAGCTGGATCAGGAAGGCGTCTGGCAGGTGCTACGCCATCCCGACCTCGGCGACCAGCGACCCATCGTCGCCGCCGTCGGTGTGCTGCAGTTCGAGGTCGCCGAGTGGCGTATGGAGCACGAGTTCAACGCGCCGGTGCGGCTGGAAGCGGCCGGTTTCAACGTCGCGCGCCGTACCGATGACGCGAGCCGCGCTGCGCTCTCTGCGATGCGTGGTGTCGACGTGTACGAGCGGGCCGACGGCCAGCCGATCGCGCTGTTCCCCGACGAGTATCGGCTGATCCGTATCGGGCGCGAGCACCCCGAGCTGACGCTCGACGTCATCATGGGTGGGTAGGCGATCCTGACTGGACTTGGGGTGGACCTCGGGCTTTTCGCTGCTGGGGTGGTTCGATTCGGGTGGTGACTTCTACTTCTGGTTCTGACGCTGCAGCGACGCTCCCTTTGGGGGCGGCGATGCGCGAGGGGTTGGTTGCGGTCGCGCCGTTGTTGCTTGGGATCATCCCGTTCGGGATGGTTGCCGGTGCGGCGGCGGTGGATGCGGGGCTGGGGCTTGGCGGGGCGGTTGGGCTCTCGGTGTTCGTGTTCGCAGGGGCATCACAGCTGGCGGCGATCGAGCTGCTCGGGGATGCTGCGCCGACGGCAGTGATCGTGCTGACGATCATGGTCATCAACCTGCGGTTTGCGATGTACTCCGCTGCGGTGGCGCCGCTGGTGCCAGACGTGCCGCGCGGCCGGCGGGTGCTGATGAGCTACCTGCTGGTCGATCAGGCGTTCGCGCTCACGCTCGCGCGGCATGCGGTTGATCCGAAGGCGCGCAACCCGTTCGGGTTCTTCGTGGGGTGCGCTGTGACGCTGTGGACGGCGTGGCAGGCCACAACGATTCTTGGTGCGATCGTCGGTAGCACGCTGCCGGACTGGCTGCCGCTGGGCGCTGCGATCCCGCTGATGTTCCTCGTCATCCTGATCCCGACTGTGACCGACCGCGCGACGCTGTCGGCTGCGGTCGCCAGCGGCGCCGTCGCGACGTTGGCAGTGGGCCTGCCGTACAACGCGGGGCTGCTGCTGGCGGCCGTGACTGGCATCGCTGTCGGCACAGTCGTGGCCGAGCGATCAACAGTCGCCGTGCTGCGTGCGCCGGTCGAGCCATGACACAGCTGTGGTGGGTGATCGTGCTCGGCGGGATCGTCACGTTCGCGATCCGTGCGTCGTCGCTGCTCGTAGCCGAGCGGTTCACAGGCCTGCCGCCCCGTGTCGAGACGGCGTTGCGGATGATCCCACCGGCCGCGCTTGCGGCGTTGATCGCACCGGCCTTGCTGCGACCTGATGGCGGTGGGTTCGACCTGATAAACCCGATGCTCGCCGGTGGGCTCGGGGCGTTGTCGCTCGCGTTGTGGAAGCGCACAGTGCTGGGGCCACTGCTGCTCGGCTTCGCCATCACCACCGTTGTGGGTCTGCTGCTGCGCTGAATCGTTCGCAACGCAGCAGCGTGGCACTGGCTGTTGCTTAGCGCTGGCTTAGCCTGCGTCTTGCAGGCAGCTCGGGCCGCGTGGCGCGAACGAGGTGTCGGTGGTCCGGCGAGGGATACCCGACACCCATCTGCCATCGTCAACGCGGACCGCGCCGGCCGCTATGACGCCTAGGGCGCGACGGTCCATCCCGCGGCGGCCATCACCCTGCAGCAAGGCGCCGTCGGGCCCGTACAGCCGACGGCCATCAGGGTGCTCGAACACGTTGCGATCTTCGCACCACACCAACGGTTCGCCGTCCGCAGGATCGACCAGCTCGAGCACCACCAGCTGCTCGAACGGCGTCAGCAGAAGGCTGCCGGTGGACCGACCCCAGGACGCGTCGTAGATCGGCTCGGGTGTCCACGTGCGCATCACCACCAGGTGCGGCAGCTCTGCCAGATACAGCGGGCCGGCCTGTGCGTCCTGCGCGACACGCTCTAACGAGCCGAGCATGACCTGCTGGCTGGGGTCGGGGCCCCGCGTGAAGACGATCGCCACCGCCGCAGCGACGAACACAGCCACGAGCACCACCAACAGGCCGGGGTTGGGGCCGACGACTGGTACGAGATCGTCGTGGAGCTCATCGGGCCGACGGTCGGGGTCACGTTCATCCATCGCGTCGGCCATCAGGCGGCTCCTGTACGTACGGTCTGACCACCGCGCAGAACCACGCCGTCCTCGCAGAACGCTTCAACGGCGCCGCCTCCGAACTGCTCGTCGTACAGCCGGGCGTAGCGCCCGCCGGCCGCCAGCAGCTGCTCGTGGGTGCCACTCTGCACGATCTGCCCCTCATCGATGACGTGGATGGTGTCGGCGTTCAAGATCGTAGAGAGCCGGTGGGCGATGGCCAGCGTCGTGCGTGACGCCATCAGTGGCTCAAGTGCGGCTTGGATCAGCCGCTCGGACTCGGTGTCCAGCGCGCTGGTCGCCTCGTCGAGGATCAGCACGCGGGGGTCGGACAAGATCACGCGGGCGATCGAAAGTCGCTGCTTCTGGCCGCCCGACAGCCGGGTGCCGCGCTCACCCACGACCGTGTCGTACCCGTCCGGTAGTGACGTGATCCAGTCGTGCAGCTGTGCCGACCGAGTCGCCTCGACCACCTCGTCGAGCTCGGCGGCAGGGCGCCCGTAGCGGAGGTTCTCAAGGATGGAGGCGTGGAACAGCGTTGACTCTTGGGTGACGTAGCCGACGGTGTTCGCCAGCGAGGCGAGCGCCAGATCCCGCACGTCGTGACCGTCGACAAGCACGCGCCCGCTGTCGACGTCGTACAGCCGCGGGACCAGTCCGACAAGCGTGGTCTTGCCGGCGCCGGAGGGCCCGACGAACGCGGCCAGCTCGCCCGGGCGCACGTGCAACGACACATCGCGTAGCGCGGGCACCGGAGCCCGGCCTGCCGCCGCTGCGGTGCTGCGAGTCTCGGGGTACGTGAAGCTGACACCCTCGAATCGCACGTGGCCCTCGATCCCGTTGGTCGGGAGTGTGAGGGCGCCCGGGGCGTCGACGATGTCCGGCTCGATATCGAGATACTCGAAGATGCGGTCGAACATCGCCAGGCTGGTGCGTAGCTCGACGGCGACTTGGAACAGCTGCACGATCGGGAAGAAGATACGGCTCTGCAGTGAGGTGAAAGCGACCACCGTGCCGGCCGTGATGGCCGCGTTGTTTCGGGTCGCGAGGTACAGCGCCGCGCCGTACACCAGCACCGGCGCCAAGGTGAAGAACGTCCGAATCAACGTGAAGAACACGTTGCCGATCATCTCGCGCTTGAGGGCCGTCGTGGCC
>JBLFZR010000020.1:0-18684 GCA_047610595.1 Nitriliruptoraceae bacterium | reverse complement strand
CCCGCGCGCCTCCAACGTCTCGGAGCCCCGTGTCAATCCTGCTGCTCGGTGTCGACCACCAGCGCGCGCCGCTGGCGACGCTGGAGCGGTTGGCTGTGCCTGTAGACCACGGCCGCAAGGTCGTGCGCGAGGTTGCGGACCTGGACCACGTGCTTGAGGCCGTGGTTGTGTCGACCTGTAACCGCGTCGAGGTGTACGTCGACCTCGCGCGGTTCCACGACGGGTACGACACGGTGCTGGCGTGGATGGCTCGCCGTGCAGAGCTGACCACGGCCGAGCTAGAACCGATGGTGATGACGTTCGTAGACGAGCAGGCTGCAGCGCATCTGTTCGGAGTTGCAGCCGGCCTGGACTCGATGGTGGTCGGCGAGCAGCAGATCGCGATGCAGGTCAAGTCAGCGATGGAGGAAGCCCGCGAGGAGGGCACCGCCGGCCGGATGCTGCAGCGGATGTTCCGCCAAGCGGTCCGCGTCGGCCGCAGGGTGCGTCGGGAGACGGCGATCGGCGACGGTGCCCGATCGATGGTCACCGTGGGTCTAGAAGCTGCTGAGAGCCGGCTGGGCAGCAACCTCAGTGATCGCCGCGTGCTCGTCGTCGGCGCCGGCGAGATGGGTGCGCTGACGGTCGAGCGCGTGCTGGACGCCAGCCCGGCCAGCATCGCGGTGTGGAATCGCAGCCAAGACAAGGCCGAGCGACTGGCGGCCCGTGCGTCGCAGGTGTCCGGCTCGGTCGTCCCGGTGGATGGGTTGGTCGAGGCGCTGACCGCGGCGGACGTCGTGGTGTGCACCACCGGCGCTGCCGAGCCGGTCCTCACGATGGCGCTGTTGACCGCCGCGGCCGCCGCGCGCAACGGTCGCCGGCTGGTGCTGCTTGATCTCGCGGTCCCGCGCAACGTGGCGCCGGAGGCGGCAGCCTTGCCCGGTGTGACGATCGTCGATGTTGCGGCGGTCCGAGAGGTTGCGGACCGCGGAGCCACGGGCGAGCTGATCGCGGAGGGGCGGGCGATGGTCAACGCCGAGGCCTTGACCTTCCGGGCATGGCTGCGGCAGATCGAGGTTGAGCCGACGATCCGAGCTCTTCGCGAGCGTGCCGAAGGCGTTCGAACCGACGAGCTGTCCCGGCTCGGATCGCGCTTGGCGTCGCTGAACGCCGACCAACGGCAGGCCGTCGAGGCGCTGACACAGGGCATCGTCAACACCTTGCTCCACCAGCCCACTGTGCGGCTCAAACGCTTGGCTGACAGCAACGCCGACCATCACACGTCCGTGCTCGCTGAGCTGTTCGACCTAGACGTGCCGACGGATGTCGACGTCACCGACGAGCTGGATGCGTCGTCTGACGCATCGACCTGAAGGGCCCGAACCTATGACGACTCCCTGGCGAGTGGCCACGCGCCGCAGCACGTTGGCTGTGGCGCAGGCTGGCCAGATCGCGGACGCGCTGGCGCGGGCGACCGGCCGACCGGCCGAGCTGGTGCCGATGGCAACATCCGGCGATGAGAGCCCGGACCGTGCCATCGCGTCCTTTGACTCCAAGGGTGTGTTCGTAGACCGAACGCGGGAGGCGGTGCTGTCTGGCGACTGTCACTTCGTCGTTCACTCGTACAAGGACCTCCCGACCGCCGAGTCGCCGGGCCTGGTGATCGGCGCCGTGCCGCTGCGCGCCGATCCACGTGACCTGCTGGTGACGCGCGAGGGCCACACGCTCGCCAGCATCCCGCGGACGCATCCGTTCTCGGTCGGCACGTCGTCGCAACGCCGACGGGCGCAGCTGTCAAAGCACCGCCGTGACCTGTTGGTCCAGCCACTGCGGGGCAACCTCGACACGCGGCTGGGCAAGGTGGCAGACGGGACCCTTGACGCGGTCATCGTGGCGATGGCGGGCGTGCAACGGCTTGGTCCGGTCAAACACGCTGTCAAGGCGGTCCCGCTGGAGCCGGGCGAGATGCTGTCTGCCCCCGCGCAAGGCGCGCTGGCGCTGGAGTGCCGCGCCGATGACGAGGTCACGCTGGCCGGGCTCGCGCTGATCGATGATCGAGAGACGCGGATCTGCGTGGATGCTGAGCGGTACTTCCTTGCCGCGTTGTCCGGCGGGTGCACCGCACCCATCGGGGCGCTCGCGCGTGTGTCGGAGGGCACCATCGATGCGGGCCGCATCGAGCTGCTCGGGATGGTTGCTGATCCGAACGGGATGCGGCTGCTGCGGGCCTCGCACGAGTCAGCGCCACACGCGGTCGAGAACCTCGGCCGCACGCTGGCCGCCACCCTGCTCGGTCAGGGCGCAGACAAGATCCTCGCCGCCCTCGAACGGGATTGACCAACATGCCCCGACCCCCTGCACCGCAGGCTGCGGCGCTGGCTGCAGCGCTGGCAGGGGTGGGCGGCGCGCCGCCGCACCCGGGCCGGCTGTACGTCGTTGCTGTTCCTCGCTTCGCGCCTGGCGTGACCTCGGTGCGTGCGGCGGTGGTGCTGTCGGGTGCAGATGTGGTTCGGGTCCCACCCGAGCTGCCGTCCGACGTTCTTGGGTCGCTCGTGACCGGCTCGGTCGAGTCCGGGGCACTGGCCGGGCTGACGCGAGAGGCGGCGGTCCCGACTGGCCGGGTTGTGGTGCAGCTGATCGCGACGGCGGTCCAGACCTCGCCCGCTGTGGTGGACGAGGTGGCACGTCTGCGAGCTGCGGGTGTCCGCGTCGAGGTGGTGGCGTCCGTCGGTGAGGTCGACGCTGCGCTGGTGGCGGGTGGTCTTGGTCCGGGAGTCGCCCGGGCACCGGGGGATGGGCGGCTGGATATCGCGCTCGTGGCCGCCGACAGGCCGGACTTGCGGGCATGGCGCGGTGCGCTCACGCGGCGTGGCTACCTCGACCACACGCCGGTGGTCGTGGTCGAGGCGGCCGGGACGCCGCATCAGCGGTCGAGCCCGATGCACGTCAAAGATCTGGTTGACGGTGACCTCATCGATGCGTTGCGTGGACCGGTGCTGCTGGTCGTCGGGGACGGTGTCGCCGGGCCCGAGCCGTGGCGCACCGACCTACCGCTCGCCGGCGTCACCATCGCGAATCTGCGTGCGACCGGCGAGGCTGCGGCTTTCTCGGGGAGGTTGCGCTCGTTGGGTGCCGAGGTGGTCGCGATGCCGCTGCTGTCGATCGGCGATGGCGATACAGGCGCGATGCGTGCGATGGTCCAGACGCTCGTTGGGGTGCAGCTGCTGGCCATCACATCCCCGAACGGTGCCGATGCGTTGGCGGATGCGCTTGCAGCCGCAGGGCTTGATGCGCGTGCGTTGGCGCACGTTGCGCAGATCGCCTGCGTCGGACCGGGGACCGCAGCGGCGCTGCACGCCCGGCTGGCGGTGACTGCTGACATCATCGCCGAGGTCCATACAGGCGACGGGCTGGCGGACGCGATTGGGACGGCTCCGAAGCCGGGCGCGCGGGCAGTGCTCGCTCGCGCAGATCGCGCGACGGGCACGCTGCCCACCCGGCTGCAGGCTGCCGGGTGGGACGTCACCGAGGTGGTGGCATACCGGACGATCCGGCTCGGTCTGCTCGAGGACGCGGCGGCGCTGCTGGCGGGAGGGCACGTCGACATCGTGCCGGTGCTCTCGTCGTCGATGGCGTCGGCGCTCGTCGAAGCTGGCCGACCGCTCGGCGTGCAGGCGAAGATCGTGTCGATCGGCCCGGCGACAACCCAGACACTGTGCGCCCTCGGCGTGGCCCCTGCGGCCGAGGCGTTGACGCAGGACCTCGCGGGTTTGGTTGCTGCCATCGCCGATGTTGTGGCACCGGGCTGACGGCCAGCCTGACCGTCAACATCGCACGCGGGGTCTGCTGCAGCTCGACATCGACCCCACCGCGCTCTCGGTGCACCGTCCGGTTCTGATCACGGTGCGGTGGTGCCGTCAGTCGGCGTACGTCGCCAGCACGTCGTCTTGGACGCGCAGCAGGAACAGGCCCTCACCGATGCCAGAGACCGCGACGGTTCCGGACTTAAAGAACGGGAAGTTTGACCAGGTCCCGTTGAACGCCGCGTTGTCGGACTCGGGGTAGGTGTCGAACCACGCCACCTCGGTCAGGACACCGTTCGCGACGTCGTCGAGATCTTGGATTCGCAGGCCCGCCTCGTAGTTGGACATGTAAGCCAGGCCGTCGAGCGTGTACAGGTTGTGGTCGATCACGACGGTGTCGTGCTCGAAGCGGTTGATCAGCTGGATGTCGTCGAGGTCGGTGACATCGAAGATCATCGTGCGGGTCGGCTCGCCGTCGCCCTCATCGCCCTCGTCACCGAGCAGGAACGTGCCCTGGTCCTCGGTAAGCCAGCCTTGGTGCACGTAGCCGGCGCCGTCGTAGGTGGTGCGGCTGAGCAGCTGTGGGTTCGCCGGGTCCGACATGTCCACGATAGACACCGTGTCCTCGTTCGCCCCGAGGCAGATGTCCTTGCCCTGGTGGTCAACGTCACCGCCGGTGTAGCGGGTGCACTGCGCGTCGTGGACGTACTCGTCACCAGCCCAGCAGCCAGCGAACACCGGGTTGGTCGGGTCCGAGATATCGATGGCGTGTAGACCCTCGGCGCAGTCGTCTGCCCGGTATCGGGTCTCGGTCTCAGGTGAGAGACCGGTGGGGTCGTCGATGCCCACGACGTCACCAAACAGCTCGAACGTGTCCTGGGTCTGCGATCCCACGAGGTACGCCATCTGCTGGTCGGTGTTGATCACCAGGTTGTGGCTGTCGAGGTACGGGTCGTGCTGGGCGGTCGCCGCGAGCTGCAGCGTCGTGTCGGAGGTGGCCTCCAGCTGACGCAAGGACGTCAGGTCGAACACCAGCATCCCGTGGTAGTACGACTCGGACGCGATGTACGCGAAGTTGCCATCCACCTTGATGTCCTGCCAGATGCGGCGCCCATCGGACGGGTTCTCGATGCGGCCGAGGTACTCGGGGTCGGCCGGGTCGGTGACGCGGAACACCGCGGTGCCGGCCGTCGTGCCCAGCAGCACGATCTCGTCGGCGGTGACCGGGTCTGTCCACCCCCAGATGTCAGAGGCCTCGACATCGCCGTCGCTCGATGCGAACGACGCAAGCGGGATGAACGACAGCATGTCGATGCCGTCACACGCGAAGACACCGGCCACGCCGTTCACGCAGGGCTGGTTCGACACAGTGCCCGGCAGCGCGGCGGCGGCCGAGCCGGCGTCGCGCGCAAAGGCCGCTGCGACCACTGAGCTGTCGGCGTCGGCCTTGTTTAGGTGCTGTCGGTCGGCGTCGAACAGCTGGGCGTTGGTCAGCGGCGCGAAGGCGATGCTGGCCAGGACGAGGCTGGCAGCGAGGCCAGCGCGCGGGGTGGTCCGCATGGGCGGGGCTCCAGATGTCGGGGCAGCTGTGTCGTTACAGGTGTGTGGTGGACTTCGACGACGGCGGCCCGGACTCCTGCGTGGGGTGCCCCAGTCGTTCAGGCTCGGCGTTCGCGCTCGGCGTTCGCGCTCGGCGTTCGCGCTCGGCGTTCGCGCTCGGGCGAAACGGATGACGCCCCGGGCGCGAAGGCCCGGGGCGTCAAACGTGGTGCGCTGCGAGCTGTTACTCAGCGTCGGCGACCGGGTACTCGGCCTCGACGGCTGGGTCCAGCTTGAGGAAGAACACGCCGTCCGTGGTGGCGGTCACCGCGAGGGTGCCGGACTTGAAGTACGGGTAGTTCGACCAGGTGCCGGCGAACACGCCGTTATCGCCGTAGGGGATCTGGACGTCCGGGAAGACGTCGAACTCGGCGACCATGGTCAGCGACTTGGCGCCGGTCACATCGTCGACGACGGGTACCTGGTCGAAGATCTGGAGTCCGGCCGTGTAGTTGCTCTGGAACAGCAGCCCCCGGTGGGTGTACATGTTGTGGTCGATGTTGACGCCGCCCGGCTCGTTGACGAAGTCGAGCTTCACCTCGTCCAGGTCGGTCATGTCGTACACGAAGGTGCGGGTCTTGGTCTCGAGCGTGTTCTTCTCGTCCAGCTCGTCACCGTGGAAGTACAGCGTCTGATCCTGCGACATCCAGCCCTGGTGCGAGTACTTCACGCCCGGGTACAGCGCCTCGGAGCTGGTGGCCGTTGCCGTGTCGAACAGCGTGACCGGAGTCGCCGGGTCGGACATGTCGACCCACGCGACACCGTCCTCGTGGGCGGTGACGCAGATGGACGCGCCGGTGTAGTCGGTGTCGGGGCCGACGTAGCTGGCGCACTGCGCGTCGTGCACGTAGCCCTGCTCGCCGTGGCAGCCGACGAGCACGGGCACCATCGGAGTCGAGATGTCGAACCCGAACAGGCCCTGCGTGTCGAGGACGTCGCGGTTGAACGCGTTGCACGGGTGGCTGTCGGAGGCGCCGACGAGCGCGGCGCCGGCGTTGCCGGACCCAACGAGGTACAGCATGTCGGCGTCCTCATCGATGACGACGTTGTGCGCCGTCAGGTCGATCGGGAAAGTGACGACGGGCAGTGGGACGGTCGTGCCGGCCGGGACGGCGAGCAGCGAGTCGAGCAGCGTCAGATCAAGCATCTTCATGCCCATCGCCAGCGATTCACTCACGATGTAGGCGACGTCGTCTGCGATCTTGATGTCGAACCAGATCAGCTGCGCGCCGGTGTTGAACACGTGACCGAGGTACTCGGGCTCTGTCGGGTCGGTGATGCGGATGGCGGCGGCGCCGTTGGTGGCGCCAACGATGACGTACTCATCGCCGGTGTCGGGCGAGGTCCAGCCCCAGATGTCAGACACCCCGCCGCCGGTCAGGGCGTCGGAGTTGAGCGACGCGAAGATCGCGCTGTTGGGCATGAACGACTGCATATCCACGTTCGTGCACTCGAAGTCGACGTCGTTGACCGTGAGGCCGTCCTCGATGCCGTCGTTATCGTTATCGAGGCATTCCTGCGGGCCGGTGACCTCGGTCAGGCTGAGTGCGATCAGCTCGGACGCGATCATCGTGTCCTTGCTGTCGCCGTGGCCACGTTGGCCGTCGAACAGGGCGGCGTTGGTCAAGGGGGCGAACGCGAGGCCGGCAAGCACGAGGCCGGTCATCACGTTCCGGGTGCGGATGCGCACGGTGGAGCTCCAGGGCTGTCGGTGAGGGGATCTTGCTTCCTTCGCGTTGCAACGAGTCGACTCCTGCTCGGGATATGCCGCAACACGAGCTTCGCGCGCTGTGTGCGCTCTTGTCGCAGCCGTGTGCGCTTTCGACGCGCTTTGGCGACGGGCCGGCCCGCTCGTATCGTCGCGTCCAACCGGAGGAGTCCGCGTGCTGCAGCGTCTGCGGGCCATGCCCGTCATCGGCACCGCGATGCGTGTGCAGCAGCGCTACACCGCTGACGCTGCCGACGCACTGGCGGCAGGCATCGGCTTCTTCGGGTTCCTATCGCTCGTTCCGCTGGTGGCCGTGGCCGTGGCCGTCGGAGGCTTGCTGCTGCGCGGCGATGAGCTGGCGCAGCTGCGCCTGGCCGAGACCATTCAGCAGTCCGTGCCGGCGCTCGGTGCGCTGGCTGGTGAGAGCGAGCAGCTACGCCAGCTCATCGCGTCCGCGTCCGACGCCGCGGGCGGCCTGCTGAGCTGGGGTATCGCGCTTGCCCTGTTTGGTGGGTTGCGTGTGGTGGCGATCGCGCAAGCCGCCAGCGTCGTCGTGTTTCGGGTGTCACGGCCGTCCGGTGTCCGCGCCCGGCTGGAGCAGCTGATGGCGCTCGTGGTCATCGCCGTGATCGCGCTGGCAGGTGCCGCGTTGGGTGGCACGGCCGGCGTGGACATCGGCAACGGCATCGCCGGCGTCGGCCGTTCCGTTGCGCTGCTGAGTCTCGCGCTGGTGCTGGACGTGGCGCTGTTCTTGGTGGCATACCGGCTGCTGACGCCGGGTGTGGGTCCGGCATGGCGCGTGCTGCTACCCGGTTCGGTGTTGGCCGGGACCGGGTGGTCTGGGCTGAAGCTGTTCGGAACGTCGTACATCACCAGTCGCGCCACCCAGCAAGGGGGTGAGTCCGCCGCCATCGGCGGGGTCATCGGGATCTTGCTGATCTTCTACCTTGCGGGCCGGCTGTACCTGTACGGGGCCGAGCTCGCGGCCGTCCTCGCCGACATCGACGCACCGCCGATCCGGGCGGGTGGCGATGTCGCCGCGGGCGGTGCCGATGCGTCCGATGCCGATGAGCCCGATGTCGGGGACGTCGGGGATGTCGGGGACGTCGACGCACGCCGGCGGCCTGCCGTCAGCCCCCGGCCGATGCGTGACGAGCCTCCGTCGCCAGCCGACGCCGCGAAGCTGGCCGTCGCCGGCGTCACGTTGACGGCGGCGGCAGCTGCGATGGCCCGGATGCTGCGCCGCCGCTGAGGTCGCGACGCCCGTCGAGCGAGTCGCGTAGCGTCGGGTGTGCGCCGACCAGCGAGACAGCCCCGTGGACGTTTCTCCCTCCGACCGGCACCGCCGGCTTCGCCGCACGGCGGCGCTACGGCGCGCGCACACCGAGACGCGGCTGCACCCAGCCGACCTGGTGCTGCCGCTGTTCGTCAAGGAGGGGCTGGCCCGCGCGCAGCCCATCGGATCGATGCCTGGCGTGTCGCAGCACTCGGTCGCGTCGGCGGTGGCGCTCGTGCGCGACGCGCTGCGCGTCGGGGTCGAGTCGTTCATCCTGTTCGGCATCCCCGAGGCCAAGGACGCCACGGGGTCGGGCGGCTGGGCGGTCGACGGTCCGGTGCCGGCCGCGGCCCGCGCTATCAAGGACGCGGTCGGCGACGATGCGGTGATCTGGGCCGACGTCTGCAGCTGTGAGTACACCGACCACGGCCACTGTGGCCCACTTGACGCCCGAGGGTCGGTGATCAACGACGCAGCCGTCGCGGGCTACGCCCGCGAGGCCGTTGTGTACGCCGACGCGGGCTGCGACGTCATCGCGCCGAGCGGGATGATGGACGGACAGGTCGCCGCGATCCGCGCCGAACTCGATGATGCAGCTGCCGGTGATGTGCCGATCGTGGCGTACGCCGCGAAGTACGCCAGCGCCTTCTACGGGCCGTTCCGGGACGCCGCCGAGTCGGGCATGGTCGGCGGGGACCGGGCCGACCATCAGATAGACCCGGGCAACCGTCGCGTCGCCATCCGCGAGGCGCTCGCTGACATCGAGCAAGGCGCCGACGTGGTGATGGTCAAGCCTGCGCTGGCGTACCTCGACATCATCCGCGAGATCCGTAACGCCGTGGACGTGCCGGTGGCGGCGTATCACGTGTCCGGCGAGTACTCGATGATCAAGGCAGCAGCCGAGCGGGGCTGGATCGATGGCGATCGGGCGATGGCAGAGGCCACGCTGAGCATCCGGCGCGCCGGTGCCGGACAGGTGCTGAGCTACGCCGCGCTCGACCTTGCGCGCGCGCTGCAGTCGTGAGCGGGACGTCGTGACCCATCCGCCGAGCAGCCCGCTGCCCTCGTGGGTCACCGAGGTGCCGCTCGCGCACCGCGGTCTGTGGGACGCCGAGCGACCCGAGAACTCAATGGCCGCGTTCGCCGCGGCGCGGGATGCCGGCTGCGGTGTCGAGCTGGATGTCCACCTCACCGCAGACGGCGTCCCGGTCGTCACGCATGACGTGAGCCTGCGGCGCGCGACCGGCTCGAACATCGCGGTGGGTGCGCTGCCGCTGGCAGCGTTGGGTGATCATCCGCTGGCTGACGGCAGCACCATCCCCACCCTGGCTGAGGTGCTCGACGAGCTGGCCGGGGCGCCCACGATGGTTGAGCTAAAGAACCAGCGTCGTGGCGCGGGCCTGCTGGAGCCCCCGGTCGCCGAGGTGCTGGACGCGCACGCGGCCCACGGCGCGTCACGCGCGTACGTGGCCAGCTTCCATCCGGGCTCGCTGCGGTGGTTTCGGCAGCACCGGCCACACGTGCTGCGTGCCCAGACCGCATCGCCGAGGGCGGATCCGCGCCTGCCGGCGGTGGTCGGCACTGCGATGGGGTGGCTGGCGCTGCACGGCCGCAGCCTCCCGCATCTGCTCAGCTTCGACGTCGGCCACCTTGATCACCCGGCGGTCCGTCGTTGGCGGGCGCGCGGCGGGGTGGTGCTGGCGTGGACGGTCCGTGACGTTGCGAGCCTGACGGCCGCCCGCGCTGACGCAGACAACCTCGTCTTCGAGGGGCTGTCCGTCCGGGACGTGCTTGTTTCGTAGGCTCTATGGCTCGTGCCCAAGATCCTGCTCGGTCCCTGACCGACCCATGTTTGGAGCCTGTCATGACGACGCCACGTCCGACCGTCAAGAGCGCTGCGTTGTTCGAGCGGGCGAACCAGGTGATCCCCGGCGGGGTGAACTCGCCGGTACGAGCGTTTGGGGCCGTGGGAGGGACGCCGCGGTTCATCGCCAGTGCGGCTGGTAACACGATCGAGGACGCCGACGGCAACAGCTACGTCGACCTCGTCAACTCGTGGGGGCCGCTACCGCTCGGGCATGTCAACGCCCCGGTGTTCGCCGCGGCCGTGGAGGCGATGCGCAAGGGCAGCACCTTCGGTGCGCCGACCGAGGGTGAGATCCTCCTCGCGGAGCAGCTCGTGGAGGCGGTTCCGAGCCTCGAGAAGGTGCGGCTGGTCAGCAGCGGTACGGAAGCAACGATGAGCACTATTCGCCTCGCCCGTGGCTTCACCGGCCGAGCGAAGATCTTGAAGTTCGCGGGGCACTATCACGGGCACTCGGACTCGCTGTTGGTTGCGGCCGGGTCCGGCGTCGCCACGTTCGGGATCCCAGGGACACCCGGTGTGACCGCCGGGACGGCGGCCGACACGATCATCGTCACGTGGAACGACCGAGCCAGCGTCGAGGCTGCGATCGCCCAGCACGGCGCGGATCTCGCGATGATTGCGTGTGAGCCGGTTCCCGCGAACATGAACCTGGTGCCACCGGCGCCAGGCTTCCTCTCGTTCTTGCGCGATGCCGCGGACGCCACCGGCGCGCTGCTGCTGTTTGACGAGGTGATCAGCGGCTTCCGGCTGGGTCGCGGTGGTGCGCAGGCGATGCACGGCGTGACGCCGGACCTGACGGCGCTGGGCAAGGCGATCGGCGGCGGGTTCCCGATCGCAGCGTTCGGCGGTCGGGCCGACGTGATGGACTATCTCGCGCCGGTCGGGCCGGTCTACCAAGCGGGCACACTCAGCGGGAACCCGGTCGCGGTGGCCGCCGGTCTGGCGCAGCTCGGCGAGCTCACCCCCGCGGTGTACGCGCAGCTGGACGGCATCGCCGCTGCGTTGACATCGATCTTCACCGACGCTTTTGCCGAGGCCGGTGTCACCGACGCGTTGGTGGTACGCCACGGGACCCTGCTGGGAATCATGTTCGGGTTGGCCGAGGCACCGACCGAGTTCGAGGCCATCAGCGGCGCGGACCACGCGCGGTACGGCCGCTTCTTCCACGCGATGCTCGACAACGGCGTCTACCTCGCCCCCAGCGGTTACGAGGTGGTGTTCCCAAGCGTCGCGTTGGATGACGAGGCGCTGCGCTCTATCGCAGACGCCGCGTCGGCTGCCGCCAAGATCATCGCGTGACCGACGTTGGGAACACGAGGCCAAGGCGTCGGAGTTGGACCGCCATGCCGTCACTCTCTGTCGTTGTCGCCCGTCAGGCCCGCCGCGCCGCGGCCGGCCTGCTGACAGCTGCGCTGCTTGGTGCGGGCTGCACCAGCGTGCCTGCGGGCTCGTATGACCCGTCGACGGGGCTGGGGCCGCTGCCGCAGGTGGAGCTGGCCCGCCTCGGCGAGCCTGGGGCGATGGTCGACAGCGACAGCTGGCGCACGACGCCCACGCTGATCAACTTCTGGGCGACGTGGTGCGCGTTCTGCGTCGAAGAGATGCCTGCACTTCAGGCTGCCAGTGAGCTGCTGGCGGGGCAGGTGCGGTTCATCGGAATCGACCGTCAGGACCCGACGGAGGATGCGCTCAACTTTCTCGCTGAGACCGGTGTGACGTACCCCCAGCTGGCGAGCAACGGCGACTACTACGTGCAGCTGGGGCACCGTGGGATGCCGACAACGCTGTTCGTCGATGCGGACGGGGTTGTGCGGTACCGACACACCGGACCGCTCGATGAGCAGCTGGTGCTGGAGCTCGCGCGTACCCACCTCGGAGTGGACGGTTGAGCGCTCACGGTGACGCGCGACGGCTGACGCTGGCCGCACGGGCGACTTGCCGTTTGTTGGGCATCCGTCACGGTTGGTACCGTCCGCAGGGAGCACGCCCCGTCGGGCGTGCGGACGCTCGCAGACGCTGACCTCGATCCGGATGTAACCGGTGACAGCGAGGCTCACGGGCATCAACGCACCGCGTTGGCTGACGAGGACAAGACGTGATCGCCACCACCACCACTGTGACGCCCACCGAGTGGTTGGGCGGCATCCCAGAGTGGTTCGGCGGCTTCTTCGGCGCCCTGCCCGCGGCCGGTAAGGCGCTGTACCAGTTCGGCGACCCGAGCGGTCTTGGCCAAGGCTGGTGGGGCATCGTCATCGTGCTCATCTGGGGCGTCGGTCTCACGGCTGTCCCACTGCTTATCGCCAAGCGCACCTACGGCACGCACGAGTGGGTCTCAGCCACGATGGGTGTCGTCGCCGCGCTGTCGATCGGCTGGTGGGTGTACGGCATCTTCCCATCCGCGTGGATCTACTACCTGGACTCCTCGCAGGAGATTCTCCAGGACACGATCATCCCGAACTCGGTCGGTTACACGACCACATCAGGCTTCCTGTGGTTCGAGCCCGGCTACCGGTTCGGTCTACGGACGTTCGACACAAACTTCTACCTCGTGGTCCGTGACACTGTCGTTGTGCTGTTCCACCTCGTTGGGTTCGTCTACACCTTCAAGGCAGCAAAGATCATCCAGGCGAAGTACCCCCGCGGCATGGCCGAGGGCGAGGTCAAATCAGACCCCGGTGGCTACCGCTGATCGCCGAGCGTGACAGCGCGATCGACCGCACGTCCCCCCCGCAATTCTCACAGCACGACCGCACGAGAGGAGGCAGATCATGGGTAAGACCGACAAGGGTGAGCATCCCCTCATGTTTGACGAGTATGTCGTCAAGCAGGTCGACGCCGGCTGGCTCCAAGAGCGTGTGAAGCCCAAGCGTCATATCGGCCTCACCGCCGAGCTCTGCATCATGTGTCGCGCGTGCGAGGATGTATGCCCGTGGGAGTGCATCTTCATGATGTCCCCGGACATCATCGCAGACGCCGACAACCAGAACGTCAAGATGTTGGCCGAGCAATCGGCGGCCGTTTTCATCATCGACGACGCTGAGTGCACCCGTTGCGCCATCTGCGTCGAGCGCTGCCCGACCGACGCCTTGTGGCTCGGCCGGACCGACGGCGCAGCCTGACCCCGCTCCGACCCGCCAGCCGGGTCGCCCCACCAGCACACACCGAGGACGCATCGTGTCAGAGCGCCCATCCCTCAAGGACTCAGTCCAAGACAACGTGATGTGGAAGTCCATCTTCCGTCCGGGGTCGATCTATCGCAAGGGCTACCGCGACACGTCGCGTGATCGCGCCCTCGCGTCGATGAACAACGTCCTGTACCACCTTCACCCAGTGAAGGTGAAGCGGCACGGTCTGAAGCTGACCTACACGTACTGCCTCGGTGGTCTCAGCTTCTTCATGTTCGTCCTGCTGACGATCACGGGCATCTTCTTGATGTTCTTCTACCGCCCGGCTGCCGGCTCTGGTGCCGAGCTGGCGTACCTCGATATGCGCTCGATCCAGGCTGACGTTGCGTTCGGCAACCTGGTGCGCAACTCCCATCGCTGGGGTGCGCACCTGATGGTGTTCACCGTCTTCCTACACATGGCCCGCGTGTTCTACCACGGCGCCTACAAGCCACCCCGCGAGTTCAACTGGGTCGTTGGCGTGCTGCTGCTGATGTTCACGTTGCTGCTGTCCTTCACGGGATACCTGCTGCCGTGGGACCAGCTGGCTGTGTGGGCCGTCACCGTGGGTACCGAGATGATGGGCTTCACGCCGATCTTCGGTAAACAGGTCCAGTTCGTGCTGCTTGGTGGCGTCGAGATCGGTCCGCCGACGCTGCTGCGTTGGTACACGTTGCACGTCTTGTTCCTGCCCTTCGTCACAGTCATCTTCCTCGCGGTGCACTTCTGGCGCATCCGCAAGGACGGCGGTATCTCCGGCCCGCTCTAACCGAGCTCGTCGCCCTCCGGTGCCTGACGGCGCCACCCACCTCATACCGAGGAGGAAACGATGTCTGAAGAGGTTCAGGTCGATCAGGCCACTTTCGACCGCCTGACGGCGGCCGGCACGTCCGAGCGCGTCGCGCGAGCGAAGGCAAAAGCCGCCTTCGTGCGCGCCGCCAAGGTCGCCGACGGTCAGACCATCGGTCCGATCGCGGGCGACTCATGGAGCGCGGCGCAGGCCTCGTTCAAGGAACGCTTCGGCGCCAGCGGTGGTGGCGGCACGGCCGTGGCCGTCGCCGAGTCGGGTGGGCGTCTGACCCCAGAGGAGCGTGCTGCCCGTGTGGCAGCCTCCCTCGGCCAGAACGCCGAGCCGGCGTCCATCGGTGTGCCGGTGGCCGAGCGTCAAACGCACCGCATGCTCGCGCTTATCCCGCCGAGCGGCATTCAGCAGGTGCAGTCCAAGCAGGCAGACAAGGTTTACACCTGGCCTCACCTGCTCATCATCGAGTTCGTGGCCGTGTTGGCCTCGACCGCGCTGTTGCTGGTCGTCAGCTTCTTCATCGACGCGACGTTCCGTGAGCTCGCGAACCCGAACGTCACGCCGAACCCGTCCAAGGCGCCGTGGTACTTCCTCGGTCTCCAGGAGCTGCTGCGTTACTTCCACCCGATGATCGCTGGTGTCACCTTCCCGGGTGTCGGCCTGATCCTGCTCGGTGCCGCCCCGTACGTGGACAAGAACCCGTCGGTGAAGCCTGAGAACCGCAAGTTCGCGGTGATGGCGATGACGTGGTTCCTCACGATGTGGACCTTGTTCGTCTTCGCGGGCTCGTTCTTCAGAGGTCCTGGCTTCAACTGGGTCTGGCCCTGGGTCGACGGTCTGTTCTTCGAGCTCTGACACTCGCACACGTATGCGCACCCTGACGGGTGTGCCGGCAACGGACCTCTGGGTCCATCACGAAGGAGGCCGACATGGCAGCCACCGATTCGACCGAGGCGAAGCAACGCACGCCCCGTGAGCCCATCGAACGACGCACGTTCCTGCGCAACGCGTTGGGCGGCGCCATGGGGCTGTCCGTTGCGGGCGGTGGCGTGGGCTTCATCGGAATGCTGTGGCCGTCGCTCGGTGAGGGCTTCGGTGGCGAGATCGTGCTGCCGGTCCTGGCCGCGGATCTCCACGCCGGGATTCTGCTAGAGAAGGCTCCGTTCGAGTACCCGGCAGGCCGTATGTATGTCGTGGCGTGGGACCCGTCCCTGCCCGGCGCGGTCGAGTCCTACGGCGACGCACACGCGATCCTTTCTGAGACCACCGGCCTTATGGCTCTGTATCAGAAGTGCGTGCACCTGGGCTGCCGTGTTCCGTGGTGCCAGTCGTCCCAGTGGTACGAGTGCCCGTGTCACGGCAGCAAGTACAACAAGTGGGGCGAGTGGATGGGTGGTCCGGCCCCGCGCGGTCTGGACCGGTTCCCGTCGAAGGTCGATGGTGATGGCAACTTCGTCGTCGACACCGGCACGATCATCACCGGCCCCGCCCGTACCGCCCGCGTGCTGCAGCAGCAGCCCGAAGGTCCCAACTGCGTCAGCTTGTGAGAGCCGGGGCTCTGGCCCCGTTTGACGGCGGCGCTTCGGCGCCACAGACATCTCCCCGAGGATCAACGCGATGAACCTGCTCCTACTGGCCACTGAGGCCACCGGCGAGGCGACCGATGCCGCAGAGGCGGTTGGCTCGTCTGGCGCAAGCTTGGCCGTGTGGCTCGGTATCGGACTGCTCGCGCTGTTTGCGATCGCCTTCGTCGTAGTTGGTCCCGGCAAGACGTCCGGGCCCAAGACGCGCGGCGATATCCCGCTGGCGATGCGCCCGTATCACTCGGACGAAGAGCTCGAGACGACCGGCCTAGAGCGCGCAATGTCGTGGGCGGTCGCTCTCGCGCTGTTCATCGCTGTCTTCATCCCGCTGTACTGGATCGTCGAGCCCGATCGCATCGAGCAGAAGAAGGACGAGTTCTACAACGAGGACATCGAGCTCGGTCGAGCGCTGTACGCCGCGAACTGCACGAGCTGCCACGGTGTCAACGCCGAGGGGGGCGTCGCGCCGCACCCGGACCCGAACGTCTCTGCCCCTTGGCCGGCCCCGCAGCTGAACAACATCGCGGCCCGTTACGCCGACAGCGAGATCGTGTCCGATCTCGACGGCTTCATCTACATGACCCTCGACCAGGGCCGGCCCGGCTCGCCGATGCCGGCTTGGGGGTCGCGTTACTCCGGCCCCATGAACGACCAGGAGCTGCAGGTCATCACGACCTACTTGCTGGCGATTCAGACGGGTGAGCTCGTCGCGCCTGATGCGCAGGCGTTCGTGGGCCAGTCCGGTGAAGATCTTTATCAGAACAACTGTGCACGCTGTCACGGTGCTGATGCGAACGGTCGAATCGGACCGAACCTGCGCATCATGTTCGATCAGTTTGGCGGCAACAGCGGCGAAGATGCCGCCGCTGTTGCGGCAAGCACCGAGCAGGCCCGCCTGGCTGTTCGCTACATCCTCAACAACGGTCTCTACGTGCCCACCGGCGCCCTGATGCCGTCCTTCGCCAACGTCCTCACGGAGGACGCGCTTGAGGTGTTGCTCGACTATCTCGCGTCCATCCAAGTAACGGTTGAAGAGGCTGGTCTGACCGGTCTTATCGGCCAGCAAGGCCGCGTCCCTCAGCCGAGCGACGCCGCCACCACCGCCACCACTGCCGAGGGCTGACCATGCGCGTCACTGACTTGATCGTCCTAGCCACCGAAGGTGTCGAGGGTCTCTCCCCCGACCACCTCGCGTCCAAGATCGCCGTCCCGCTCGCCATCGTCATCTTCTGTGGTGCGGTGTTCCTGCTGCTGTGGTCCAACTACGGCTGGCGCAAGGGAGCCCTGATTTACGGCACCGCCGCGTTCGGGTTCACGGCCTTCATCGGGGTGTTCTGGTGGTTTGGTGCGCCCGGTACACCCGTCGCCACTGGTCTGCAGAACTTCCCCGGTCAGGCCGCGGATGAGTATCAGCCGAAGTGGTTCCCGTTTGAGGACGGCTCGGCTCGGTCCGAGGCCTTCACGATGTGGGAGTCATTCCATGCCGAGGCCGGCCTCATCGAGCTCGGCGAGTTCCAGACGGTTCGCGACTTCACCGGGTACGACGACCCCGAGCAGCCGATGGCAGCCAACATCACCGGTGACCTCGACTCGGTCTCACAGCTGATGATCGCGCAGTTCATGCCGCGATCTGATGGCGGTGGCCTCGAGATCGGCGCCTCGCTGCGTACCGTGCTCACCGAGAACACACCGCCAGCACCTGCGGGTCAACGGTTCGTGGACTGGGTCACGGAGCCCACCGAAGCGATCGGTGATGACGGTCAGCCGCACAAACAGATCTTCGTCGGTCTTGATAACGGTCAGCGTGTCGCCGCAGCTTCGTTGACGACGTTCGCAGTGTTTGAGGACGGCGAGACGGGCCTCGTCGGTGACCGCGTGGACGTGCTGACGACCGAGTGGTTCGCTTTTAAGGACCCTGGTGCCCTGTGGCTGCCGTCGGCGGTCTGGACGCTCGTGTCCCTGTTCGGGTTCCTGATCTGTTTGTTCCTCCTGGACCGCATCGAGCAGCGCGAGAAGCGCCAGGAGCTCGTGGTCGAGGAAGCCATGGACATCCAGGTTCCGATCTACCAGTGACCGATCTCCGACGCCCCCCCGCGGGGCGCCGACCCCGCGCCCTAGCACTTTTTGCTGGGGCGTTGGCGTCTGCGATCCTTGCCGGGTGCACCGCAGCGTCGTCTGCCGGCGAGGTGATCCCGGGCGTTCGGGTTGGGGTGACACTGCCGGCCCCGGAGGACCGCATCGCAGCACCGCTTGACTTAGAGGTGAACGTCGTCGGTGGCGACGGGCGGACGATGTCCCTTGGTGAGCTCCGTGGGCAGGTCGTAGTCGTGAATTTCTGGGCGTCGTGGTGCGCTCCGTGCCGAGCGGAGCAGCCGGACCTCAACGAGGCCCGTCTGCGACTCGAAGAGGAGCCGGTGACGTTTATCGGCGTCAACATCGACGACACCGAGCCGAACGCGCTGGCGCACGAACGCGAGTTCGCGGTGGCGTACCCGTCGCTGTTCGACCCGGATGTCTCGTTTGCAGCACGGTTCGGTTCGGTCGGTCCTCGGTCGATTCCTACGACCATCCTGTTGGACGCTGAGGGTCGTGTCGCGATCCGTTTGTTCGGGATTACGGACACGTTGGAGGTCACGCTTGCCGCCAAGCGGCTGGCGCAAGAGGTCATCACGGTGCCCTGACCCGGTCTCCGTACGCGGCCTGGGCCCACCGCGTCGGAACCTCGGGCATCCCCGTACGTTGCTAGGTGCATCAGCCATCACGCACCGCAGGCCACCACCGCAGGCCACCACCGCAGGCCACCACCGCAGGCCACGACCGCAGGAGTGAGACGTGTTCGAGAGCGTCCCGGCACTGATCAACGACGCGAACCTGCTGCTGGCGGTGGGCATCGCTTTCGTTGC
>JBLFZR010000019.1:0-19407 GCA_047610595.1 Nitriliruptoraceae bacterium | reverse complement strand
TTCGGAAGCTCGTCGGGGTTGTACGGGTCTCCGGCAGTGATGGATTGCTCGAGCACGATGTCTTGGTCGGACTCGTTGATGCTCGTGCGGCCGCTTTTGACCAGCGCGAAGCCGGACTCCAGCGCGATGTTGGTGGCCAAGGCGACTGTCATGCCCACGAAGTTGGGCACGAGCGGCTGCGGGCCGGCAGCATCCGAGAGCTCGACGATGACAGCGCTGCCTGCGGAGACGCGTTCATCTTGCAGGGGGAGCTGGCGCAGGTACGTGTTCTCGGTGCGGAAGTCCTCGACCTGCAGCACAAACAGGCGCAGGCCGACGGCCTCCACGAGCTCGCGCATCTCTGCGGTCGACAGCACCTCGGACAGGTCCGGGACCGTTACGGACCGTTGGGGTCCAGGCGAGCGGAACCGGCCGGGTTGGACGTCCACGAGGGCGGCCTGCATGTACTGCGACCACATAGGGGCGGGGATCGTGCCACCGAACACGCGGCTCCGGTACTGGCCGCCGATCGTCTGGGCTGTGAGGAAGCGCGTCTCGACGCATCCGCGAGTGTTGGCGGCCTCGTTGACCTCGAAGCATTGATTGCTCACCCGCGCGCACTGCTCGGGGTTCAGCTCGCAGCTAAACGTGGTCGTACCGTTTGGGTAACCGATCCATGCAGCCGTTGCGAGCTGCGGGACATAGCCGACGAACCATGCGTCGCGGTAGTCCTGTGTCGTGCCCGTCTTGCCGCGAACCGGGTGCGGGCTCAGCTGGCCGGTTATCTGTGGGGCGGTACCCCCGGACGTCACTGGGCCGCGCATGATGTCGATGACCCGGTCGGCAACCTCTCGGTCGACGGTCTGCGCGCAGTCCGGCGTGTGTTCGTACAACAGCTTTCCGGCACGGGTCTCGATGCGGCTGATCGCGTACGGCTGACAGAACATGCCGCGGGCTGCGATCGTGGCGTAGGCCGTGGCCATCTCGAGCGGGAACACCTCGCCAGATCCGAGCGCGATGGCGCAGGCATACTTGATCTCGCTTGCGAAGATGCCGAGCCGGTACGCCGTGTCGATGACCTTGGCCGGTCCAACTTCACTAATAAGCTGCGCGTGAAAGACGTTTGAGGACGCCTTGACCCCGCTGTACATGTCGAGGTAGTCGCCACCGCCGCCGAAGTTGTTGGGGCGCCACGCTTCCTGATTCGAGCAGCCGGCGGGTCCTTCGATGAGCTGGCCCGAGCGGGCGTCGGCGGTCCATCCCGGTGGGAAGCCGGACTCGAGCGCTGCCGTGATCAAGATCGGCTTGAACGCGGACCCCGGCTGGCGGCCGGTGCGTGTCGAACCGGCGTCACCAGGAACGAGCGGGTTGAACTTCGTCAGGTCACACAGCGCCCGTCCCTCAGCATCGAACCCGACCGGCTCGCTGCAGCTGCCGTACTCGACCGGACCGATCGCCATGGTGGTGATCGCGCCGTCACCGGGCACGACCGACACGAGCCCACCGAACGGCTCGCGCGCGATCTCCTCGCGCGGTTCGCCGTCGTACGTGAGGTTGTCGGTGATCGCTGCGATCGCTGCGGCCTGGCGCATGGGATCTAAGGTGGTGTGGATGCGCAGGCCGGTCTGGAACACCGAGGTGATTCGATCCTCTTCGGTGGCCCCGAGGGCGTCGAGGAGGTCCTGCGGGATGCCCATCGTGTCCGCCGCGGCCTGCTTGTAAAGCTGCCGGGTCACGAAGTCCACCCACCACGGCTCGCTGGTGGCAGCAGGGTCGCGTGGGTTCAGCTCGAGCGCGGTGCCGATGATGGCCCCGGCTTGATCGGAGGATACGAAGCCTTCGGACGCCATCTGCGAGAGCACGATGTCGCGTCGCGCGCGGGCGTTGTCCGGGTTGGTGAGCGGGTTGTTGCCCTCGGGTGAGCGGATCATCGCGGCGATTGTCGCGGCTTGGCCGAGGCTGAGGTCCTGCACCGGCACCGAGAAGTAGCGCTCGGACGCCTTGCCGACGCCGTACACGCCCTGACCGAGCGGGATCCGGTTGAGGTAACCCTCGAGGATCTCCTCCTTGGACAGACGCTGCTCGATCTGGACAGCCCACAGGGCCTCTTGCAGCTTGCGGTCGTAGCTCTGCTCGCTGCGTCGGTCTTGGTCGATGTATGTGTTTTTCACGAACTGCTGGGTGATGGTCGAGGCGCCGGACTGGATCTCGCCGGCGATGACGTTGCCGACGGCGGCGCGTGCGATGGACTCCAGGTTCACCCCGTCGTGGGTCCAGAAGGATGTGTCCTCTGTCGCGATGACAGCGTTGATCAGATCCTCGGGGATCACATCAAGCGAGACAACGAGGCGCGACTCGTTGAACGAGATCTCGGCGATCTCGCTCCCGTCCGCCGCGTACAGGAAAGAGTTCTCGATAAGGCGTTCAGCGCTGGGCAGCGGCGGGACATCGAAGACATCCCGCTCGACGGTCTCAACAGCTTGCGTGGCGAAGACGGCGGCCGGCAGCACCAACACGGACACCAGACCGGCCGTGGCAGACGCGATCACGGCAAGAAGGATGAGTCGGACGACGAGTCCGGTAGATCGCTGCACGAGACGCTGCACGGAGCCTCCGAGGCGGTGGGAGGGTGCGGAAGCGCACCAACGGGAAACCGTCCGTAAAGGTTCCCCCATCGAGCGGGAGCGGGCAACGTACAACGGCCGGCCGCGAGGCTGATTGGCCACTTACCGTGGCGAACCGTGTACGCACGGTCCTACGTTGACAATAACTAGTTAAATATGACGGTAACAACATGGTAAAAAATAGTCAGCAGTTCTCGCGACGTGGGTGTCTATAGTGCCCCCACCGGCCACCTCCGTGGCTCGTAGATGGTGATGGGAGCCACACCATGGACGACCAGACGACCGCTTGGAACGGCCGCGCGCGTTGCCGCGGACTAGACCCTGAGCAGTTCTTCGTGCGCAGCCTCCAGCAGGCGAAGTCGGCGATCCGCGTGTGTCAACGGTGCCCTGTGCGCCAGGAATGCCTCGACTACGCCGTGGACGAGGACATCGAGGTTGGTGTATGGGGTGGGCTGACCGAGCGTCAGCGCCGGGCCTACGCCCGGCGTCGTGTCGCCGAAGCCGTTCGCTGAGCCTCTGGGTTACTCCTCGAGTCTGACTCCCCTTCGCGGTGCGTCCCGGGGTGTTATCTCCCGGGGTGTTATCTCCCGGGGTGTTATCTGCCGGGGTGTTATCTGCCGGGGGCGGGTCGGGAGAGCTGTGCTGGGCCTACGGCGTGCTGGCAGCGGCGCTCGCCGTCAGGTGGTCGGCGACGGTCTGTAGGCCGTCGAGATCGTGGACGTCGCGTCGCAGCATCGGTACGTCCACGACCGCAGCAGGCGCACGGCCGAACAAGGCAGCGTCGACGTCGCGACGCTCGCGTGCCGCCAGTGCGGCCGTGTCGGCCAGCAGCTCGACGGCGCCCCGCGCTGCCGGGTCTTCGATGCCGGCAGCAAGCCGGCGAAGCATCTCAGGGTCGGGGTCATCAGCCGGGACTGGGTGCATGCGGTTGATCACCACGCCAGCTGCGTGCAGCCCCTCCTGCTCGAGCCGATCAAGGAAGAACCGGGCCTCGCGCAGCGGTGGCGGCTGGGGGGACGCAACAACGACGAACATCGATGTCGGCTGACGCAGCAGCACCAGCACCTCGTCGGCGCGTTGCTTGAATCCTTCGTACATCCCCTCGAAGTTCGAGAAGAAGTCAGCGAGGTCTTGGAGCAGATCCATCCCTGTGACCTTGCCGGCAACCCGCATCAAAGCCGTGGCGCCGGCGCCCACGAAGCGCAGGTAGCCCTTCCCGGTTGCGACGGCCGGCTTGAGCAACGCGTTGAGCAGCCGGCCCTCAAGGAACGATGTCATGCGTTGCGGTGCATCGAGGAAGTCCAGCGCGCTGCGTGTCGGTGGCGTGTCGATCACGAGCAGGTCGTGGTCACCTGCCAGATGCAGCTCGTGGAGCTTCTCCATCGCCATGTACTCGTGCGTGCCCGAGAGCGATGTCGAGAGAGTCTTGTAGATCCGGTTGGCTTTGATGGCCTGCGCACGGGCTGGGGTCGCTGCGTGCGTATCGATGAGGGCGTCGAACGTCGACTGCATATCCAGCATCATTGCCTGCAGCGAGCCGGGCGCGTCGCCGACCTCGATGTCCTGCGGCGTGCTTTGCAGACTCTCGAGCCCCATCGACTGCGCCAGCCGACGGGCCGGGTCGATAGTCATAACCAGCACTCGGCGGCCAGCCTGCGCGCCGGCGAGTCCGATCGCAGCGGCTGTGGTGGTTTTGCCGACGCCGCCTGCGCCGGTCGTGACCAGCACATGGGCGTCACGGATCGCGTCGGCCAGGGACACCGTCCGTGCCTCGTCGAGGGGAGTCACGCGTCACCCCCCAACAGCGCGGTGCGCTCGGTCCAGCCCGGGATCTCGGCGACGCGGGGACCGGGCGCCCCGACCTGCACCGCGAGCGCGTCGGCCAGCAGTTCCAGCTCGTTGGCTCCGAACCGGGGGTTGGAGAGCATCGGAAGCTCGAGCACGGGCTTGCTGGTGCGGGTCTCGAGATCCGAGCGCAGCTCGGCTTGCAGCGCTAGCCGCTCGGTGTGGTGCGTGGCGAGCGAGACGGCGTCGGTGGCTGCGGGCAGGCTGAGCTGGTCACCAGCGGTCGCAACCAGAGCGTCCGCGCCGCCGCGATGCACCTCCGCTGACTGGCTGGCAGAAAGGCGTGGGACGGTGACCATGTTCGCGATCACCGGACCCACCTCGATGCCGGCTGCCTCAAGCTGCGCCACGGCTTCGACGGTCTCTTGGACCGGCATCTCCTCCAGCAGGGACACCACGACCGCGCGGGTGCGAACCGGGTCGTTGAGCATTGCGCGGACCTGCCCCGCTTGCCGTTTGATGGGGCCGACGCGCACGATCTCAGTGACCCCCTCGGGGGCCTGCAGGAACGACACGATTCGGCCGGTCGGAGGTGCGTCGACCACGATCAGGTCGTAGGTGCGTCGCCCATCGTCTCCGCGGCGTGACTCAACCTCGTAAACCTTGCCGATGAGCAGCAGGTCGCGCAGGCCCGGGGCCGCTGCGGTCACGAAGTCGATGGCGTTGGACTTCTCCATCACCCACTGGATGCGCTTGAGCCCGTAGAACAGCTCCAGGTACTCGTAGACAGCCTCGGCCGGATCGAGTGACGCGCCGTGCAGTGACGGTCGGAACTCACGCTCGCGGTAGTCCCAGGGCTGGGTGCCGAACAGCTGCGAAGACGATTGGCGCCCTTCAACCTCGACCAGCAGCGTGCGTCGGCCCGAGGCCGCGCCAGCCAACGCCAACGTCGCAGCGACCGTCGTCTTCCCGACGCCACCCTTGCCCGTGACGATGACGAGATTCGATCCGATCAGGTCGTCCAGCACCGCGCCTGGCGTCGCGCCGGCTGACGGTGCGCTGGCAGGTCCGGTGGTCGGTTCGGTGGTGGGGGCCACGTCGCTCCTCGGTCATACGGTGCCGGGAGAGGTTACGTCTCGGACCGCGCACCGCTCTGGCACGCGGTCCGGTCCGCTCCCACGGGCTTCGGCCGCAGTCTGATGGGCGTGCGTCGGCCGGTCGCACGTAACGGGCGATGCGCCCCCGTCGGTATCTTCTGGCGCCATGTTGAACACCACCGCGCTCCCCCTCCGCCCGCGTCGCTTCGTCGCGCTCCTGCTGCTCGTTGCGGGGCTGCTGTTAGCGCTCGCTCCGACTGCCTTTGCGACCACGTCCTCAGACGATGGAGCGACGGGCGGCGTCGTCGTCGAGATATTGCCGGTCCACGGCTATCTCGATCCGCCGACGGAGCGCGCCATCTTGAATCTGCTGGCGTCAGCTGCCGCGCGTGAGAGCTCGCTGATCGTGTTGCAGATCAGCTTCCCGGGCGTTGTTGGTGTCGACACCGCTGCGCTCGCGCAGGCGATTGAGGACAGCCCGGTCCCCGTGGTCGTGTTCGTGAAGCCGATCAGCACCGACCGGTCCATCGCCGGCGGTGCGTACCGCCTGCTCGCGGCCGCGGACGTGCGCGCTGCCTCGCCTGACGCGCTGCTGGGTCCGTACCTGCCCATTGAGGTGGGCGATCGAATCGGGGTTGACTTCCTCAGCGAACCGTTGTTGGCCGAGCTGACGCGAACGTGGCCCGCCGCCGCGAGCCTCGCCACCGACGGGATCACGCTTTTCCGCGGCGAGCAGTACGCGGACACGACCGATGCGTTCGATCTGTTGGTGCCCGAGCTGGAGCCGCTGCTTGTTGAGCTGGATGGGGTCGAGGTCACATCGCCGGACGGTGAGGTCACGACGCTGTCGCTGACGCGTGACGAGGTCAACGTCCGATTCCACTCGCTTGGCGTTCTAGGTCGTCTGCTGCACTCGGCGACGACGCCCGCGTTTATCTACGTGCTGCTGATCGCAGGCCTCGGAATGCTCGCGTTCGAAACATTCCAGCCGGGCTTCGGTGTCGCTGGCTTCGCCGGGCTCGTCACCCTCGCCATCGCCGTGTTCGGCCTGACGGTGCTGCCCGTCACGTGGTGGGGCGTGCTGTTGGTCGTTGGCGCCATGCTGCTGTACGGCGTGGATACGGCGCTCGCGAAGCTGGGGCTGCTGACAGCTGCGGCCACCGCGGCCTTCCTTGTGGGATCGCTGTTCTTCTATGACAGCGATGTCATCCGCGTGAATCCGTGGCTTGCGGGCACGGCCACCTTCTCGGCGGGGCTGTTCTTCGTTGTCATCATGACCGTGGTGCTGCGAGCGCAGGCCGGGCCTGAGGGTCTGTCCGTCGAGCAGCTGATCGGGCGCCCCGGACTGGTCCGCTCGGTGCTCAACCCGGAGGGCCATGTGTACGTCGATGGTGCCTTGTGGCGGGCCCGGTGGACCGACTCCGATGGGCCGAAGCGGCTGAAGGTCGGCAAGCCAGTCCGAGTCCACGGCGTCGATGGTGCGGTGCTGCTGGTCGAGTCCTTCGACCCGGAGGGCGACGAGATCGCACCACCGCCCATGTCGAAGGGCATCGCGCCCGAGACTTCAGATGCAGACACCACCACCGACACCGACACCAACACCAACACCGACGCAGGGGCCGACGCGTGAGTGACACCACCTACGAAACGATGCAAGCGCCGCTGATTAACCACGCCCTGCAGGCGATGCTCAACGACCACGGCCGGCAGGGCTGGGAGCTCGTCGGAGTCGACGGAGAAACAGCTGAGCTGCGCCGCCCCGAGGGGGCTGGCCCAGTCCTCGTATGGGAGTATGCGACTGTGCCCATGATCCCGGCTGCTCGCGAGGTCATCCTCGGGCAGTGGCATGGCATGGGTTACGAGCTGGTCCTCGAGACGGCTGCCGTTGCGTACTTCAAGCGTTCCAAGGAGGCCTGAAGATGACAACGCCTATCGCACGCCTTGAGGCCATGGGGCTCACGCTGCCGGACGCCCCGGCGCCAGCGGCCTCGTACAAGCCGTGGGCCGCAGCTGGATCGTTCATTCACACCGCCGGCCAGCTGCCGATGGTCGACGGCAAGCTTCCGATGACTGGCAAGGTCGGCGCCGACGTCACGGTCGCCGAGGCCGAGAAGCTGGCGCGTCAGTGCGCTGTGAACATTCTTGCCGTCGCGCAGGCCGCTGCCGGCGACCTCGCGCGGGTGCGCGTCGTGAAGCTGACCTGCTTCGTCGCATCGACCCCAGATTTCACGTCGCAGCACCTGGTGGCCAACGGCGCATCCGAGCTGATGGCAGAGGTTCTTGGTGAAGACGGCCGCCACGCTCGCTCGGCGGTTGGCGTCCCGTGCCTCCCGCTCGACTCGCCGGTCGAGATTGAGGCCATCCTCGAGATTCGCGGCTGACGCCGCGACCGCTGCGCTGCGTGTCCCACGAGGTCCACGGCTGATGCCGCGGGCCTCGTGGCGTTAGGCGCGGAGATTCAGGTTGCGCGACTGCAGCAGGTCACTCAGTCGGAGCAGGCCGTAGACCACGACCAAGCTGACCACCAGGCTTGCACCGAACGGCGTGATCAGCGAACCCAAGCCGTCAGCTACGAACCAGCGCAACGGGGTGGTCGGCGCAACGACGGCGCCGAGCAGGACGAGGGCGATCCAGGAGGGCAAGGCGCCCCGTCCGAGGGATGCCAGCGTGGCCACGGCTCGGTCCGTCCAGCTCCATCGGGTCCCCAGGTGGCCCAGGCTGAGCAGCAGCAGGGTCATCGCGACGCCACCGGCGATGATTGGACCGGTCCACAGCGTCGCGTTCGCCGGCATTACCTGATTCCACGACCACGCCACGACACCGGCCCATGCGCCCAGCAGGAGCAGCACGCTGCCGGTTGCGGCGCCGCGGGGGCGGTCGTCGATCCACTCGCCGATCCAGAATCCGATCAGCAGCGCGACCAGCGTCGGGGCAAGCGCGGTGACGCCGTTCGGGTCAACCGGGACCAACGCATGTCCGAGCCCGAGCAGTCGCTGGTCGAGCCCGATCAAGCCGTTGGACGCAGGCATCAGCTCTGGGCCTGCGCTGAGCGTGAGCGCGCTGTGGCCGACGAGCAGCAAGGTTGCGATCGCCACCGCGCCCCAGCGGGGAAGCCGGACAAGTGGGATTGCGATGACGGTTGCGACACCGATCCGGACGAGGTCATCGGTCCACCGAAGCGTCCCAGGGTCTACGGGCAGCGACGGTGCCGACGTCAGCCACACCAACAGCACGCCGAGGCCCACCAGCACGAGCAGTCGGCGCGCCATCCGGCCGAGCCACCACGCCCACGAGCGGTCGCTTCGCGCCCGAGCCTGATGCGCGATCGCGACACCAGCCAGGCAGGCGAAGGATGCCGGCAGCAGGTCCGCGATGGATGCGCCATGCCAGCTGGATGCGCCAAGCCATGTCGGCAGCACTGTCGGGTCGGGCGCGAACAACACGAGCGCTGCGGCCACGATGGCAGCCCCCCGAGCCATATCCAGCTCGGGGTTGCGATCAACGGACGCGCGGCGCAGGGCCGCCTTCGGGGCGGCCGCCAGGTCAGTCACGACGACACCTCCGGGGGCAGGCTCGGTGACATGCTGACCGTACGCTGCAGTTCCTCGGCAGCCCGGGAGGCGCGGCATGGTCAGCAACAGGGTCGGCAGCATCGTTGGCGAGAGCCGGCCCGCGGTCGACGCCGCCACGGTGATGGTGGTGCGCGACCATCCGCAGGGGCTGCAGGTGTTGTTGCAGGAACGACACGTCGAGACCGACTTCGTGGGTGGCGCCCTTGTGTTCCCGGGCGGCCGGGTTGAGCAAGCAGATCGAGACCTGTCTGACACGTTGCGTTCGGGCGGTGACCTTGCGCACATCGCGGCGATCTTCGGGACTGACGCACGGGGTGCTCTTGGGCTGCTGGTGGGCGCGGCGCGTGAGTCCTTCGAGGAAGCTGGGCTGCTGCTGGCGGGCGATGCGGAGGGGCCGGTTGCGGCTGACGTGCTGATGGCTCCGGATGTGGTTGCCGCGCGCGCAGCTCTCGCGGCGCGGGGACCTGGCGGTGATCTGGCGGGCCTGCTCCACGCACGCGGCCTGCGTCTGGACCTGGATGCGTTGCACCCGTTCGCGTGGTGGGTCACGCCCGACGGGATGCATCGGCGCTACGACACCCGGTTCTTCGTGGCAGTGGCGCCGGAGGGCCAGCGCGACACCGCCACGTCAGACCAGGTCGAGACAGTCAGCGCGCGTTGGCTGCGCCCGGAAGCTGCGCTGGCGGACGGAGAAGCTGGCCGTTTCATGATCATCTTCCCGACGCGCAAGGTGTTGGGCGAGCTTGCGCAGCACGGCACAGTCGCCGAGCTCCTGGCCGCGTTGCCGGGTCGCACAATCCCGCGGTTACAGCCGACGTTGGTGCTTGTCGATGACATTCCGATGGTGCAGCTTCCGGGCATGGAGCCCGAGTTCGCCTGACGTGCCCGACGGTCGCGTGCGGGCCTCGCACCGCGGGAGGTCGCCCCGAAGCGCCCAACGCAAACCCTTGGCGCGGACAGCGCACAGCTGTAGCATCGCGTCAGCCTTGGAGCATGAGACGGAGCGGGAGCCGTCTCATTGCGGGAGGGGCTTGGAACGGCGACCTTGGGAGGGGTCGCCGTTCCGCTGTCTGAAGGCCCCCGCGCGGCTGGCCGGCCGGCGTACCTTAAAGGCGTGCTGACCTTTACCTCGCTCCGCGACCACCGCACCCAACTGGGTGCGGTCCTCGCGTCGACGCTCGTCCTGCTCCTGCTCGCCGTCCTGCCGGCGCTGGCCCACGGAGGCATCGTCCCGCAGCCGGTGGTCGAGCGGGTCCCGTCCGGGATCAGCGGCCTCGAGGTCAAGGGCGTCGTTGCCTTCTCTCCCCGGATCCGGGTGACCAACACGTCCGATGATGTCTTCACGGTGGCTGACGACTCTGGCCGAGCGTGGCTGCAGATCTCGTCGGCTGGTGTGCTCGCCGACCTCACTGTCCGTCGGTGGTACGAGTCGCTGGATGCCAGCGGTCGCGGGATCGACCCGCCGACGGATGCCGCGACGGGCTGGACTCAGATCGCAGCCAGCTCGACGTGGGAGTGGTTCGACACCGACCTGTTACCCCGCGTGACCGCCGCCGACGACCACGGCTGGACCATCCCGGTCGTCGTGGACGGCGTGTTTGACCAGATCGAGGGCGACCTCGTCGAGAGCGACCTGCAGGGGCGGTGGGGCACAACCCTGACATCCTCGCCGGACATCGGTGCGGCGCGGCTCACGGCTGTCTCGGGCCCGGTCCCGGTGTTCGTCATCCAGCGGCTCGCTGCTGAGGAGGTCATCGTCCTCGGGCGACAGGACGAACCGATGATCCGGCTGACCGCGGCCGGTTTCGAGGTCAACGCCGCGTCGCCGACCTGGGGCGAGCACGCCCGGCTGGATCCAGGCGAGACCGTCGGCGCCGTCGTGACCGACGCGGATGCTGACCCAGTCTGGATGATGAAGCTCGATGGTGCGCCGACGGCGACGTGGCTTGACACGCGTGGCGCGAACGGGCAGGTCGTGCCGCGTAGCCGGGGTGACGCCACCATCGGGTTCGTCGTGCCGATCATGGTCGACGGCGTGCGGCATGACGTCGATGTTCTCACGGCGTGGGTCGGGACCCAACCGCCGCTGCTGGGCCTGCGGCTCACGGTGCCCGGCTTGCTCGGGCTCTCGCTCGGTGCCGGGCTGGTCGCCGCAGGCCTGGTTCGTCGTTGGGAACGCCGCCGCGTTGGGACCGATGCAGATCTCGATGCAGAATCACGCGTAGATACAGAATCGGAGTGACCGTGAGAATCAGCCCCTGTCCCGAGGCCGCCGGCCCGACCCCGTTCACAACGCGATTCGCCGACGTGCTCGGCACCACGATGGCGTACTGGGACGAGGGTGAGGGCGATCCGATCGTGCTGCTGCACGGCAACCCAACGTCCAAGCTGCTGTGGCGCGACGTCGTGCCACACCTGGCCGGGCTCGGCAGGGTCGTCGTGCCCGACCTGGTCGGGATGGGCGAGTCTGCCAAGCTTCCTGGGACCGGCGATGACCGGTATCGGTTCGTCGAGCACCGCCGGTACCTGTGGGCGCTGCTGGCGCAGCTGGGAGTTACGTCGAACGTGACGCTGGTGCTGCACGACTGGGGCGGCGGCCTCGGGTTCGACTGGGCACGCAACCACGCCGACGACGTCCGGGGAATCGCGTTCACCGAGACGGTGTGCGGGCTGGTGTCGCTGGCGGACTGGCCCGAGCAGGCGCGCGACATCTTCGCGGCGATGCGGTCGGACGCCGGTGAGTCGATCGTCTTACACAAGAACGTGTTCGTTGAGCGGATCTTGCCTTCGTCGGTGTTAGGCGACATCCCGCCGGCCGTCGAGGCTGCGTACCGGGCGCCGTACCTGACACCGGGCGAGGACCGACGGCCCACGCTGACCTGGCCGCGGCAGATTCCGTTTGATGGAGAACCGAGTGACGTGGCCGAGATCGTCGGTGCGTACGAGGCGTGGCTAGGCACCAGCGACGTACCCAAGCTGCATCTGGCCGCGACACCTGGCTTCCTCACGCAGGTGTACGGCGAGCGGATCCGACGTTGGCCGGCCGTGACCGAGGTGCCGATCGACGGCATCCACTTCGTGCAGGAGGACAGCGCCGACACGATCGGGATGGCCGTTGCGAGCTGGCTGTCCGAGCTCGACTGACGCGGTCGACCTACCCTCAGCGCCCACTCTTGAGGAGGCTGCGATGGCAGACGCGCCGGTCGACCCACGCCTCGACCCGCCTGCCTTCGGCAGCATGCCGACGGTGGCCCGGGTGGACGAGGTCGCGAGCCGTGTCATCGCGCCCAACGCGTCGCCGATGACCCTCGACGGCACCAACACCTACGTCATCGACGCCGGCGTCGGCCGCGCTGCGCTGGTCCTGGACCCGGGCCCCGATGATCCGGCTCACCGGCGGGCTGTGGATGCTTTGATCGCTGAACGCGACCTCTCAATCGTCGGCGTGGTGGTGACCCATCACCACGCCGATCACGCGGCGGCGGCAGCAGCGTGGGCCCGTTCCTGGGCGGTGCCGGTGATCGCAGCCAGCGCGGAGGTGGCCGGGCCCGACGGTCGTGTGGTGGCGGCCGGTGACCAGCTGGCGGTCGATGAGCTGCGTATCCGGGTCATCGAGACGCCCGGGCACACGCAGGACTCGATATCGCTGCGGTTGCCCACTGGGTCGGTGTGCACCGGCGACCACATCTTGGGGCGTGGCACGACGGTTGTGGCGCATCCAGACGGCACGCTCACGCAGTACCTCGACAGCCTCCGTCGGCTGCTCGACCTCGGTCCGGCGGCGCTGCTGCCCGGCCACGGTCCACATATGACACAGGACCCTGCCGCGGTGCTCCGATTCCATCTTGCGCACCGCGCGTTCCGCCTTGGTCAGATTCGCGATGTGGTGCGTCGCAGGCCAGCGACTGCTGACGAGGTGGTGGCCGTGCTGTACGCCGCGTACCCGCCGGTGGTGTGGCCGGCCGCTACGGCATCGACACTGGCCGGGTTTGACCACCTCGTGCTGCTGGGTGAGGCGGTGCTCGAAGGGGACCGCCTTCGGCTCCTCGCAGGCGCATCGTGAGTCGGCGCGGCCCACGCCGGTGCTCACCCAGTCTGGTCGTCCCGGTGCTGTTGGTGGCGCTTGGCCTGTCGGCCTGTGGGATCGACCCGACACCTGCTCTACCGACCGCCGTTGCCGTTGCGGTGACAGAACAGACTGCGTCCGCTGCGGTTACCGCGCCTGTGACGCCAGCGCCGACCGGTGGACCGACCCCGTTGCCGTCACCGACCGATGCCGAAACGGTCACGGCGGACGTCGAGCCGAGGGCCGCCACACCGTCTCCGGCTGACATCGCGAGCTTCATCGCGATGCATCGCATCAACGGGGCTGCCACGATCGAGCATGTCGCGGTAGATCTTGACCGCGACGGCGAGCCCGAGGTGCTGTTGGCCGGGTTGGTCGGGGGCGTCGCCATCCTTGAGGTGGCGTGGTGGGGCGCGACGGGATTTGAGGTGCTTGCGACCGGGCGGGGTGGTGCTGGTCAGACCATCACCACGATGCGTGTCTCGGACGTAAACCGCGACAGCTTCCAGGAGATCTTGATCGAGGTCGACTCGGCAGGTGGCGCGTCCTGGAGCCTGTGGGGCGTGCGGGGTCGTGGCCGCTTGGTCCCGCTGTCGGCGATCGGCGGATGCCACGACGGCTCGCACGTGTACGGGGTCGCAGGTGTTCGTTTCGTCTCGACCGGCTCGGGTCGCCCGTCGGCCATCGTCGCCACCTGCGACGACTCTCCGTTGCGCGTGGCGGACTGGAGCGAAGGTCGATGGGAGTGGACGCTGGGTGCCTATCGGGTGGTACGGCCCACACCGACGCCGATGCCCACACCGACGCCGATGCCGGGGCAGACCGATTCGAGCTCGCGGTAGCTCGCTGCCGACGGTTGGTGCGACCGAGATGGCGTTCCTCGAGGAGATCGTCAGCCGCACGCTGACGAGGACCTTCCGTTGGTGCAAACATGCATCCCTGCTACTCCCACGACACGCAGGCCAGCCAGCAGGATGACGTGACCGGTGTGGTCAGGCCGCGCTGCCGCGCTGCCGCGTTGTGGCGGTGCCCGGTGCTGTGTGGCGTACGTCAAGGTGCGTGGTGCGCCCATCGCGCCCATCGCGCCCGAGAGGGTTGGCAGGTCGCGCGAGCGACGCGGTAGCTTCTTGACCCTCGCGCCCCGCACCTGCTTTGCAGCGTGCGCGTCTCTTACAGAGGCGTACGGGTTTGGCGTCCGCCGGCTCATCGGCGCGGGAAATCGACCATCAGGCCGCTGTCGTGCGTGCGGCCTCGAGCGAGGAACACCCGTGACCTTCGAGCTGCCCGCGGCAAAGTCTGTTGCCGTCAACCCCACCCAGGCCGAGATGCGTGCTTGGGCGCTGGAGCTGATGGACGACGCGACGCTGACCGAGTTCGACAACGTCAACTACAAGGCGCGCATCCTCTCGCGCCAGGGGCAGTCGAGCTTCTTCATCTCGGACACCGAGACGGGCAAGCCGACCAAGTCGCGCGCCTTCTACGACGAGTGGGCCGCCAAGCAGGACGCCTTCATCGCCGAGCAGGAGATGATCCTGGTCGAGGGCTACATCGGCCCGGACCCGGAGTTCCGTACCGGCAGCCGCCTGTTCATCGAGAAGTGCAACGCCAACATCCCGGCGATGCAGCAGCAGCTGTACTTCCCGCTCGACGACGCGGACTTCAACCCCGAGTTCACAGTCATCTACACGCCATCGCTGCGTGCGCCTGAGTTCGGCGGCGAGTGCCTGATCCTCACGGACCTCGACAACTACGTCACGCGCGTCTTCGGCTCCGACTACTTCGGTGAGTCCAAGATGGGCGGCCTGAAGATGTGGAACAAGCTGGTCTACGACCGCGGTGGCCTCGCGATGCACTCGGGCGCCAAGACGTTCCCGGCCGACCAGACCCCGGACGGCACCGAGCAGCTCGCGCTGATCATCGGTCTGTCGGGCACCGGCAAGACCACAACGACGTTCCGCAACGTGCTCGGCTCGCAGCCGGTCCAGGACGACTTCATCGGTCTGATGCCGGGCGGTCAGGTCTACACGACCGAGGATGGCTGCTTCGCCAAGACGTTCGGCCTCAACTCCGACGACGAGCCGCAGATCCACGGCGGCGCGGTGTCGACCAAGGCATGGCTCGAGTCGACCGGCACCGCCGCGGACGGCAAGGTCGACTTCTACGACGACAGCTACACCGCCAACGGTCGTTGCACCTTCGGTCTGGACATGATCGATCACCGCAACCCGCGCGACCTTCCGAAGGCGAACTACCTGTTCATCCTGAACCGGACCGAGGACATCATCCCGGCGATCGCCAAGCTCAAGCCCGAGCAGGCGGCGTACTACTTCATGCTGGGTGAGACCAAGGGCACCTCGGCCGGCGGCGCTGCCGAGGCCGGCAAGAAGCTCCGTGTTCCCGGTACGAACCCGTTCTGGTTCGAGAACGACGCCTCACAGGCGAACCGTCTGCTGGAGCTGCTGGAGACCAACGAGCTCGAGGTCTTCCTCCTCAACACCGGTCGTGTCGGTGGTGGGGCGGAGGATGACCGCTCGATGAAGGTCCGTATCCCGGACTCGGCCGCGGTGCAGCACGCCGTTGTGTTCGGCAACGACAGCTGGGTCGAAGACCCGGACTTCGGCTACCTCGTGCTCGACGAGCTCGAGGGTGTCGACGCCGAGAAGCTGCAGCCGCGCAAGCTGTACGAGGCCCAGGGTCGTGGCGACGAGTACAGGGCCACCGTCGACAAGCTCAAGACGGACCGCGCCGAGTACATGGCGAAGTTCGCTGACAAGCTCGACCCGCGCGTCCTCAAGGGCGGCGAGGTCTGAGCCTGCGGCTCACGCCAGCATCACACTGACAGACACGACGACGGCTACCCATCATGGGTGGCCGTCGTCGTGTCCGTGTGGCAGAGGCCCGGGTCAATCTGGTCGGGCCGATCAGGTCGGGCCGATCAGGTCGGGCCGTCTGGTCGGGCTGTCTGGTCAGATTTGGTCTGGTCTTGGGTCGGTCGCGCTGGGCTGTTGGCCTGCAGCACACGCGGCCGACGGGAGAGGTACGCCGCAGCACGCGGCGCGGAGGTTCCGTGGCTTCAACCCAGCGCATGACGCGAGGCGGTATCGCCGCTCTCGCGCTGCTTGTCATGCTCGGGTTGCTGTCGGTCGCGTGGCAGATCGTGTCGGCCGAGCGTGACCGGGCCGAGTCCATCGCCTCTCTCGGTGAGCTGCGTTCGTTGACCAGCACCTATGTCGAGCATGTGCTGCTGGAGCGCGCGGGATTGCCCGCAGATCCGGACGGCATCGCCGCTGAGCTGAACCGTGTGATCGATGCGTTCCTCGAGGGCGGCGACGTCACGCTGGCCGGTGCGGCCGACAACGTCCGGATCGTGAACGCGGCGTCGTCGCCGATCATCGTGAGCTGGCTGAACCGACAGCAAGGGCTCGTTGACGAGCTGCTGCTGCTCGGCGGGCAGATCCGTGGCACCGAACCCGACACACTGGCGTGGCCGATGGAGATCGGTGCGGTCCGCTCAGTCGCGACCGAGCTACGTGGCGTGATCGCAGACACCGCAAGCCAGATGAGCTCCGACTCGAAACGGGCGAACGACCTGCAGCTGCTGGCGCTCCTGATCACTGCCAGCCTTGGATTCGGTGGCGGGGTGTGGGCGGTCAGCTCGGCCCGGCGTGGCGGTGCGGCTGGTGCGTCGCATCGGTTCGAGGCGCTGGTCAAGCGGTCGTCGGACTGGGTGCTCGTGGTCGACGACGCGGACCGCATCACCTACTCGACGCCTGCGGGGCAGTCGCTGTTCGGTGATGAGTTTGGGTCGCTCGTCGGTATCCAGGTCTCGGAGCTGGTTCGCGGCGATGCACGATCGCTCGCTGCGCTGGTCGATGCGCTCGCGTCGTGTCGGGCCGGCGACCCGGCGGCGATCGCCAACATCGAGATCTTGGCGGGTGGCGGGGTCCGCCGGCTGGCGCTCCGCCTCACGGACCTGCGCGACGTGGCCGGTGTGGCTGGCGTCGTCGCCAACACCCGCGATGTCACCGAGGAGGCGGAGCTCACCGATGAGCTGGCGCGCCTTGCGTATGAGGATGAGCTCACCGGGCTCTCCAACCGCGCGATGCTCGTCGATCACATAGCTCACGCACTGGCTCGCGCCGCTGAGGTAGGTATCGGCCCATCGCTGATCTACGTGGACCTTGACGACTTCAAGATCGTGAACGATGCGTACGGCCATCCCTACGGCGACGAGCTGCTCAAGCAGGTCGCACAGCGCCTGACCGCCGAGACTGGCTCGGAGGACGTCGTCGCACGGCTCGCGGGCGATGAGTTCGCGGTGCTTGTCAACCCCGCGGCCAGCGTCGAGCAGGTGTTCCTGCTGGCTGACCGCATCGCCGAAGCGATCGGGCAGCCAGTCGTGCTCTCGACCGGTCCGGTGGTCGATGTGACGACCTCGATGGGAATCCGTGCATGGAAGCCGGGTGACGTTTCGCCCGAGGTGTTCCTCCGCGACGCGGATGTGGCGATGTACGTCGCGAAGGCGGAGGGCAAGGGCAAACGCCGTGTGTTCAGCACCGCGATGCATGATGCGGTGGTCGAGCGGCACCAGCTCGCGCAGGACCTGCGTGCGGCCATCGCGGAGGATCAGCTGTGGGTCGCGCTGCAGCCCCAAGTTGCCGTTGAGGACGGCCGCATTGTGGGCGTCGAGGTGCTGGCACGGTGGGAGCATCCGACCGACGGTTTGATCTCTCCAGCTCGCTTCGTCCCGTTGGCCGAGGACACCGGTCTGATCGTTGACATCGGCCGCTGGGTGCTACGTGAGGGTGTCAACACGGTCGCGGCGCTGGATGAGGTCCCTGGGCTCGAGCACGTTCGAGTGAGCGTGAACGTGTCATCACGACAGCTCGCCGTGGACTCGTTCGTGCCAGAGATCGCGGCCTTGTTGGCCCAATCGGGCATCAATCCGGCACGCCTCATCCTCGAGATCACTGAGTCGGCGCTGCAGGCCGACCCGGACCGCTGCATCGCGCAGCTCGTCGAGCTGCGCGCGATGGGGCTGGCCATCTCGATTGATGACTTCGGCACCGGCGCATCATCACTGTCGAGGTTGGCAGGCTTCCCGCTGGACGAGCTGAAGATCGACCGAGCCTTCATCGTGGATGCCGCGGGCGGTGACCCGCGAGGGCTGGCGATGCTTCGGACCATCGCGGCTCTTGGGCGTGAGCTTGGGCTGGAGGTCGTGGCCGAAGGCGTCGAGACGCTTGAGCAGCTGGCCTGCGTGCGAGGGAGCGGAGCGCATCTCGTGCAGGGCTTCCTTTACAGCCGCCCGCTGCCTTTCGCGGAGCTGGCACAGAGGTGGGGTGGCGGCGTCGCCGCGGCGGGTTGGTCCGGCCGCTTCGAGCTCTCGTAGGGGCCTAGCTGTGTCAGCGTGCGAGACCGCGGTCGCAGCTTGGTCTTGGTGCGGCGGTTTGGAAGACAACGCTTGCAGCAGCTAGCATCTTGCTTGCACCCGCGGTGTGAACCATCGCGCGGCAGCGAAAGTCCGACTGGTCGTCCTCAGGCTCCCGCTGAGGGACGACCACCTGGCACCCCGGCTTCCTCCCGTAGCCGGGGTGCCGCTCTTTCGGAGCAGTTTGGTGCCAGATGACGCCGTAACCTCCGCCGCGACGTAGCGGAGGCTCGGTGAACATCGATCTATGGATCACGCTTCTCATCCTCGTGGGGCTCGTGGCAGCGTTGGTGCGCGAGCTGGCACCCCCACCGACTGTCATGTTTGGCGCGCTCGTTGCCATGGTTCTGAGCGGCACGGTGGACGCGTCGGACGCGCTGCAAGGCTTCTCGTCGACCGCGACCGCGACCGTCGCTGGCCTGTTCGTGGTGGCGTACGCGTTGCGCAAGCACGCGGGTGTTGAGCTGATGATCCAGCGTGGTCTGGCAGGGGCAGAATCGGACCGCAGCATCCTGGCCCGCCTGTGTCTGCCCGTCGCAGCCGCCTCGTCGGTGATCGCGAACACGCCGCTCGTAGCAGCCCTTGCGCCGGTCGTGCGGTCGTGGTCAGACCGTGCGGGTCGACCGCCGTCGCGGGTCCTGATACCGCTGTCGTTCGCCACCATCTTGGGCGGCACGATCACCACGATCGGAACGTCCACGACGTTGGTCGCGTCCGCGTTGGTCGCGTCCGAGACCGGCACCCCGTTCTCGCTGCTGGAGGTCACACCGCTCGGCCTTCCGATGGCGCTGATGGGGCTGGTGGTCCTGGTGCTGTTGGCGCCGAAGCTGCTGCCTGACCGATCGGCGGCCAC
>JBLFZR010000018.1:0-19642 GCA_047610595.1 Nitriliruptoraceae bacterium | reverse complement strand
TGCCGATGGTCCGCCCTAGGTGACGTCCGATCTCGTGCACCATCTCGAGCCGAGTTCGGTGCTCGTCAGCCGTGCCGTGCGAGAAGTTCAAACGCACGACATCGACACCGGCAGCCAGCGCAGCTTTGAGCATGTCGGGGCTGTCCAAGGCTGGGCCAAGGGTCGCCACGATTTTGGTCCGCCGCACTACGCCTCCGAGGTGAATGCTGTGACTCTAGGCCGCGGCGGACGAACCAGCCTCACCGATACGGTCTTGCGCACGCTGGACCGCGGCGGTCGACCCCGAGGCCGCACCTTGCACGACGGCCAACAGCCCGTCCGCCGCACCAAGCACGCGCACACCGGCCACCTCGAGCGCCAGCCCGTCCTCGAGCGCTGACCGAAGCTGCACGGCCCAATCGATACGGATCGTGAGCAGCACCTGTCCCGGGAGCTGGCCCTCGGCGTCGGTCGCCCACGCCGACACGACCACCAACGCGGCGCCGATGTCAGCGAGCGCGCGTCCCGCGTCGGCAGAACCTGGAGCCAGCAACACCACGGTTCTTGGCGCGGCGGGACGCAACAGGTCCACGATGCTCGGCGCGACCGACACGCCGTCCGACACGACCGCCAGCACCCGGTCAACGGGGCCAGCCGGGCGTGGCGCCGGCGGCGCGGGTGGCTGCGCCGGCTCCGTCGTCCCCGCGGCTGCAACCCTGGGGCCTCGATCTGCGATCTGCTCGGCATCGGGCGCGGATGCGGAGGCGGATGCGGAGGCCTGACCGCTCGCCGCCGTCTCGGTGCCCCTCTCGGTGCCCCTCTCGGTGCCTGGCTCGATCGAAGATTGATCTGGGCCGGGCGTCGGTGTCGGCGTGGATGACGGCTGGGGTGCGGGCGCGGGCCCCAACGCGTCGCGGAACGCTGCCTCAACTGGCTCCATCGGCGAGACCGTGCTGCCGACCACCAAGCCCACCGGCGACGCGCTGCTGCCAACCCCCGCCGCCGCGACCTGCGACAGCGAGGCCACATCAATCCCAACGACCGCTGCGTTCGCGAGCGGCGTCGTCATCGCGTCGGTCCCGCAGAACCGTGCGGCCCGGTGTGTGCGGGCCGCCTCCTCGAGGATGTCCGCCGTCCCGGTTCCGACCACACACACCAGGTCGTAGCCATCGACCACAGCGAGATCGACGAGATCCGCGGCGAACGCGATCGACTGCGCTCGAACCACCCGCACCTGCGCAACATCGGTGAGGCTGGCCGGGTCCAGCACAGCCGCAGCAGAGGCAAGCGCGGCAGCCTCGCCGGGCGCCACCCGCGTCGCCGGCCCGACAACGATCATCACACGACGACCGGTGTCGACCGGGGCGGCGGAGTCCGCGGGTGCGCCGGAGGGCGACGGTGTGGGCGTCGATCCGTCCTCTCCAAACCCGGTGCATCCGCCGAGCGCGAGCATCACCGCCATCGCCGCGGCGACGCGCGACACACGAGCGTGAACGACGCACCGAGCGCGGACGCGTGACACGCGATCTCCAGTGGTCAGAACAACCCCGAGACAACCCATGAACCAGCCCGAGGTGGGGCAGCCCTAGGCTACGTCGCTCATCGCCGTTCGCTGGAGCATTCGTGCCATCCGTCCACATCGTCGACCATCCCGCAGCCGCGATGCAGCTGGCGGCGCTGCGGGACGCGGCTACGCCACCCGAGCAGTTCCGCCGGGCGGCGCGCCGGCTCGGCAGCCACCTGGCCACCGCGGCCTTGCAGCATGTGCCGGTCATCAACGTCCTGGTCCACACACCGTTGGGCGAGGCCCCGACGATCAAGCCGGCGCACCGGATCGTCGCGGTTCCCGTGCTGCGCGCTGGGCTCGGACTGCTCGACGGCGTGCACGACGTGGTCGACGCCGGTGTCGGGATGATCGGGCTCGCACGGGACCACGACACCAAGCTTCCAACCCAGTACTACGCGAACGTGCCCGACCTCACCGACGCGTGGGTTTTCTTGCTGGAGCCGATGCTCGCGACCGGCGGATCTGCCGCCGCCGCGGTCACGCAGCTCGGACTCGAAGGGGCAGCCGGCGTCACCGTGCTGTCGGTCGTCGCGACGCAGCAGGCACTCGACGTGGTCAGCGCGGCGCTCCCGACCGACGGACACATCGTGGTCGGCGGCGTCGACCCAGCGCTGGACGAGAACGCCTACATCATCCCGGGCCTTGGCGACTTTGGCGACCGGTTGTTCGGCACGCTCTAACTCAGCCCCGGCCAGCCCCGACTCAGCTCTCGGGCGGCTGCCACCGGTCGTAGCCACGGGGCGTGTACATCAGCGATGACGCAGCCTCGCTGATGCCCGTGCCCACAACCTTGCCGATCACGATGAGATGATCGCCGCCCGGCAACACATCGTGCAGCTCGCAGTCCATCCAGGCAGCCGCCCCGTCCAGCAGCGGTGCGCCGGTCACCCCCGCCGAGGTCGCGACACCGTCGAACTCAACGACGCCGTACCCGCGGTCCGGGTTCGCGAAGTGGTCTGAGATCGAACGCTGGTCCGCCGAGAGGAACGACAGCGCGAACAGCTGGCCCGACTGCACGACCTGCGCCATCGATGCGTCGCGCGCGACACAGACCAGCACCAACGGCGGGTCGAGCGAGAGCGAAGACACTGCGTTAGCAGTCATGGCGTGCGGTTGGCCGTTCGCGTCGACCGAGGTCATCACCGCAACTCCGGTGACGAACCAGGACACGGTCCGACGGAAGTCGTCGGTGGTGGGAGGCTGCGTGAGACTCACTCGGCACCGCCAAGCCCTGCGAAAACGTCGTCTTCGAGCCCGTCGGGTCCCGGTTCTGCGTCACCGAACAGCAGCTGGAAGTCCTCGACCCCGAACATGCCCGGACCCAGCTCCGGTGGGGTGTTGAGGAAGAACGAGTCTTCACCGATCTGGCTGCGGTGCGCAGCCATCCCCGCACGCTTGGCGTCCAACACATCCATCACATCGACGGTGGCGGTGACCATCGCCCCGTCCGCGCCGAACGGCACCTCATCGGCGCTCGCGAAGTCAGCGTCGCCGAACGGGCTCTCGAGCCCCGCGCCGCGCAGCGTCCGATGGACGTCCAGCAGGCGCTCCCGCGACAGCGTGTGGACGTAGCGCTTGGCCACCTGCCACGCCTCGCCACCAACGGCCGCGGCCGGGTCGGCTGCCAGCTCAATCGCACGATTGGTAACCAGGTGCGCCTTGATGTGGTCGGGGTGGCCGTAGGTGCCATGCTCGTCGTCGGACACCACCACGTGCGGTCGCAGCTCACGAATCATCGCGGCCAGCCGTGCCGCCGCCTCGTCTAGCTCAGCCCCGTGGAAAGCGTCGGGGTGATCGTTGGCAGGCTCGCCCGCCATGCCGCTGTCGCGGTAGCCGAGCCAGCGATGGCGGGGCGCCCCGAGCGCGATGATCGCGTCGGCCATCTCGTCGTGACGCACGTCAGCCATCTCTCGACCGCCGAGCTCGATGCCAGCTTGGTTCTCCCCCTCGGCGCCGTCGGTGCAGGTCACAACCGTCACATCGTGTCCCGCCCGCACAGAGCGCACGATCAGACCCCCGCAGGCGATCGACTCGTCGTCGGGATGAGGGTGGACGCACAGCAGTCGCAGGGACACGTCGGGCTTCCGGTCTGCCGAGGGCGATGGGGGAGCATGCCGAGCACCACCGGTGGTGGGCGTAGGCTGCACCGACGGTAGCCCCGCACCCACGGTGAGATGTGTCCGGACTTATCAAGCTCGTCGACCAGGTCGACTCCCTCGCGTCCTCGCTGGCGCTCGTGACCGACGACATCATCGGTGTTGATGTCGAGCGCGCGGATTCGCACCGCTATCACCGCACGGCAGCGCTGGTGCAGGTGGGCGACGCCGATGCGTGCGTCCTGCTTGACCCGTTGGCAGTCCCCGACCCGGTTGCGCTGGCCACGATGTGCCAAGAGCGGACCGTCGTCCTGCACGCGCTCGAGAACGACCTGGCCCCGATGGAGGCGCTCGGCGTCCGGATGCCGAAGCTGCACGACAGCGCCATCGCGGCCGGCCTCCTCGGGCTGCCTGTCGGCCTTGGCGACCTACTCTCGACGGTGGTCGGTGTCGAGCTGACCACCGATAAAAGCAAGTATCAGCGCGCCGACTGGGAGAAGCGGCCGCTGTCGCAGGGGATGATCGATTACGCCGCGGGCGACGTTTTCTTCCTCCCCGAGCTCTGGCGTGCCCTCGAGACACAGCTGCGGGAGGCCGACCGGTGGGAGTGGTACGAGCAGGAGCTCGAGGCCACAATCGCCGGCACCTACGTCGACTCTCGCCACTGGGAGAAGGTCAAGGGATCGGGCCGCCTCGAGCCCGAGCAGCGCTCGATCTTGCGGTCGTTGTGGGATGCACGCGAGTCGATCTGCCGCGAAGAGGACATCGCTCCGAACCGGCTTATCCATGACAAGACGTTGCTCGACCTCGCCCTGAAGCCTGCCGCGTCCTCCCAGGAGCTCGAGCGTCGCGACCCCCAGCGCCGCCGCGGACCGATCCAAGATCACGCGGACGAGCTGTTCCGTGCCCAGGAGATCGGCATCGATGCCGAGCCGGAGGAGCGCGCCGCCGCGCGTCGGTGGTCTGACGCGCAGCGCGACGCGTACGACGCGCTCCGCGATCGCCGGAGCGAGATCGCCGAAAGCCTCGGTATCGACGCGGGTCTGCTGTGCGCGAGCCGCATGCTCCACGCCGCCATCAGCGCCGACCCGATGACCCCTGACGAGCTGGCCACGGCCGCCGGCCTCCGCCCGTGGCAGCGCGAGCAGCTGCTGGACGCGCTGTGGCACGCCTTCCTCGACATCATCGAGGGACCCGAGACGTCCGACGACAGCGATGGCAGCGACGACAGCGATGGCAGCGATGGCTCGGCCGACCGCTGACCCCCATCGCATGATGGGGTCCCGGCTACGTCGCGTCAGCCCTCGACCGGCAAGCCGGCGTCGGCCCAGCTCGGAAACCCGGCGACCATATCGGCGACATCGGTAAAGCCGAGCTCGGTCATGATCCCCCCGGCGGAGCCGCTCCGCCCACCCTGCGCGCAGTAGATGAGGTACGAGGTGCCTCGGTCGAGCTCGGCGATCTGCGCCTCAAAGTCGTCTGCGTAGAAGTCGATCTGCATCGCGCCTGGCAGATGCCCCGCAGCGAACTCGTCGCCGGTACGCACGTCCAGCACCACGAGCCCGTCGACCGTCGCCAGACGCTCGTTGGCCTGCTCGAGGGTCACCGTGTAGACGCCCGTCCCGCCCGCCTCCTGGACGGTCGGCAGACGACTACATCCGCTGAGCGCGAGCAGCAGGACGGCAAGCATGGCGATGATGCGGGTCATAATCGATCCGACGTATCAGGAGGTGAAGCGGGAGTGGGTCTCGTGGAGCTTGCCGTCAGCGGCGAGCTTGCGCGCGAGGTTCGCAGGCATCGCGAACTCGACGTCCTCCTCGATGACCGTGATTGTTTTGACCTTCTCGGTGCCGCGGCTGGTGAACCACAGCACCAACTCCTCTACTAACAGCTCGGGCGCGGACGCACCGGACGTGATTCCGACGACCCCGACACCGTCAACCCACGCGGGGTCCAGATGCGACACGTCGTCGATCAGGTAGCTGGCGGTCCCGCCATCACGTGCGACCTCGACCAGACGCTTCGAGTTCGAGGACGTTTCAGACCCGACGACAAGCACGAGGTCGCAGGCCTCGCTCAGCGTCTTGACCGCATCCTGCCGGTTCTGCGTGGCGTAGCAGATGTCGTCGTTCTTCGGCCGGTTGAGGTTGGGGAACCGCTCTGCCAGGGCGTCCACGACACTCGACGTCTCGTCCATCGACAACGTCGTCTGGGTCAGGAACGCCACCTGCGCGTCATCCGCCAGCGGCAGGTTGCGCACGTCTTCCGGCGTCTCAACAAGGGTGATCGAGCGCGCAGCCTGCCCCATCGTCCCAACAACCTCCTGATGGCCGTCGTGGCCGATCAGGACGATGTCGAGGCCATCGCGGGCGTAGCGGCGCGCCTCGTGGTGCACCTTGGTGACCAGCGGGCAGGTCGCGTCGATAAGCACATGCCCGAGGCGTGTCGAGTTATCGAACGCCTCCGGTGGTGATCCGTGCGCCGAGAACACGATAACGGCGCCCTTGGGCACATCGTTCTCGTCCTCGACGAACACGGCGCCCATGTCCTTGAGACTGTTGACGACATGCGTGTTGTGAACGATCTCATGGCGGACGTACACCGGGGCGCCGTAGGCCTCGATGGCACGCTCGACGATTAAGACGGCGCGGTCCACGCCGGCGCAGAAGCCCCGGGGTGCGGCTAGCAGGAGGGTGTGCGGGTGCGTTGTCATGCCGTGAATGCTACAGCCGCACGCGTCAGACCCAACGGGCCAGACGGCAACCCGCGCGAACCCCGCTGCATCGGTGCACGGCCTATGCTGCGCGCGCGCACCCGACGGCAGAGGACAGCCTGTGCACCTGATCGTGGGAGGTTGTGGGCGACTCGGATCTGACATCGCCGAGCAGCTGTCGCGGGCCGACGACCACGACGTGGTCGTGGTCGACACCGATCGTCGGGCGTTCGACCGCCTCGGTGGCGCGTTCAACGGCGAGACTGTCGTTGGCAACGTCACCGACCGCGACGTCCTCGAACAGGCTGGCATCGCCCGCGCCGACGGGCTGCTGGCGGTCACGCGCCACGACAACGCCAACCTGATGTGTGTGCAGATCGCCGACCACCTGTACGGCGTGCCGCGCACCGTGGCCCGGCTGTTCAACCCGGAGCGAGAGTCGGTGTATCGCAAGCTCGGCGTCCGTCACGTCAGCGGCACCGGCATCCTCAGCAAGCTGTTCCTCAACGAGTTCCGCGACGATGCGCTACCGCACCACGTGATGCTCCCCGACGACGATGTCGAGATCGTCGATCTGACGCTCGGCAGCGGCGCGCACGGGATGACGGTCGAGGACTTTGAGCTGGACGGACGGCTGCGAATCGCAGCGCTGACCCGCGCCGGCCGCTCGTCGATCCCGTCTCCCAGCGACCGTCTCGAACGAGGCGACGTCGTGACCGCTGCGGCTGCCCGAGGCATCCGGCGCAAGGTGGACACCCTCCTCGCTCATGGGAAGGCCTAAAGATGTACGTCGTCATCGCCGGCGGCGGCCGCATCGGCCGCTACATCGCCCGGGATATGGAGCGCAAACATCATGATGTGACTGTGATCGAGCGCGACGCCCAGCGCTGTGAGCAGCTCGTGACCGACACCTCTGTGCTGGTGATCGAGGGAGACGCCGGCGACGTGCGCTATCTCGAGCAGGCACATGTGGACCGCGCAGACGTGTTTGTTGCGACCACCCACGACGACGAGAACAACCTTGTTGCGTGCCAGCTCGCGAAGATCGAGTTCAACGCCAAGCGCACGATCAGCCGTGTCAACACCCCCAAAAACGTCGAGATCTTCGAGAAGCTTGGCATCGAGCCGGTGTCCTCGACACGTCTCATCTCGGAGCTGATCGAGAACGAGTTCTCGGTCGGCGAGCTCATCCACCTCACATCGCTCAAAGGTGGCCGTGTCTCGCTGGTCGAGGTCCGCATCCCCGACGATGGACGATCTGGGACGCGGGTCGTGGACCTCGTGCTGCCCGACGAGTCAATCCTCGTCGCCCTGTTCCGCGGCGACGAGACGGTGATCCCTCGCGGAGACACCGTGATCGAGCCCGGCGACGAGGTGCTCGCGCTCACCGTGCCTGCCTCGGAAGACGCGCTGCGCGCCACCTTGGTCGACCGATGATCGGCGACGACCGCGAGCGAGCACCACGGGGTCCGCTGAGCACCCGGACGGAAGACGCGCCGCTCTGGAAGCAGGCTGCCACCGGCATCGGTCTGGTCACCCTTGGAGCGCTGGCCGCCGTGTCGGTCGGGCTGCTCATGGCCGCGGTGCTGTCGTGGCTGTTCTGAGCCACCTCGGCCCAACGCGGGTCGACAGCAACGCTGTCGTCTCGGGGCTGTCGGTGCTCTGTCGGGTGCTGGGCATCGCGATGCTGCTCCCGGCGGTGATCGCGCTGGCGTTGGGTGATGTGAACGCCGCATCCGCGCTGCTGCTGGGCGCCGCGTCAGCGCACCTGGTCGCGTACCCGCTGTCGGTGCACGCCCCGCCAGCAAAGTTCACATGGTCCCAGGCGTTCACGATGGCGGGGGCCGCTTGGCTGCTCGGTGCGATCGTTGCATCGGTCCCGCTAGCCCTGTCAGGCCACTACTCCACCACGCTGCAGGCGGTCGTGGAGGGGATGGCTGGGCTCACCACGACCGGCGCCAGCTTCGTCGAGGACCTTGACCACCTGTCAGTCGGTATCAACCTGTGGCGGCATCTGCTGCACCCGATCGGGGCGGTCGGCGCGCTGCTGGTGGTCGCGACCATCCGACTGCGGGGCGAAACGTTGGTGTCGACATCAACCGTCGCCGAGGCAGGCGAGCATCGCATCCTGCCGCGCCGTGGACGATCTCTGCGGTCCGCCGGGGGCCTCGTGCTCGTCTGGTCGCTGCTGGGCTCCGTGATCCTGCTGGCGGTCGGCATCGCCCTCGGGCTACCCGTCGGCCGGGCCGGGCTGCACGCGTTCACGCTGGCAACGAGCGCGTTCTCGACCGGCGGTTTCACGCTGACCAGCGCGTCGGCCGGCGCGCTGCACTCGGCCACGGTGCAGCTGATCTTGGCCGTCCTGATGATCGCCGGTGCGACCTCGATGATGCTGCACCGAGCGCTGTGGGCCCGCCGGCATCACGACCTCGGCCGCGAGCTGGACGTGCGGGTCATGATCGCCACCAGCGCCTTCCTCACACTGGTCGTGCTGCTGGGGCTCTCCCGCGCCGGCGTCTACGACAGCTTCGAGATGCTGGCGCGACAGGGGCTGTTCACCACCATCGCGGCGCACACGACAACCGGTATGTCAGCCAGCTCTGGTCGGATCATCGCCACGGGCTGGGGCGACTTGGCCCCGGCAGCACTGGTCGCGGCGATGGGAATCGGCGGGATGGGGGGATCGATCGCAGGCGGCGTCGGCACGCTGCGCGTTGGGCTGATCGCGAAGGGTGTCGTGCGAGACATCCGACGGCTGCTGCTCCCTGAGTCCGCGCTCGTCGTCGAGACGTACCAACAGTCGCGTCGCCACGTGCTGACGGACTCGCACGTACGGGCCGCCGCCACGGTGCTGCTGCTGATGCTCGCAGCCGTGTTCGCGGGCGCCGTCATCCAGCTCGCCACCTCTCCCGAGGGGGACCTGCCCGAGGCGTTGTTCGCCGCGACCTCTGCCGTGAGCACAACCGGGCTCTCAGTCGGGTTCGTTGGACCAGCATCTGGCACCATCACCACGCTCACAACAGGTCTGCTGATGTGGTTCGGTCGACTCGAGTTCCTCGCGGTCCTCGCCTCGATCGGCATGGTCGCCCGCGTGATTCCCGGTGTCGGGGGACGCGGATGACCACGCCACACCGCAGCAGCCGATGGATCGACCACCCGACCGATCGAGGCTCAGCATGAAGCTCACAACCGGCGCCGCCCGGGCAGCGATCACAGGCCTTTTGGCGCTGGTAGCAATCACGATGCTGGTGGTGTGGCTGCGTGACACGGCTCCGGTCGCGGACACGCGCGCAGCGGCCGTGCCTGCGGCTGAGGTCGAGCCCGGGATGCTGCTGCTATGCGACGACCTCCAGGGCGACGAGCGCAGTGACCTGCCGGCTGCTGGCCGCGCCACCAGCGGCGAGGTGCTGCGCTGCCCCGCTGACTTCGACGGCCGGATCGTGACGTACGTGGGCGAGGTCGTCGGCGACGTCCTCGGACGCAACGAGGGCTCCTGGGTGCTGATGAACGACGACGCCTACGGTCTGGTCACCGGACCGCTCGGCGCGAGCCGCGTCCCGCGCGGCACGAACTCCGGCTTGTCCGTCTGGCTGCCATCGCCGATGGACCTGCTGGCCCAGGCTCCAGGCCGCGCAGAGCGGCGCGGTGACGTGCTGCAAGTCGTGGGCGTGGTGCACCGCGCTGACCCCAAGGATGGTGGCGGTCTGACGGTCCGAGCGGACGAGGTCACGCTGCTGTCGCCCGCGGTCGAGCTGGAGGTTCCGTTGCACACACGGCAGCTCGCAGCTGCCGTGGTGCTGGCCGTCGTGGCCGGTTTCCTGACGCTCCGGGACCGCGCGGCCCGCCGCCGGTGAGACGGGTTCTGCGGCCCGACACAGCCGAGGTCCGCACGGTCGCGGGCTTCGTAGGCCGCGTGCTCGTGGTGGCCGGCCTGATCCAGATCCCAGCGGTGCTGCTCGCGCTGCTGCTGGGACAGCACAACGAGGCCTCAGCGATGGCGGTCGGCGCGGCAGTCGCGGTGCTGGTTGGCCGGCACGCCGCCCAGGCGGCCCCCGTCGACGCAGAGCTGCGCTGGGCCACCGGCATGGTCACCGTCGCGATGGCGTGGCTGCTGGTCCCGATCGCCTTGGGCGTCTCGATCCACCTGACCGGCGCGACCGGCAGCTTCGTAGACGCAGTGTTTGACGGTATGAGCGGGCTCACGACCAGCGGCCTCAGCCTGATCCAAGACGTCGACCACCTCGGTTCCGGTGTGCAGCTGCTGCGACACATGACGCACTTCGCTGGAGGCCAAGGGATCATCTTGGTCGTGCTTACAGTCTTGACCGTAAGCGGGGACCAGGTCGGAACGTTGTTGGTGAGCGAGGGGCGCGACGAGCGGATCGTCCCGAACGTGATTCGCACCGCACGATTGATCTACCTGATCGCAGCCGCGTGGGCGGTCGCAGGCAGCACCGCTTTGTGGATCGCACTCACCGCCACCGGATTCACGCCCGGTCGCGCCCTCGCGCACGCGACGAACCTGTTTATGGCAGCGTTCGACACCGGCGGCTTCTCGATGATGAGCACGTCCGTGGCCTACTACCACTCGGGTGCGGTGGAGCTGGTTCTGGCGGTGCTGATGATCGCGGGGGCCATCTCGTTCCCGATGCATTACTGGCTGTGGCAACGGCAGGTAGGCCGGGCCGTACACCATCTTGATCTGCGCACGTTCGTCATCTCGACGGGTCTCCTCACAAGCGGCCTGATGATCGCGCTGGCCGCCCATCACGTACAGACATCCACCGGAGGGCTGCTGCGCAAGGGCGCGTTCACAGCACTCTCGGCCGCGACCGGCACCGGGTTCACCGTGGTGGCGCCCCAGGCCTACCTCCAGTGGGGGCAGCTCGCACCAGCGATGGTCGTGACGCTTATGGCGATCGGCGCGATGTCCGGATCGACGGCTGGCGGCATCAAGACACTTCGGCTCGGGCTGCTGGTGAAGTCAATCGCCCGCGACGTGCGCAAAGCCCTCGCCCCCCCATCCGAGCTGGTGGTCGCGTCATACCACGGCCGCAACCGGGTGGTCATCGACGATGCGCAGGTCCGCGGGGCCATCGTGGTCGTCATCCTGTTCCTCGCCACCTACGTCGTGGGCGCCCTGATAGGAGTGTTCCACGGCGCCAGCCTCGAGGCGGCGATGTTCGAATCCGTGTCTGCCACCGCCGCCGTCGGGCTCTCGGCCGGCCTTGCCATCCCAAGCGCACCCCTCACCTACAAGCTGACGCTGATCGTCCAGATGTGGCTCGGTCGCCTCGAGATCCTCGCTGCGCTGGCGCTGCTCGGCTGGTTCGCATCCATCGGCCCTCGGCTCCCCCATGGGCGGCAACGGCGCGCCGTTCATCTGATGGGGCGGCATCGCACCCGTATGGTTCGGTGAGCATGCGTCTTCATCTCACCCTCGGCGCAAGCGTTCCGTCGTGCACCTGCGAGCCTCACGTGACCACAGCATCGCCCCGCACCCTGGCGGTCGACGTCTATGACGTCGTGGCACACGCACGTTTCGATCGCGGCACGCCGTGACGGTGCTGCTGCGGCCAGACGCGCGGGACCGCCGGATCGTCGGTGGCTACATCGGTCACGTGCTTGTTGGCATGGGGCTGCTGCACCTGCCAGCCATCCTGACGGCCCTCGCGCTCGGGGAGATCAACGACGCAGCCGGTATGACGATCGGGGCGCTGCTGTCGGTGGTGCTCGGTGGTTCGGCGCACCGACGCTGGTCCACCGCGGGGGTGACACTCGACTGGGCACACGGTCTGGTCACCGTCGCGATGGCATGGCTCGTAGCCCCGCTGCCGGTGGCGGTCTCACTGCTGCTCAGCGGCCACTTCAACAGCTTCCTCGACGCGTACTTCGAGGCGATGAGTGGGCTCACCACCTCTGGCATGTCGATGCTGCTAGACCTCGACCACCTCGGAACCGGGGTACAGCTCCTACGGCACCTCACGCACTTCGCCGGCGGCCAAGGGATCATCCTGGTCGTGCTCACCGTGCTGGCATCCGGCCAGAGCCAGATCGGTTCCCTGTTCGTCGGGGAGGGCCGAGATGAGCGAATCGTGCCATCTGTGATTCGCACGGCGCGCCTGATCTACATGATCTTCGCAGCATGGTTCATCGTCGGAACTGCGTTCCTATGGTCCGCGTTGGTCGCAAGTGGCCTAGGGCTGGGCGCCGCCGTGATGCACGCGGTGTCGTTGTTCTTGGCCGCGTTCGACACCGGTGGATTCTCGATTCACTCGCAGTCGGTCGGGTACTACCACTCGGCCCTACTCGAGCTGACGTTGATCCCGATCATGCTCGCCGGCGCCGTATCGTTCCCGATGCACTACGACCTGTGGCAACGCCGCGTGCGCCCTGTTACACGCCATCTCGATATCCGGATGCTGGCGACGACAACCACCGCGCTGACCTCCCTGATATTGCTCGGTTTGGCGATCCGTGGCACCTACCCCGACGCGATATCGCTGACGCGTAAGGGTGTTTTCACGGCGATTTCCGCGGCGACCAACACTGGCTTCAGCGTGCTTCCGGGCAGCGCGTACTCCCAATGGGGCCAGCTCGCACCCGGCGCACTGGTGGCCATGATGCTCATCGGATCGATGGCCGGATCAACCGCAGGCGGCATCAAAACGATCCGGATTGCCCTGATCGCAAAGTCGGTGCTGCGCGACATCCGCAAGGCCCTCTCGCCGCCATCCAGCGTGGTGACGGCCAGCTTCCACGGCCGCCGGCGCCGCATGATCATCACCGACGAGATGGTTCGCGCCGCAGTTGTGATGACGGTTCTGTACCTCGCGACCGCGATCGGTGGCGCGATGGTGCACGTGTTCTACGGCGCCACGATCGAGCAGGGCCTGTTCGAGTCTGCCTCCGCCACGGCGAACGTCGGGCTGAGCGTCGGCTTCATCGGCCCCACGAACCCGCCGCTGCTGAAGATCGTGACGATGCTTCAGATGTGGGCGGGGCGCCTCGAGTTCCTCGCAGCCATCTCACTCGTCGGCTACGCCATCGCCATGGTGCGTGGCCGACGCTAACCGCCGACGTTGACCCACGAGGGGCCCAGCATCATCGCTTGTCTTTGAGCCCTGCCGTCTGGTCGCTCGGGCACAGCTGCTTGATAACGCAGCCGGCGCAGTCTGGACGGCGGGCATCGCACACGCGGCGCCCGTGGAAGATCAACGTGTCAGCGACGTCGAGCCACCGCGACGGCGGGAACAGCTTCATCAGGTCTTTCTCGATCTTCGGCGCAGTGTCGTGCGTCGTCAATCGCAGTCGGCGCGACAGCCGCTGCACATGCGTGTCTACTACGACACCCTCGTTGATGGCGAAGGCGTTGGAAAGCACGACGTTGGCGGTCTTGCGCGCCACGCCCGGCAGCCCGATCAACGACTCCATCGAAGCAGGCACCACCCCACCGTGCTCGGTCAGGACGATGACCGCGCTGGCATGCAGGTTCTTGGCCTTCTGGCGGAACAGCCCGAGCGACCCGATCAGCTCCTCGATGCGCCCGACCGTCGAGCCAGCGGTTGCCTCCGGGTCCGGGAGCTCGGCGAACAGCGCCGGCGTGATCTGGTTCACCTTCACGTCGGTGGACTGTGCCGACAGCATCGTGGCGGCCAGCAGCTGCCAGGTCGAGCCGTAGTGCAGCGCGATCTTCGCGTCGTGATGCTCTGCCGACAGCGCGTCCAGGATGTACGGCGCCCGGACCGTCTTACCGCGCGTGCGATCTACACCATCAAAGAGCAGGGGCAGGGGCTCGGGCATGGGCGTCGTCCTGATTGTGGGGCATCGGTGAGGCTACGGGCCGCCTGGGCCGCACAACCGCACTGGGTCCCACAACCTCACTGGGCTGCAGGCTCGATCGGCAGCTGCACTGTGAACGTCGTCCCCACGCCAAGCAGTGATTCAACTGAGATGCGGCCACCGTGGCGCTCGACGGCGTTACGCACGATCGAAAGGCCGAGACCTGTCCCCCCACGTGCACGGGACCGGGCCACGTCCACACGATAGAAGCGCTCAAAGATTCGATCGACCACACCGCTTGGGATGCCGACACCCGTGTCGGCGACTGTCAGTATCTGGTCGCCGACATCCTGCATCAACGTCACACGGACCTCGCCGCCAGAGCGGTTGTAGGTCACGGCGTTGGCCACCAGGTTGTCCACCACCAGGCGCAGCTCACGCGCGACCCCGACCACCACCGCCGACGGTGGCAGCTCCAGCTCGAACGTCACCTCGGCGCCTGCTGCGGTCGATGTGAACCCGTTGATCGCATCTTGCACGAGCGACACCAGGTCCACGGACGTCTGCTCGACACCCTCCGACTCATCGAGCAGCCGCAGGTCGAGGAGGTCGTGGACCATACGAACCAACCGTTCTGACTCTTCCTCGAGCCGGCGCACGAGCCCGTCGCGGCGGTCGGCTGGCGCCACACGCAGCGCCGCCGTCAGCGCGGCGATGGCCGTGACCGGCGTCTTGAGCTCGTGGGACGCGTTCACCACGAAGTCGCGACGCAACGCCTCAACCTGGCGCTCACGGGTCCGATCACTGACCACAACCAGCACGTGGTCATCCAGCGGCGAGGCGGTGATTCGCAGGTCGCGTCCGGCGTGCACGTCGGCGACGACCACCAGCACACCCCCCGCGACCGCCTCTGCGACAGCTTGCGCCATAACCGCCGATCCGATGGCGGTCGCGGGCGTCGCCACATCACCGGGCGGGAGCACTGACAGCATCGCGGCCGCCGGGTTATGCGCAACAAGTCGCCCTTCCGGCCCGAACACGTACGCCGGTTCATCGAGGGAGGCCACGAGGCGCTCTGTCCAGGGCACGACGGTGCGCAGCTCCTCGCGCGTTTCCGACAACAGCGCACCGGTCACGTTGATCGCCGTGGCCAACGCCCGCCACGACTCGCCGCCCTCCAGCTCGAGCGCTTCGTACCCATCACTGCCTGACCAGCGCGCCACCTCACGCGATGCGGCCTGCACCCGGTGCGTGGCACGTTGATGCACGACCACGCCCACAAGCAACCCGATCGCGAAACCAACGATCCAACCGACCACCGGCCCATCGCTCACTGTGGCACGTGCGACGAACGCCGTCACCAGCGTCGCAGCAGGCACCAGCCACAGGACAGATCGACTCACGCGACGACGCGGTCGGCGAACCGGTAGCCGACACCGCGGACCGTCAGGATGCGCACCGGCGTCTGCGGATCGACCTCGACGCGTGTGCGCAGCCGCCGGATATGCACGTCCAGCGTTTTTGTGTCGCCGACGTAATCAGCGCCCCACACCTCGATGATGAGGTGACTTCGGGTCAGCACTCGGCCGGCGCTCTCGACGAGGCACGCGAGCAGCTCGAACTCCTTCGGCGGCAGGTCGACCAGAGCCTCGTCCACCCGGACCTCATGACGTACACGATCGACGCGGACGCCGACGGCCTCGGAGGGAGACTCGTCATGCGGCAGCTTGCTGCCAGACGCGCGACGAAGCACGGCCCGGATCCGCGCAACCAGCTCACGTGGCGAGAACGGCTTGCTGACGTAGTCGTCCGCGCCGAGCTCGAGCCCCACCACACGGTCAATCTCGCTGTCGCGCGCAGTCACCATGATGATCGGGACGTCGCTGCGCGCCCGAATCTGACGGCACACCTCCGTCCCAGACAGGCCCGGCAGCATCAGGTCGAGCAGCACGAGGTCGGGACGCGCACGGTCGAAAGCGCCCACGGCCTGCAAGCCATCACTGACCCACACGACCTCGAATCCTTCCGCCTCAAGCGTGATCGTCAGCCCCTCGGCGATCGCAGCCTCATCCTCAACGAGCAGCAGCTTCGGCATGCGGCGAGTTCCCCTCTGGTCGTGCGGTCGATCAGCAGTCGGCGGGTCGGTCAACGCACCTTGGACGGCAGCATCACACGCTCGCCGGTGCTCGCGAAGGCAGTATCACGCGCGATGGCGACGCCGTGGTCCGCGATCCGCTCGAGGTAGCGCGCCACGAGCCCCAGCACGATCCGGTCGTCAGCCGCCGCGTCGTCCTCGGCCGCGCGCTCGAGCACCAGCTGCTGGAGCCGGTCCACCTGCTCGTCCGCCAGGTCAAGCTCGATGACAGCCAGCGCGTCCTTGGTGCGCCACGCCTCCATCCCGCCACGAAACACCTCAGCGGCACGGTCGGCGAGCTCCCGGACGTGGTCGCCGAGCGGGGCCGGCAACCGCCGCGGGTCACTCATATGCAAAGACTCGCACACGTGGCGCAGCAGGGCCGCTGAACGATCGACATCGACGCACATCCGCAGCAGTGCCACAAGGCGTCGCAGGTCGCTGCCCATCGGATGCTGCAACGCGAGCAGACGGAAGCCAGCGTCCTCGATCGCTTGGCACTCGTCGTGGACGGCGCCCATCAGCCGTTGCGATTCGGCGACGACGTCATCGTTCGCCTCAAGGAAACCGTTGATCAGGCGCGGCATCGACTCGATGATCCGCAGGCCAGCGACGGTGAACCGCTCGTCAAGGTCGTCCAACGCCGAATGGAAGCGGGGCTGTGCATCGTCCAACATCGTGGCTCTTTCGTGCGCGGGGTGAGACCGGACGCTGGCGCGTCAGCCGAAACGACCGGTGATATATCCCTCGGTGCGCTCGTCGCGCGCGTCGGTGAAGATCTTCTCTGTGAGGTCGTATTCCACCACGACACCGGTGCGAACCCCGTCATCCTTGACGTCGAGGCTCATAAATGCAGTGCGGTCTGACACACGCGACGCCTGCTGCATGTTGTGCGTGACGATGATGATGGAGTAGTCGTGACGCAGCTCCCGCATCAGGTCTTCGATAAGCAACGTCGCGATCGGGTCCAACGCCGAGCACGGCTCGTCCATCAAGATAACGGCCGGATCGGTCGCGATCGTGCGCGCGATGCACAGCCGCTGCTGCTGCCCCCCGGACAGCGACAGCCCGGACTCGTGCAGCTTGTCCTTGACCTCATCCCACAGCGCCGCGCGCCGCAAAGATCGCTCGACCAACTCGTCGAGGTTTCCCTTGAAGCCGTTGATCTTCGCGCCGAACGTCACGTTGTCGTAGATCGACTTCGGGAAGGGGTTGGGCTTCTGGAACACCATCCCGACGCGACGCCGTACCTCGACCGCGTCAACCCCGGGGCCGTACACGTTGTGTCCACGGTGGTTGATCTCGCCCTCGACCCGCGCACCGGGCGTCAGATCATGCATCCGGTTCAGCGCCCGCAACAGTGTTGACTTACCGCAGCCCGACGGCCCGATAAGGGCTGTGATCTCGTTGCTTGGGAAATCGAGGTTCACATCGCGCACTGCGAGGAAGTCGCCGTAGTAGATGCCGACGTCGCGCAGGCTGAAAACCGGGTCGGCGATCGCGTGCACGCTGGCATCTGGACGCGTGGCCATCTGCGCCGGCGTGCTGAACGGGCGCGAGGGCGTGGTGGTGCTGTCCATCGGATCGTGCTCCCTGTCGTGGGCGACGTTGAAGTTGTCGGTCATCACAGACCTCGACTAGCGCGGTTGCGGAAGTAGATGGCGATGCCGTTCATCAGCAGCAGCGCTCCAAGCAGCACGATAATCGCGCCCGCAGCGATGCCCTGGAACACAGGGTCCGGATCGAACGTGTAGTTGTAAATGTTGATCGGGAGCGCCGAGAACGCATCGAACAGATCGAGCGGGGTGGTGTTGCGGAAGCGGGCCGAGGTCGCGCCGACGACCAGGATCGGCGCGGCCTCTCCGATGGCCCGAGACAGACCGAGGATCGCTCCTGTGATCATGCCGGGCAACGCTTGTGGCAGCACCAGCTTGAAGGTGGCCTGCAATCGGGTTGCCCCCAGCCCCATCCCACCCTCACGCAGCTCGTTGGGCACGGCCTTGATGGCCTCCCGGGAGGTGACGATGATGACCGGCAGGATCAACAAGATCAGCGTCAGACCACCAGCCAGCAGCGAACGGCCGATGTTCATTATCCCGACGAACAGACCGGCTCCGAGCAGCCCGTACACCACGGACGGCACGCCAGCGAGGTTCGAGATGTTGGTCTCGATCAGCCGCGTCCAGCGATTGTTTGGGGCGAACTCTTCGAGGTACAGCGCCGCGCCGATTCCGAGCGGGAACGACCCAACTGCGACGATCAGCATCAACGACAGCGTCCCGGTCAAACCAGGGCTCACTCCAGCTTTCGAAGGATCAATGCGTGACGGCAGGCTGGTAAGAAAGCTGAGGCTGAGGTACGAGCTGCCCTGTGTGGCGATGCGCACCAGAAGAACCGACAGCACCACGATGCCCACCAACGTGGCGAACAGCAGCACGAGCCGTACAGCACCTTCGCGCAGCGCGCGCTGGCGCGGCTGGGCAAGGTCAAGACCGAGTTCATCGGGCGCCTCGACCGGTGGCGTGGGCATGACGGTGGCCATCAGTACTCCTGCCGGAAGCGACGCACGATGGACGATGCCATCAGGTTGAGCGCAAGCGTCATGACAAACAGCATCGACCCGACCGCAAACAACACCTCGTACTGGAACGATCCGCGGGACGCTTCACCGCCGACAGCCTGTGCGATGTAGCCGGTCATGGTCTGATTCGCCGAGAACACGTCAAGCGTGATGTCAGGGCGCGAGCCGACAGCCAGCGCGACGATCATCGTCTCGCCGACGGCGCGTGACATCGCCAGAATCACCGCGGCAACGATGCCGGACAACGCAGCCGGAAACACGATCGACATCGCGACCTTGGACCGCGTTGCCCCCAGTCCGAACGCTGCCTCACGAAGCGAGTTCGGCACGGCTGCCATCGCGTCTTCGCTGACAGACGCGACGGTTGGGATCAACATCAGGCCAACCACCAGCCCGCCACTGAAGCTGTTGAAGAAGTCGATCTGGTCGGCTCCGAACACCGATCGCAGGAACGGGGTGACTGCCGTCAGCGCGAAGAACCCCAGCACGACCGTCGGGATGCCGGCCAGCAGCTCAAGCGTCGGTTTGAGGATCGACCGCGTGCGTGGCGTCGCGTACTCCGACAAGAACGTTGCAGCGCCGAGACCGAGCGGAACTGCAACGCTCAGGCCGATGACGGTGACAAGCATCGTTCCGTTGATCAACGGCCAGATCCCGAGCCGTACCGACTCGCGGCCGCCGAACGGCTGCCACACGGTGTCAAGGAAGAAATCACGAAGTGGGATCTCGCGGAAGAACGGGATGGTCTCGGTGGCGAGCACGGCGACGATCGCGAAGGTCGTCACGACCG
>JBLFZR010000017.1:0-20184 GCA_047610595.1 Nitriliruptoraceae bacterium | reverse complement strand
CGGACCTCGCCGGCGTCGCGTCGTTCGGTCCAGCCACGAAGGCCGGCGCGTACGCGTGGCTGTTCAGCCGTGGTCGCGCGTCCGGGTTGCTGGCGCTGGAGCGCGATGATGACGAAGAGCTGCACCCGACGGCTGCCGAGACGTTAGAGAGGTTGTCGCTGCCGCTGGCGCTCGCACTCGACAACGCGATGTGGTTCCGCCGGCTGCGCACGCTCGGCGCCGAGGAGGAGCGCCAACGACTCGGCGCGACGCTGCATGATCGCTTCGCGCAGTCACTTGCGTACGTGGCGATGTCGTTGGATCGGGCAGGCAGGCGGCACCCGGACGACGGTGAGCTGGTGCAGCTGCGGCACGATGTCCGAGCGACGCTCGGGGAGCTGCGTGAGACGCTCCATGAGCTGCGGCTCACGGTCGACGATGAGCACGGTCTGGAAGACGCGCTCCGCGATCACCTCGGAAGGGTCGAGGAGATGCATGGCGTCATCGCGAGCGTCAAGATCGTCGACGACGTCTCGGACGTCTCGCAGGGCATCGCCCAGCAGCTGCTGCGTATCGCGCAGGATCTGACAGCCCTCGCGGCTCGTGAGCAGGGCGCCACGACGGTCACGATCACACTGACACACCCGCCGGGCCGTGTGGTTATGGCAGTCGCCGATGACGGGCTGGGTCACACCGAGCAGGAGCTTGGGAGGGAGGCTCGCAGCCGCCTGGCATCCGTCCGGGAGCGGGTCGACGCGATTGGTGGGCGCGTGGCGATTCACGCAACGCAGGGAGAGGGCACAGCTATCTCCATCGAGCTGCGCAGCGCGCTGTGACGTTGCGACTGCGAGAGCACGGCATCCTGTTGCCTGGCCGAATCTTGTGCCATCGCCAGAGGAGGCTCGTGTGCGCGTCGTGATCGTGGACGACCACCGCTTGGTGCGTGATGGTCTCCGGCGTGCGCTTGCCGAGGCATCCATCGACGTCGTGGGCGAGGCTGGCGATGGGTTGGCGGGTGTCGAGATCGTTGAGAGGTTGCGGCCGCACGTGGTGTTGATGGATATGTCGATGCCAGTGCTTGATGGCCTCGAGGCGACCCGCCGACTGCGAACGCGTGCGCCCGAGAGTCGTGTCGTCATGCTGACGATGCACGCCGAGGAGCGGCTGGTCGCTGACGCCCGGATGGCGGGCGCGGTCGGCTTCGTGGTGAAGGATGCGTCCACCGACGAGGTCGTGGCGGCGGTCCAAGCCGCGCACGCGGGTCGGCAGGTCCTATCGATGCCGGCGCGTGATGCAGCTCCGATCCTCGATCCGAAGCCGCGCGCAACGACAGCAGATCGTGTCGTAGGTCAGGATGGACCGCAGCTGACGGATCGCGAGCGGCAGCTGCTGGAGCTGCTGGCCGACGGTCGGACGCCCAAGCAGGCGGCGGAGGCGCTGGGTATCAGCCCAAAGACGGTCCGCAACCATCTAACGAAGGTGTACGCCAAGCTGGGTGTCGAGTCTCGCAGCCAGGCGATCGTCGAAGCGTTCCGCCATGGGATTGTCGATCTGGGGTAGCGGAGCGGACCCAGATCGCTGGTGGGCGTGTCTGGGGTAGCGGAGCGGACCCAGATCGCTGGTGGGCGTGTCTGGGGTAGCGGAGCGGACCCAGATCGCTGGTGGGCGTGTCTGGGGTAGCGGAGCGGACCCAGATCGCTGGTGGGCGTGTCTGGGGTAGCGGAGCGGGCGGCCAGCGGTCGCGAGGATGTCGGTTGGGGTGAGGGCCGGTGTTCCGCGCGTCGCGCGTACGCTCGCGACCGCCCGTGACCGATGTTCGAGGACTGCCCGATGGTGCTGCACCTGTACGACACGCTTGCACGTGAGGAGCGAGAGTTTGTTCCGCGCGCTGCGGGCAAGGCCTCGATTTACGTGTGCGGACCGACGGTGTACTCCGACGCCCACGTGGGGCACGGACGTGCAGCGGTCGTGTTCGACGTGCTGCGACGCCATCTGATGTGGTCGGGGCTCGATGTCACGTACGTGCAGAACATCACGGATGTCGATGACAAGATCATCCTGCGCGCCGCACGGCAGAAGACGACGCCGGCTGCGATCGCGACGACGTACACGCTGGGATGGAACGCGTCGATGCACGCCATCGGTGTGCTCGCGCCGACGATTCAGCCGATGGCGACGGGGCACCTGCTCGAGATGCACCAGCTGATGCAAGATCTGATCGATAAAGAGATGGCGTACGAGGCCGGGGGCAACGTCCTGTTCCGAGTCTCGCGCTTCAAGCCGTACGGCCAGCTGTCGGGACGGGTGCTTGAGGAGATGGTCAGTCAGGAGGATGTTGTTGGGTCCGAGGTCAAGGAGGACCCTCGCGACTTCGCGATGTGGAAGGCAGCCAAGCCGGGCGAGCCGCAGTGGCCGTCCCCGTGGGGGCCGGGCCGCCCAGGCTGGCACATCGAGTGCTCGGCGATGGCTGGCGCGCATCTTGGCGGTGGTTTCGACATCCACGGTGGCGGGTTCGACCTGGTCTTCCCCCATCACGAGAACGAGGCAGCTCAGTTTGAGGCTGCCTACGGTGGGCAGTACGCCCGTCACTGGGTGCACAACGGCATGGTGCGCATGGGCGAGGAGAAGATGTCGAAGTCCATCGGGAACATCGTGTCCCTGGACCAGGCGGTCGAGCGATGGGGTCGTGGCCCGCTACGCCTGTGGTACCTCAGCGCCCACCACCGTTCGCCTCTGACGTTTGATGAGTCACGCCTCGCAGACGGCACGACGTCGTTTGAGCGCCTGGTGACGTTCGCGCGCACGGTCGAGCTGGTTGTCGGGGTAGAGGCCTTGACTGACCCAGCGGCCGGCGTTGACGCGGCGGCCGCGCATCGGGTCGGGTTCACCGCGGCGATGGACAACGACCTCAACGCGCCGCAGGCCGTGGCTGTGCTGCACGCGATCGTGTCGGACGGCAACGACCGGCTCGGCAAGGCCGAGGCGGGTGATATCGATGAGGTTGCGGCGGTTGTCGCGCTGCGAGCGCTGCTGCTGGAGCTTGCCGACGACGTGCTCGGCCTTGCGTTGGCCGAGGTGCTGCATGCCGGCCGCGCCGCCGGCGCCCGGGTTGCGCCGCTGGTGGACGCTGCGGTGGAACGCCGCGCCACCGCGCGGGCCGAGAAGGACTTCGCAGCGGCCGACGCGGCGCGCGACGAGCTGGCGCAGTCCGGTGTGGTGCTAGAGGACCGCCCGACCGGCCCGCGCTGGTTCCTCGATCCTGCGTTTGACCCGGCGCCGGGCGCTCCGGAGGGTGCGGCATGAGCGACAACCGAATCATCATCGGTTTGCACCCTGTGCGTGAGCTGCTTCGGGCAGGCCGCAAGGTCCACGACATCGCAGTCGCCGACACACGCAGCGACAGTGAGGTGTTTGACGATCTTGTCGCCCTTGCCGCGGCGCGGCGTGTCCCAGTGCGGCGCATCCCTCGCGACGACCTCGACCGGTTGGCTGAAGGGCTTGTGCATCAAGGTGTCGTCGCGACGGCGCCTGCGTTCGCCTATCAAGAGCTCGAAGCGGTGTTGGAGCGGGCCGAGAAGGCGGGCGAGGTGCCGCTGCTCGTGGCGCTCGACGGGGTGACTGATCCACACAATCTCGGCTCGATCTGTCGGACCGCGGAGGCGATCGGCGCGCACGCGGTGCTGGTGCCGGGGCGCCGCGCGGTGCACGTGACGCCGACCGCCGAGAAGGCTGCTGCGGGGGCGCTCGCGCACCTGCCGGTGGTTCGGATCGGGAACCTGGTCAAGACCATGCGGGCGCTGGCAGATCGGCCGGTGTGGTCGCTCGGGCTGGACGCGGACGCATCCGTTGAGCTCGCGAGCTGCAACCTCGCGTCGGAGCCGGTGATTCTGGTCGTCGGCGCCGAGGGTAAGGGCCTTGCGCGCTTGACCCGGGATGCCTGCGATCAGCTCGTAAAGCTGCCGATGCGAGGCCAGATCGCGTCTTTAAACGCATCGGTCGCGGCCGCTGTGGCGCTGTACGCCATCGACGGTGTCCGGTCTAACAATCTTCGGCCAGACGGACGTTAACGAGCGACCAACGCTCGGTGGCGCGCGACTTGTGCGCGCGACAGCCGCGCGGGGAGGTGCTTCGTATCCCGGCACCCACCACGTTCGTTGTTGACTTCGACGGCGCCGCCACAACCCTCCGTTCCTCGGGAGCCAAGATGACGAACGACGTGAACACCCCTCGTGCTTCACACCGTCGTGCTGCCGTCGAAGCGAGCCAGCTCAACGACGAAGAGCTGGTCGAGGCCACGCGTGAGGGTCGCTCCGAGGCGCTCGACGAGCTGCTCGTGCGCTACCGACGGTTCGCCCGAGCCAAGGCCCGGTCCTACTTCCTCGCTGGCGGTGACCGCGAGGACGTCATCCAGGAGGGCATGATCGGTCTGTACAAGGCCGTGCGTGACTACCGCCCGGAATACGGCGCCAGCTTCCGTTCGTTCGCCGAGCTCTGCATCACCCGACAGATCCTGACCGCGATCAAGACCGCAACCCGCCAGAAGCACAGCGCGCTCAACACCTACATCTCGTTCGAGCGCCCGCAGCACGGAGAGGACGGCCGCACTGTCGCAGACTCGGTCGCGGTGGAGCCCGCCGCCGACCCGCTGGCGGCGTTGGTCCAGTCCGACCAGCTCGACCAGCTTCGGGAGCTGTTTGATGAGGTCCTGTCGGATCTAGAGGCCCATGTGCTGCAGCTGTACGTCGAGGGCCGCTCGTACCAAGAGATCGCTGAGCTGCTCGGCCGCCACGTGAAGTCGATCGACAACGCCCTCCAGCGCATCAAGCGGAAGCTGGAAAGGCATGTCCGGAGCATCCTCAGTGCGACCGCGTGAGCTAGCACCAGATCCTTCGCGAGCTGACCCACCTGCTACGCAGCTGGGTCATCGCTAGCGTCGCAGGCTCCCGACGCCGGAGCCGCGATGCGACCGACTGACCTGAACCTGCTGCGCACCGTCCAGGACCCGCAGCTCGCGCCAGACGGCGACCGCGTCGCGTACGTCGTTGGATCGATAGACACGGATGCGGACGAGGCAACCTCGCGCGTCCATGTGCTTGATCTGCGCTCGTCACAGGACCGTGTCTTCACGGCGGGACCGGCTGACACGTCACCGCGGTGGAGCCCGGATGGCCAGCAGATCGCGTTCCTTCGATCGGTCACGCGCGAGGACAAGCCGCAGGTTGCGATGGTGGCAGCGGACGGGGGGGAGGCCCGCGTGCTGACTGAGATGCCGCTGGGGGTCTCGGAGCTGTTATGGACGCCGGACGGCACCCAGCTCGTGCTGGTGGCCTCCGCGTGGCGCGCTGATGTTGCCGAGCTTGATGACGATGCCCGTGCGAAGCATCCCAGGCGCATCCTGGATCGGGCGTACCGGGCTGATGGCCGGGGATGGATCCATGATCGGGTGAGCCGCGTGTGGCTGCTGGACCTCGACGGCGACAGCCCGGCGCCGGTCGCGATCACGCCGGATGACGCTTCAGCGCAGGGCATCGCGGTCACCGCGGACGGCGCATATGTGGTGTTCGTATCCGCGCGCCAGGACGATGCAGAGCTGTCGCCTGCGGCCGGCGTCTGGCGCGTGCCGTTGGCGGGCGGCGAACCCCAGGCGCTGGTGGCGCCGGGGCAGTGGTCGTCTATCTCGCCGCAGCCGGATGGGTCGCTGCTGCTGGTCGGGCTGCCTGATGCTGCGTCGTGGCCTGCGCCGCCGGCGGCCTACCGGCTGCTGGCGGACGGTGCGCTCCAGCAGCTCGCGCCGACGATGGATCGTGGCACCGCGGGTGGGCCGCAGCTGGTCGCGACAGCTGGCGGTGTGTTGTGTCTGGTGGAGGACCGCGGCGCGGTCGAGCTGCGGCGGCTGACGGGTGGGTCGCACCAGACGCTGGTGGGCGGGGCCCAGATGGTCACGCAGTTCAGCGCCACCGACGACGGATCACGCGTGGTGTACGCGGCGACGCACCCGACAGACCCGGGGGAGCTGTGGCTGCTGCAAGACGAAGAACCGCGTGTCCTCACAGGACACAACGCTGAGCTGCGCGAGCACCTGCTGCCGGTCGAGCACTTCACGTTCGAGCGGGACGGGGCGCAGATCGACGCTTGGGGCGTGCTGCCGGCCGAGTCCAACGGTGCGCCGTTGCTGGTCAACATCCACGGCGGCCCGACTGCTCAGTACGGCTACGAGTTCTTTGACGAGTTCCAGGTTGAGGCAGGCGCAGGATACGCCGTGGTCGGGTGCAACCCGCGAGGTTCATCCGGGCGTGGGGCCGCGTGGTCGACGGCTGTCGTCGGGGTGTGGCATGACGAAGGATCGGTTGACACGCTCGATCTAGAGGCGGTGGCTGATGCGATGCTGGCCCGTCACCCGCAGCTGGACACCGACCGGGTGGGGATCATGGGTGGGTCGTACGGGGGCTACACGACGGCTCGGCTGCTGGCGCGCACTGATCGGTACCGCTCGGCCATCGTCGAGCGAGGCCTGCTGGCGTGGCCATCCTTCGCTGGCACCTCTGACATCGGCGCGTACTTCGACCGGATGTTCCTCGGCACATCGATGCCGGGAGACGTGGACGCGCAGTGGGCAGCGTCCCCGGTCCGGACGGCCGAGAAGATCACGACGCCCACGTTGGTGCTGCACAGCCTCGAGGACCATCGCTGTCCGCCGGAGCAGGCCTATCAGCTGTTCTCGATCCTCCGCCGCAACGGGGTGACGTCCGAGATGCTTCTGTTCCCAGACGAGGGCCACGAGCTCTCGCGCTCAGGGTCGCCGCGGCACCGGCTGCAGCGGTTCGAGGCGGTGCTGGAGTGGCACGATCGACACCTGCGCCCCTGAGCGCGCGTGGGCTCGTCTTCGCGGGGTGACAGCGTCGAGCGGTCAGCCGCGCTGCGGCTGCACCACGAGGCTTTGGATGGCCGTCCCGATGGGGCCCTGCTCTGCATGGATCGTCGCGGTCGCCAGCCCGATGCCGTCCGGTCCGAACCGGGTGGTGGCGTCGAGCCCGACCCACGGCCCGCGTGGCAGGTCGCGTACGTGCACGGTCAGGTCGGTGTTGACGAACAGCCACTCGCGTATGTGGAGTCGGCTGCTGATGCCGTTTCCTGTGTCGGCAGCGACGAGCAACCGTTGCAGCGGAGTGATCGGCTCGTCGTCGATCAGGTCGATGGTCGAGCGCAACCACGCCTTGGCATCGCCGTGCTCATCGAATCTGCCTTCGACGAATCGGATGTCCATCGCGACGTGATAACCCTCATCCCACTCGACGGAGAAGAACGGCTGGCGCTCGGCGTCGTCGACGCCGCGCATGGTCGTATCGGTGCCGATGGCCCCGTCTGCGGGAAGGTCGACGGCCAGCTCGCGCAGCCGCCACGCCCGCGCGAGCATGACCGGTCCGTCGGGACCTGACAGCGTCGCCTGCCCCAGGGTCACGTTGCGGCCGGGGCGGAGCACCTCGACCTCGACGGTCAGGTCGGTGATCGGGATCGGCTGCAAGATCTCAAAGGTGCAGCGCACAATCCGTCCCGCACCGAGCTGTGCGGCGAGCTGGCTGCCGAGGAGTGCGGACGGTGGGCCCGCGTGCTGATGATCGATGCTCCACGGCCCGCGGGTCATCGCGGTGGCACGGAAGCGGGCATCGTCGAGCCGCTCGAAAAACGCGTCCATGAGGTCTCTCGGTCCGGGCGCATCGCAGCTGCTGGCACCGTCGGTGTGACCGTAACCGGCAGGCGTGGCGCGCAGCCGTAAAGGCGTCAGCCGCGTCGTTGCCGGCGCCGCCGCCGGCGGCTGATGCTGCAGATCGTTGATGTGTTGGAGCCGGAGACCAGAATCGAACTGGTGACCTTCGCTTTACAAGAGCGCTGCTCTGCCATCTGAGCTACTCCGGCGTGGCGGGTGACGCTACAGCGGCTGCGCGTGCGGTGTGGTCCACAGCTGCGTTACGAAGACGTAGTTGCATCGATGTCATTCGTCTGCTCCCCTGCGCAGCAGCGAGGGAGACAGCGATGACTGACGACACCACGATGACCAGCACCTCCGAGGTCACGCTTGATGAGCGCGACCGCGAGATGCTCGACTTCGAACGTGAGTGGTGGCGCTACGCAGGCGCGAAGGAGCAGGCCATCCGAGCCTGCTTCGATCTGTCCACGACCCGCTACTACGAGCTGCTGAACCGTCTCATCGATCGTGATGATGCTGTGGCCTACGACCCGATGCTGGTGAAGCGCCTGCGCCGCCTACGTGCGCAGCGCAACCGTCAGCGCGCGGCGCGCCGGGCTTCGGCGAACTGAGATGGCGAATCAGGGGCGTAGTCTGAGAGCCATCGGCAGCGCGGCCGCGGGCGTTGTTCTCGGCTGCTCGGTGCTGTTCGGAGTCGTCGGTTTGCTCCGTAACGGCACGTCGGCACCCGAGGTCGCGGCGAGCGCGCCTGCGAGCGAGGTGCCCACGAGCGCGGCTGGGTCTGCCGTGCCCGCAGCGTCGGCCGCTCCGTCCGACGGCTTGTCCGACTTGATGACGATGACTCCGAGCGCGAGTCCGACCGCGGCTCCGAGCGCGGTGGCCACCGCCGAGGCGACCGAATCGCCGATCGCGGCAGGCGGCGTGACCCCGGGTGACGTGACGATTCAGGTGCTCGACGCAACCGGTACCGGCACCAAGACCGCAGGCAACAAGGTCGCAGACCAGCTGCGCGCGGCCGGGTACCAGGTGGTCGTCGTGAACTCGGCTTCAAAGGTTTACACCGAGACAACGGTCTTCTGGTCAGAAGGACAAGAGGCTGCTGGTCGTCAGGTCGCGGCCGCGTTCAGCTTCCCCGACGCGATGCCGACGCCTGTTGAGGTGCGACTCTCGAACCGCGTCAGCCTGCACGTGGTCGTGGGCACCGACCAGAGCTGAACAGCGCTGCGACGGCCGTACGTTGTGACGTGCGGGCGTGATGACGCCCGGGGACGTCAGCCCGCTTGCAGAAGCTTGAGCTTCTCGAGGATCATCTGGCGACGCTTCGCTTCGTCCTCTGGGTCGTTCGCGATGACGCCCGCGATGACCTGTGAGAGTGACAGAGGAGAGAACGGCTTCGTGATGTACTCCGCCGCGCCGGCGGACCAGCCGCGGATCTGATCCTCATCCTGCACCTTCGCCGTCAGCATGACGACCGGGATGTCCGAGATCACCTCGTCCGCCTTGATGGCCTCAAGGACCTGCCAGCCGTCCATCTTCGGCATCATGACGTCGAGCAGAACGACATCCGGCTGCAGCGACCGCGCAGTCGCAAGGCCCTCCTGGCCGTCCGCTGCTGTGGTGACGTGGTAGCCCTCGAACTCGAGGTTCACACGACACAGCAGCAACACATCGGGTTCGTCATCGACGATCAGCACCCGCTTCAGATCAGTCATGTCACACCCCCGGTGACTAGAACGATAGCGCTGGTTGTGGGGCCGCGCCAGCTACTGGTCGGCTGGCCTGGACTGGCACCCAGCTCATAGCGTCGCTGATCATCCGGCACCGATTTTCCACGTTGTGTGGCCGTGCCGCGAGTATGTTCGCCCGAGGTGGAGGTGTGTTCTGGAGAGTCATCCTGACAGGCTTGTGCGATGGTTACAGCGTGTCTGGCTGTCCATCGGCACCGCTGTGCTCCTGCTGGCCGTGTGGTGGGTGTTGCGGGATGCGCTCGCGCTCGCGATGCCTCCGATCGCGATCGCCGCGGTGCTGATCTATCTGTTGAACCCGGCGGTGGCGACCATGCACCGGTTCGGCGTCCCACGCCCGTTGGGTGCGTTGGTGTCGTATCTCGCCGCGGGCGTGGTGGTGTGGGTTGCGCTCGCAGCCGCGGGGCCGCTGTTGCTGGGGCAGGCCCGAGAGCTGTTCGACGAGCTGCCTCGGATCGGCGTCGCGATTCAGGATTCGGTGAACACCCAGCTGGTCCGATTTGGCGTGTCAGAGAGCTCGCTGCTGCAGCTGGACACCGAGGCGTTGGGCGGCACAGTCCAAGACTGGCTCACCACCAACCGCGACCAGGTGCTGCAGCTGCTGCGGGGTGCTGGGTCGGTTGTGACCTGGGTCGTGCATCTCGGTCTCGCGGTGACGCTGGGGCCGATCCTGGCCTTCTACGCGTTGTCCGACCTGCCGCGACTGGCGGCTGGTGTGGGGCGGATGCTCCCACCGGACGGCCGTGAGGAGGTCGTGGAGGTCGGTGGTCGGATCAGCCGGATCGTGGGCTCGTACTTCCGCGGACAGATGCTGGTGGCAACGTTCGTGGGCACCGCAACGGCGATCGGGCTCGCCGCGATTGGGCTGCCGTTCTGGGCCGTCGTCGGGATCGTCACGGGCCTGTTCAACCTGGTTCCGTTGGTGGGACCGACTGCCGGGGCCGTGTTTGGGGTGCTGCTGGCGCTGACGGTCGGAAGTGGCATCCAACAGGCGGTGCTGACGCTCGCCGTCATGATTGCGGTGCAGCAGATCGACAACCACGTCTTCACGCCGCTGATCGTGTCGCGCTCAGTCGAGATCCACCCGATCACGGTGATTCTCGCGTTGGTCGTCGCCGGTTCCTTGGGCGGTATCCCGCTGATGTTCATCGCGATTCCGGCCGTCGCAGTGATCAAGCTGATGGTGCTTTACCTCGCTGTGACGCGGCTGCCGAGCATGGCGCACCTCGCAGCCGACCTCGACGGTGGCGCCCAGGCTGAGCGCGGGACGGTGGCACGGCTCGCGCAGGAGCTACGCGCATCGATGGAACGACGGCTCGGTGCCACCGAGGCCGGCAGCGTCATCCGTCGCCGCCATGCCAGCGGCGGTGATGGTGACGGTGACCGTGATGGTGGCGATGACGTGGGTGATGTCAGCGGGCCGCCGGGGGCCGTTCGGCCCAGCTGACGTGGTGATCAGTGAGCGTGATCGAGCCATCGGTGGCCCGTGACGGCTGGCGCAGGACAGGGCGTGCCACGGGGTCCCGGCCGCTGCGTGCGGCACGGCTCAGCGCGACCTGCAGCAGCTCCGCTGCCATCCGGCCGAGCGCATCCAGCGGCTGGTGGGCGTGGTGCCGAACACCAAGGTCCACCTGTCGGATCGCGTCAGCGCCGTAGCGCTCTGCGATGTCGATTAGCAGCGCGATCTCGACGCCGTAACCCTGAACGAACGGCAGCGAGGCCAGCAGCGCCCGACGTCCGGCGTACTCGCCCGATAGCGGCTGTGCGAGATGGCCGAGCTCGGGCCAGAAGGTCGCCAGCACCGGTCGGGCCAGCAGCTCGGTGACCCGACCGCCACCGGTCGACGAGCCGGTTGTGCCCAGCGGCCGGTCGTACGCAGCCTTGGTCAGCAGCACCGCGGGATCTGCCACCAGCGGCGCGATCAGACCAGAGACGAACGCTGGGTCAAAGCCGCGGATGTCAGCGTCGATAAACACGACGAGCTCCCCGGTGGTGGCAGCCAAACCCTGCCACAACGCGTCGCCTTTTCCACGGCCGACTGGTGCACCGCCCAGCATCGAGCCCTGCTGCAGCACGCGGGCGCCGGCTGCCGCTGCGGTCAAGGCAGTGGCGTCCTGCGAGCCGCCGTCGACGACGACGACCTCGTCCACGATGCGGCTGGTCGGGTCGCGGTGCAGCTGGTCGACGATCGCAGCCACGACCGCGCCGACGGTCGCAGCCTCGTTGAGGGCGGGGATCACGACGCTGACGGTCGGCCGGGGGCGAGAGGCGGTCGATGTGGCGTCGATCGTGGGCACAGCGTCTCCGAGGGAAGGTGAAAGGCAGGATATTCAGCTGCCCCCAACCCCTCTGGCGCGCAACCCCTCTGGCGGGCAGGACCTGTCACGGGTGGAGTCGGTGGTAGGCCCGGGTGTGATTCGATCGCAGCCGTGCGTGCCAACCGGCGGCCCGACCAGAGGAAGCTCGATGGCGATCGTCCGCATCCCTACGCCGCTGCGTGACCTGACCGACGGTGCGTCGAGCGTGTCCTGCCGCGGCGCGTCGGTGCGCGAGGTGGTTGTGTCGTTCGATGCGGCCTACCCGGGGGTTGGGCGCCGGATCTTGGACGACTCGGGTGAGCTGCACCGGTTCGTCAACATGTTCGTGGGCGAGGAGGACATCCGGGACCGCGAGGGCCTGGAGACGGCTGTGACCGACGCCGACGTCGTGTCTATCGTGCCTGCCGTGGCCGGAGGCTGAGCGAAGGCTGGTAGCGGGTGGGGCCCCGTGCGGCGTAGCGTCGGTGCAACACATCCGACGCAAGGCGGCAGCGTGACTCTGAGCGATGACATCGGGGTTGGCTCGTTCCTCGCGCACGGCGGTGGGGGGCACGACCCGGTCACCGGCGCTGTGGTGCCTGGCATCCCGGTCGCGACGACCTTCGCGCGCGACGATGCGTACGCGCTCATAAGCGATGACCACGTCTACGTGCGCGACCACGACGACGCGGTGCGCCGGGTCGAGACGGTCGTGCAGCGGCTGGAGGCTGCGGCAGCCACACGCGTGTTCTCCTCGGGGATGGCTGCGATCACCGCGGTCGTGCGCAGCGTGCGGCCCGGCCAGACGGTGCTGCTCCAAAGCAGCATCTACTGGGCCGCGACGGCGACGCTGCGCCGGCTGTGTGCGCACCACGGCATCAAGCTCGTAGAGGTGGACTGCGTGGACACCCGCGCCGCCGAGGCCGCCATCGCGGTCGAGCGCCCGGCGCTCGTGCTGGTCGAGGCGCTGAGCAACCCGATGCTTGGAGTCGTGGACATCCCGGCGCTTGCCGCTGCGACGCACAGCGTCGGTGGCTCGCTGGTCGTTGACGCCACGGTCGCGACGCCGCTTTCGTTGCCAACCCTCGCGTTGGGGGCGGACCTGGTGCTGCACTCGGCGACCAAGTCGATGAACGGGCACAGCGATGTGCTGGCGGGGGTGGTGTCGTGCCGCGACGCCGACAGCGAGCGGTGGGCGTTCATCGTTGCGGAGCGGGCGCAGGCTGGTGCCGTGCTGGGCCCGTTCGGGGCCTTCCTGCTGCTACGTGGCCTCCGGACGTTCGCGCTGCGGCATGACCGCGGGTGTGCGTCGGCGCTGCGGCTGGCCGAGCTGGCGCTCGCGCATCCCGGCGCAGTCGATGTGCTGTACCCGGGCCTGCCGTCGCACCCCGGACACGCGTTGGCCGCGGATCAGCTGACGCGTGGCTTCGGCAGCCTGCTTTCGGTGCGTACGGCTGGCGGGCGTGAGGGCGCGTTGCGGGCTGCCGGTGCGTTGCAGCTGATGGTTCGTGCTACCTCGCTGGGCGGGGTCGAGTCACTGGTCGAGCACCGGTTCACAGTGGAGCAGGGGGTCACGGACGTTCCCGAAGATCTGCTACGGATCAGCGTGGGTATCGAGGAGCCTGGAGACCTCGAGGCTGACTTGGTCCGCGCGCTCGACGCCGCCGTGTCCTGATCGGCGCTAGAGCGTCTTCAGCACACGCATATCCAGCCAACGCATCACGAGACTGATCCCCACCGAGCGAGTCGTAGCGGCGGCGGCGCCCACCTCTGCGAGGAAGTCCTCGCGAACATCGCCGCGTAGCTCCTCCCACGCACGGACGCCGGCAGGTGACACCTCGGGGTGGAACTGGACGGCGAGGGCGGTGTCGGTCGCGTCCGTCCATGCGCTGACAGCCGGGCCTCCACCCTCCAGCAGCACCACCGCGCCGTCCGGGAGCGTGGAGACAGCGTCGTCGTGGTGGAACACCATCGGCGCGCCGTCCGGGAACCCAGCCATCACGTCGTGGTCACGGCCTGCGTCGGTGCGGTGCAGCGGCGGGGCGGAGATGTTGGTTTCGGGCAGTCGCGTGACGTCGCCCCCGAGCGCTGCGCCGAGCTGCTGTGCGCCGAGGCAGATGCCCATGGTGGGCACGCCGGCGGCGATGGCCTCACGTAGGAACGCACGCTCGGGCTCGAGCCATGCGTCGTCGTCGTGCACTCCCATGATGCCGCCAAGCACCAGCACACCCTTGACCTCGTCCGTCAGCGCAGGGACGGTTGGGTCGTTGGTGAGGTCGTGCTCGACCCACGGAAGCGTGGCGGTCCGACCATCAAGGGACGGCACGAGCTGGTCCGGGCCGACAAGCGGACCGTGGCGCAGGACGAGCAGGTGCGGCATGACAGGCCTTGTGGTTCGGTGCGAAGAAGGGTGCCTCAGGCGAGCAGCGGCAGGGTCGCGAGGTAGCCGATGAGCAGCAGTCCGCCCTCCCAGCGCACGATGCGGCGACCCGTGGCCATCATGAGGGTCGTCGCAACCGCCACCGTGACCATCAAGATCACTCCGGTCGAAAGCAACCGGGTGTCGCTGACCATCCCGGGCCCGGCGAACGCCGCCGCTGCTCCGACGGCAAGTGAGTTGAACAGGTTGCTGCCCAGCAGGTTTCCGACGATCAGGTCGGTCTCGTTCTTGCGGACAGCCTGCAGCGAGGTTGCGAGCTCTGGCAGCGAGGTGCCGATCGCGATGATCGTGACACCCACGAAGCCCTCGTTGAGGCCCGCGATCGCTGCGAGCTTGGTGCTGCAGTACACCAGCAGCTGCGCGGCCGCGAGCGTGCCCAGCAGGCCACCCAACGTGCGCAGGCTCTCACGACCGCGTTGAATCCCGTTGCCGTCGAGGAACTCGTCGACCTCGGCAGCGAGCGGGTCGGCTTCGGCGCCGTCCCTGTGGGAGCTCCACAGGATGTACGCGAGTGACACGATGAGCACGGTGAAGAAGATCACGCCGTCGGTCGCGGACAGTCCGTCTTGCACGAGCCACGCGAACAGCAGCACCGAGAACAGCGACAGGGGAGCCTCGCGCCGCACCATTGACGAGCCGACGGTGATCGGCGCCACCATCGATGCAACGCCTAGCACCAACGAGAGGTTGGCGACGTTGGAGCCGATGATGTTGCCAACCGCGATGTCCAGCGAACCGCTGGCGGCGGCGATGCTGGACACGACCATCTCGGGCGCCGAGGTACCGAAGCCGATCACGACCGCGCCGATGACGACCGGCGACAGCTTCATAACAGTCGCGACGCGGGCGGCGCCCAGCACAAACTGGTCGGCCGCGACCGTCAGCAGGGCGAGGCCGGCGATGATGCCAAGGACGAGGAGGAGAGTCATGCGAAGGCAGGATAGGGCGCACGCACCGGGGCCTTGTGCGCTAAGGCCGCTCTAGCAGCAGCTGTGCCCCGACATGCTCTCGACCGAGGCACGCTGGGTGCGGCACGCTGCTGTCGCGATTTCAGCAGCTGCCAGGACTCGATCCTGACCTCTCGCGACAGCTCGACGCGCTCAAGCGTTCCATCGAGGGCTAGCGTCATGGGCACCCAACCAACGGTTCGTCGTGCAACCCACCCCCCATCCGCTGCTTGGCCCACTGACGTCGCTCATCGGGGTGTGGGCCGGGGCTGGGTCCGGTTCGCTGCCGGGCGGGCCAACGTTTTCGTGGTCCGAACGGCTCACGGTGACGCACGTCGGTACCCCCGCCTTGTCAGTGCAGCAGCGGACGAAGCGCGCGGATGGCTCACCGTTCCACGCCGAGGACATGTGGGTGCGCGTCCCGCCCGAGCTGCAGCTGGAGGACGGTGACACCACCGCGATCGAGCTTGTGGTGACCAGCCCCACCGGGATCCTCGAGGCAAGTGCTGGGATCGCGACCGGCACCTCGACCGGCTGTGTGCTGGATGCCACAACGACCGCGATCGCGCGAACGCTCGCGGCGGGAGAGGTGCTTGCGACCCGTCGCCGCTATCGGGTGAACGGAGACCACCTTGCCGTCGACTTCTGGATGGCGACGCCGGCCGACCCCGACCTGTTCCACCACCTCACCGCCGAGCTCGACCGCGAGCCGTCAACCGATGATCGGATCATCAAGTGACCTACACGATGACAGTCACCACAACCGCGGCGCCCGATGAGGCGCAGAAGGCGATCGTTGAGGCGCTCGCCGCCGAAGGCTTCGGCATCCTCAGCGAGATTGACGTGGCGGCCAAGCTGCGCGAGAAGCTCGGTGAGGAGATCGGGGTCTACCGCATCCTCGGCGCATGCAACCCGGCGCTGGCGTTTAAGGGGCTGAGCTCTGACCCGAACCTCGGCGCGCTGCTGCCCTGCAACGTGGTGATCCGCGGGCGCGAGGATGGTGGCACCGACATCGTCGCCGCCGACCCCGAGCTGATGCTCAGCGTCGCGGCAAACGCAGACCTTGAGGAGCTGGCGTGTGATGCGAAACTGCGCATCGGCCGCGCGCTTGCGGAGGTGGGGGTATGAGTCAGATCACCGTGCAGGATGCGTACGACCGCCGCGATGAGGTCCAGTTCCTCGACGTGCGTGAGCCGATGGAGTGGGTGGCCGGACACATCGAGGGCGCTATCCATATCCCGATGGCGCAGCTGCGTGATGATCGTGAGGTGTTGGCCAAGGATCGCACGATCGTGTGTGTCTGCCGCAGCGGCCACCGTTCTGCCGCCGTCACCGTCGCGCTGACCCGGGCCGGGCTGGACGCGGTCAACCTCGTCGGCGGCATGCAGGAGTGGGCAGGTTTGAAGCTGCCGTTCGTCGCGGAGGGCGACCAGGACCCGTACGTCGCCTGATCGGAGCGTTCGAATCTCACGACGAAGGCCGTCCCCGGTGGGGACGGCCTTCGCGGTTCGGTCGACTCGGGGTACCTCTCGACCCCCGCTCTCACTGCTCTGTCACGAGCACCTGACGATGGATGCGGCTCGGGGCTCAAGACGGTGACTCACCGAAGTAGGTCATCGGCATCTTGGCTCCTACTTGTGTCTTCACCTCGGTCGTCAGGTTGTGATCGCCTCCCGGCCCGAACGTGCCTGCCGAGGAGCCTCACCGTGCCTCAGAATCCGTGCCTCGTCCAGAGCTGTGGTCGGTTTCGGGCGCGGCTCGCACCACGATGCGCGCGCTCCGACCGGCGCGGGCCGGGGCGGCGGGAGCAGGGGGGTCAGGCGCGCACGTGCACGAGCTGCCGGTAGGAAGGTGTCGGGGCCCCGTACGCGTCTAGCACCGCGCTGAGGTTGCCGTGCTGCACGTCGACGACCTCATCGAGCCCGAGTCGGCCCTGTGCTGCCAGCGGTACCAGCCAGGACAGATCGCGCTGGTGGTCTGCGAGGCCGTGCGGCGCGCTCACAAGCGTGCGCCCCATGCCGCCGGCGTCGGTGGTATCGAGCGTCGTGGCCCCTCGGACTCCGCCGACCGTGACCAGCAGGCCGCCCGGTCGGGTCGCATCCCACAGCGCAACCAGCTGGTCGGGATCCATTCCGAGGCCGAGCACCGCGTCCGCTCCCACGCCGTCGGTGTGGCGTCGGACCGCTGCTGCGGCTGGACCGTCGGCAGGCGTCAGCACGTGCGCGGCCCCAAGTCGGGTTGCCGCGCTGGCCGCGTCGGCGTCGTCGGAGTCGAGCAGGGCGATGACAGATCCGGCGCCGACCAGCACGGAGGTTGCGATGGCAGCCATCGCCGCCGGGCCGGAGCCCGCCACCACGACGCGTTCGCCCGGTACCAAGCGGGCCGCGTTTCGCACGGCGCTGGCCCCTGTCAGAACGGTGCAGCCCAGGGTCGCAGCATGGCCGGTGCTGACGTCATCAAGCAGCGGCAGCGCGCGACCGGCCGCCACCACGACCTCGTCACGGAACCCGCCCACGCGGTGACCGAGGTTGAGCCCCTCGGAGGTGAGCTGCCCGATCGGCTGGTCGAGGCAGAGCGCGGGCTGGCCCCGCAGGCATGTCGCGCAGGCTCTACACGGTGCCATCCGTGCGATCAGCACCCGCTCACCGAGCACCACCTCGGTGACATCGTTCGCGATCTCGATGATGGTGCCGGCCACCTCATGGCCGGCGATGATCCCAGCCGCAGACCCCGGGCCCGTGTCGGGCCGTTGCGAAACCAGCTGGTCGACGGCGTCCAGCGAGCACTGCGCCCATGCGTCGACGTGGATGCGGACCTCGCCGGCTCGCATCGTCTGCGGCTCGACCTCAAGAAGGGTGGCGGCCGCGTCACGGCCTTGGATCACGATCGCGTGCACGGTTTCCCCGTCATCTGCGCGTGGCTGTTCGCGCGCTCGAGACGCTACCGCCGGCCTTCGCGTGCTCGTTCGGCCGCCGCCGGTCACGGTTGAAGCTGTGTGAACAGGCTTAGACTGTCGCGACAGCGGCGGCCCGCAGCGTGACCCTCGCCAGCGCAGACGCATCGACGATGTCGTCGCGGACCGTCGCTCGCGCGATATGGCACAACAGCAGCTGGGCGACCAGCATGCTGTCCTCGCCGCCCAGCGCGGTAGCCACCGGGTTAATCAGCGCTGTGATGGCGTCATCGCTTCCCATCGATTGTGCGGCCCGCAGCACCTCGGCGTGCTCGTCGAAGGAGCTGATGGCGTCACGAATCCAGATCGCCAGCTGATCGACCTCTGGTCGGTGGCCGATCTGCGCACCGAGCGGCTGCAGCTGCTGCGCAACGTGGCGAATCAGTGAGCGCAGCATGTCGTCGCGATCGCGGAAGTAGAGGTAGAAGGTTCCGTGGGAGACACCAGCTCGTGCGACGATGTCATCGACGCGGGCCAGATCATGGCCGCGTTCCTCAACCACCACCTGGCCCGCACGCAAAAGCTTCGCGATGGTCTGCCGACCGCGAGTCCGCAGATCACGGTTTCGCGTCGGTTCGCCACCGAGTGCAACGACGTCGTCGAGATGCATAAAAAGAGTCCTTGCCGCTCGGGTCCACGGCCGCGTAACGCCGAGCATGTCCGATGAGCTGGGACTCTACGGCATGCCTGATTCTGATGCATATGGTACGAGTTCGTGCTCGGATGGTTTGAGGACGGGTCGATTCGGTCCTGCTGTTTTCGAACAGGTCATCGCGCTCGGTACCGTCCGTTGGACATCCTGCTGCTCGTCTTGAACCGAGGTCTGTGTTGCGTTGGTTGCCCACTGCTGTCGTGCTCGGAGCGGTGCTGCTCGTGGCTCCGTTCTGGCCTTGGAGTCGCGGCTGGGGCTGGACGCCGGTCGGGATGGTCGGGGTCACGCTCGGCTCGATCGTGCTGTTCACGCTGAGCGTGTCCCCAGGCTGAGCTGCGACAGCCAGGCACGTAACAGCCAGGCATGCAACAGCCAGGTATGTAACAGCCAGGCTGTGCGGTCAGTCTCGGCGGGCAGCGGCTTTCTTGGCCTGCTTCGTCTCACGCACGGCCGCGATGTCGTCGAACACCACGACGTCTGCGACTGATTGGTAACCCTCCTCGGCGTACTCGCCGGCCACGATCTCCCACCCGGCGGGTCGGACCCCGCACTGCTTCGCAAGCAGCGCGACGAAGACCTTGACCTTCTGTGGCCCAAAGCCAGGCAGCGCGGCAAGCCGACGACGCAGCAGCGCCGCGTCGTCCACGTCGCGCCACAGCGCCTGCGCGTCCGCGTCGTGCTCCTCCACCAGCATCCGGCAGAGGTCGCCGGCCCGCCCAGCCATCGACGCCGGATATCGGTGGACGGCCGGGGGCTTGCGGAACACCGCCTCGAGGTCGTCGGGATCCATCGTGGCGATCCGAACGGCGTCGAGGTGTCCGAGCCGCTCCTGCATGCGGTACGGGCCGAGGAAGGCGCGCTCCATCGGCATCCGCTGGTCGAGCAACATCCCCAGCAGCAGCGCTAGCGGGGAGGAAGCCAGCAGCGCGTCTGCCGCGGCGTCTCCGGTCAGCTGGCCCGTGTACTGATGCTGCACGTGATCCTCAGATGTTGGTCGGCAGGGGGTGGGACGGAAGGCTAATGCTGAGCGCTCAGGCGGGTGGAACCGACAGCAGCTCGAGGAGGACCCCCCGCGCGATCGCAGCCGCACGCGTGCCGTCATCGCCCTCGACGACGACCGCGAACGCTAGGTCCTGGCCGTCGCCCTCCACGAAACCGACCCACCAGCCGGTGGCGGGCGCTGGGTCACCGTTCACGCCGCCGGACCGCGCGAGCAGCCCTGCGACACGCACGCCGTCAGCCTGCACTGGCCCGATAAGGCCGGCCGCCCGGAACGCGGTCCGTAGCCCACTTACGAGCGCTGGGGGGTACGGCTCGGGGCCGACGACGATGTCCTCGGCAAGCAGCACTGGGACCGCCGGGGCGCCGCGCGCGACGCTCGCCGCGACCCCGGCCGCTGCGACTGCGGAGGAGGTCACCCGCGCGTGGCCCACCGAGGCGCTCGCTTCGCCGGCCGGTGAGGTGGT
>JBLFZR010000016.1:0-22065 GCA_047610595.1 Nitriliruptoraceae bacterium | reverse complement strand
CCCGCATCCACGATGCCATCGGCGCCGAGCACGGCGCCCGTCGGATCGCGCGTCACCGGGCACTGCTCACGTCCGACGCCGCGATCGACAGCCCGTGGCTGGGCTGCGAACCGGTGCTCGCCGTGCTTCCAGGACGCGCCAAGGCGCTGCGCGCGTGGCTTCGCGACAACCCCGACCATCGTGTCGAGGTTCTGTTACACGGGCTTGATCTGAACCTGCGCGCGTTCTTACGCGATGCGGGACGACCTGCCACCGGTCCCGATGACCTGCGAGTGCACGCCATCCGCCGCGATGACGACGCGGTGCTCGTCGTGTGCGGTCCGAGCCCACAGTGAGATCGACGCCGCCTGATGGCTCGCGCATGGCGTTGGTCCGCGGCCATCTCCGAGCGGACCGATACCTTGGTGAAGCCGACGGAGATGCCACGATGGACGACACGATGACCACCCCAACCGCAGACCTCGCGCCAACGCGTGCTTGCACCCGTTGCGACGGTGAGCAGACCCTTGTCGGCAGCGCCCATGGGATGGGCAGCTACTCGTGCTCGACATGTGGCATGACGGTCGGATTCGACCTCGAGGGTGAACCGGTCGAGTTCCTTCTCGACCGTGGCACCCCGGCCCTGTACACACGCAACGTGTTCGGCGACCGGCTCATAACCGAGGAGCTGCGGCTCTCGGCGCTCTGACCGGACGCTTGTGCCTGACCACTCGGCGCGCAAGCTGACAGATCTCGTGTCACTCGACACAGGCCCCCGGGGAGCCGGTGTGCGCCGGGCTTGAACGACAGCGCCTTTGGAGGCCACCGTGACCGGGACCTGCCGCGCCTGCGGCGTCGACTTCGCGGTCGCAGCGAAGGTGCAACAGGACTATCCAGGCTGGACGCCGACGCGGTGCCCCGACTGCTACCGATCAAACGGCTCGCACGCATCGTCTGCATCCGGCGCTGGCGCCGGCGCCGCTCCATCGGGCAACCGTCGCACCAGCACCTCCCGACCGAGCGCACGCCGTGCGTCGGGGCGGACCGCCTCGACGCACGGTGGTGGGATCGAAGATCACCTCACCCTCGCGCAGGTGCTCGAGCGCCACCACGGTGGGCCGATGGATGGGGTGTTTACTGACGGCTCGTCGATTCCTAACCCTGGCCCTGGCGGATGGGGCGCCGTGTACGTGTGTGACGGCGAGGTCGTCGAACAAGCCCACGGCACGGATCCTGACACGACGAACAACCGCATGGAGCTGCTTGCCATCATCCGAGGCATCGCGCTCGTGCCCCTCGGCACGGCGGCGACTGTGCACACCGACTCCAAGCTGGCGGTGGACACGCTGACGACGTGGGCTGCCGGGTGGGAACGCCGAGGATGGACACGCAAGAGCGGCGCGATCAAGAATCTCGAGCTGGTCCAAGAGGCGTACGCGCTGGTCCAGGAACGACCAGAGATCTCGTTGGCATGGGTGAAGGCGCACGCAGGCAACCGGTGGAACGAGTACGCGGACGCACTCGCGACCGCATGGGCTCGCGACGAGCTTTAGACCTCACGGCCGCAGACCGGACCCGAACGCACCGCCCAACGCCGTTACCGTTGCGTCTGCTACACCCAGCTCCGTGGAGGACATCGATGGACGCATCTGATGCGCTGCGGGTGCTCGGCCTCCAAGGCCCTGCAGACGCGAGCACCGTCAAGGCCTCGTACCGACGGCTCGCACGCACGCTGCATCCGGATGCCGGCGGGGATGCAGCACTGTTTCTTGCCGTGCAGGCCGCCTACGACCAGATCGCGAACGGCACCGAGGCAACGACCGGGCAACCTCCGCCGCAAACCCACGCAGCAGGGGTTGCCAACCGGTGGTGGGACTCCCCGGGTGTCTGGCATGAGGACCCGGTTGAGTCCTTGGGCATCGACCTCAGGGTGACGCCCAGCGGTGCCGCGGCCGAACGATGCTCGCTGGACCTTCTCGCGTCGATGCTGGCTCGGGCGACCCCGATCGCAGAGGTCACATTGCGCTCCCGCGCTCCCGGGTCCCGGCTGCACCGCGTTATCTCGATGCTGGAGCCGGACCTGATGGCCAGCCTGCATCTGGCCCCGGCTCGCGACGGCGCCCGCCGTGGTCACGACGTCGAGGTTGAGCTACGGGCCACAGCCGGCCGCGGCCGCCGTATCGCGGGCACGGCGCCCGTCCCAAGCGGCTGGACACGACGTCGCGGCTCTGAGAGCGTCCGGGTCGTGCGCACGCTGCGGCCGTCCGTGACTCCCACGGACACGGCGGTCCGGGTGGCACGCGCCGTGCACGAGCTCACGACGTCGCTCGGATGGCCGCTCGATGAATGGTTTGTTCTGGGGGAGTCACGACCCCTCGCACGGCGGCCGTAAGGTCTCGAAAGAGGGCCCGTCCAACCGCGGACGTGCAGGGTCAACCGACGGCGGCGGACGTGCGACGCATAACGTCGGCAACGATCCGTCGCACGCTGTGATCGATCGCCGGGGTCATCAACGACATCACTGACCGACGAACCGGGAGGCCGAGCTCAAGTCGCCAGCTGGTCGTCAGCTCGGTCCCGCCCGCCGGACGCGGTACGCAACACGCACCAAGCGTCAGGTCGACCGTGGCATCGCTCTGCGGGGTCGAGATAGCCCGGATCTCGATGTCATCACCGATCCGAGTCACATGCGGGATCGCAACTACAACCAGTGAGCGAAGCCCGAGACCGATCGGAGGCAGCGCCCATGATCGGTCCGGCAGACCGGTGCATCGCGGTTGATCCAGCAACGATCCCAGCAGCACGCCCACGGCATCGAGATCTGCGAGCACGTCTGCGATCGCAACAGGACCGGCCGTCAGCGCGATGCGCTGACGGCCGGTCCTGGTAATCGCAGAACGCGCCATAAGAGAGTCAGGCGGGGCCGAAGAGGCCTGCGTCAAGCTTCGTGATGCGACCCTGACGTGCGAGGTTGCCCAGTGACGCCGAGACGGTCGAGGTCGAGACCTCATCACCGACCTCCGCCAGCGCCTCGACGGCCTCGGCAGTGGTGATCTCGCCGTGGAAGTCGACCAACGCGACCAAGCGGTCAGTGCGGGGGAGCTCGAGGTCGGACCAGCCGGCGTCGTCAAGGCTGACCTGCTCTACCAGAGTGTCCGCGTCATCGAGAGGGTTACCGTGCTCGTCGACCGGGTTGCCATCCTCGTCGACGTACTCGATGACCTCGATGACCTCGTTGCCATCCTCGTCTACGTAAACCGCGTCGTCGGCGTACTCGGCGACATCGTCCTCGTACACGACCTCGGCTGCAGCCGCGTGCGCAAGGCCGCTGACGGCACCAACGGACGTGGGCAGCGCCAGCGCCTGCAGCTGCGCAGCGCGGTCGGAGAGACCATCAATCTCGAGCTCCACGAACTCGCGCTTCAGCTCAAGCTTCTCACGGACATCCTCAAGAAGCTCGATCTGCTGGTTGATGCCACGGAGCGCGGACTGGACGGCGGACTGGACACCGTCGATGCCGGAGTCAAAGGCGACGCGTGCGGCGTCGAGATCGACGTCGACGGAGGACAGATCGGACATAATAAGAACTCCGGGAACGTTTCGGTCACATGAAGCGAGCGCGCGAGAAGGGTGACCGACCCGCTGCGCGACTTCGGTAGTCAACCGCACGATGACACAAGACGCCAGCTCGTGGCACCGGTGTTTTGCAAGCATGCATCGTAGATGGTGCTTGAAGCGTCCAAACGGGCTGGACCGCCGGTTTACGATGTGGCAGCGTATTACGTCCCCCGATTGCCCACCGGTATCGTTACGGGCAATCGCACCAAGGAGTCCACGATGGCCGCCGACACACTTCGTTCCCGCCTGACAGCTGTTGAGGCTGAGCTCGGGGGCCTCGACAACCGCGTCGCCGAGCTCCGCGCCGAGCTCGACGGCATGGACGACCGCAAGGCCACCTTGACGCAGGCCGCTGAGAACCTGCGCGCGGCCGTCGCAGCATCTGACGCTGCACTCGCTGCGACGGACGCGCTTGGGCTGCCAACACCCCGACCGACCGTCGTAAGCACCCGATCAAACAGCCGTCGCAGCGCACCAGGCCCGTCGCGTCCGAAGGTCACACCTGCGCTGCTTGTTGAGACACTGCAGGGTCTCGGAGGCACGTCCACCGTGGAGTCGCTGGTCGAGGCACTCGGACTGCCGGACGGCCGCAGCCTCAACGGGGCCCGCCGGACAGCCGTGGACGCCGGGACGATCGTGTACGAGGATCGCACATACCGCGTCGCCTGATGTCACAGCCCGTCAGCCACGTACCTGCACCTGGTCTTGTCGAGGTCGCAGGCGCGTGGTGGGATGTCGACCGTGAACCTGTGGTGGCGTGGTCCCAAGATGCCTGCACCTTCTGGCTGCACGATGTGATCGACGAGACGTTGACGCTGGAGCTCGTGACGCTGGGCGTGCCATCGCCTGATCCGCGTCGCGTGGCCCAGATTCTCGCTGAGGGGCTCGCCGGCTGCGACTTCCCGCCGACCGGCGATGGCGCTGATCCTGCCATTGTTGCGCGCACGCTGACGGCACACGGTGTCTCATGACTCGGCCGATGCAGCACACCGCGCAGGTTATTACTGATAACACGGATTATGCGGGATAGGATCACGCAGCTGCTGCGGCTCCCGCCGTGTTCGCTGCCACATCGTGCGAGATGGCGTCGATAGCGTCAGCGCGTATGCCGACCGATAGGACGACCGTGCGACGGGACGCTGCGACACTGACGCTGCCGCAAGCACTGCACGGACTGCTCGTCGAGGAGCTCGAACCGCAGGGTGCGGCCGAGAACACGCGTCGCGCCTACGCGTCGGACATCGTCGGTGTGGCACAGCTTGCTGTCGCAGCCGGCCGTCCCGAGTCCGACGGCTTGACTGGTCGCGAGCTGGCGGCGCTGGCGGCCGCGACGGTCACCGAGGCGGACCTTGACGTGCTGGTCATCGCCGCACTCGACGGCTCGACGCTCCGTCGCGCGTTCGGAGCATGGACCGCGACGCACGCCGTCACCTCCGCTCGGCGCGCACACTCTGCGTGGTCGCGACTGTTCGACCACCTCACGGCAACAGACGTCGTAGACGGCAATCCCATGGCCGGGGTTCCGAAAGCAACCGCGCGCGCGTCGATCGACGCGACCACGGGCCGTGCGGATGACGTTCGCAGCCTGCCCGGCGACCCGGCGGACGTCCGCGACGCGCTGCTGTCTGCCGCCGCGACGCCGGTTCCATCTGACGCGGAGCTGGTGCCTGGCTCCGCGCTCGCCCGGATGCAGACTGACCCCCGGACACGTGTCCGACCTGACCGCGACCCGTGGCCCGCGCGCGACGTGGCGATGGTCGCGACGTTCCTTTACACCGCGGCCCGGCTGCAAGAGGTTGCCGACCTGACAAACGGTGCGCTAACGGGAGCTATCGGGGACCGGACGCTGACAATCGTTGGCAAAGGGGGCAAACGCCGACAGGTCGCCGTACATCGCCAGCTCGAGCTGTATCTCGCGTCGTATCGCGCATCCGATCGATTTGCCGAGGCCGGATCGATGGCTGGACCAGCCCCCCTGCTGGCCGGCAACGATGGCAAGCCGATGTCACGCGACGCGATCCGATACCGCATCGCCAAGCTGTACCGGCGAACCGGGCTGGAGGAGCAGCGCTCCCCCGGCGCGCTGGTGCACGCGCTGCGCCACACGGTCGCGGTGCAGCTGGTCGAGAACGGCGTCCCGACACCGGCGGTGCAAGAGTTCCTCGGCCACGCGAGCCAGGACACGACGATGCGCTACGTCCGCAAGGTCGCACGCGACCAGCGGCGCGTCCTCGATGCGATGGACTGATGACCAGGCGCAGTGGCAACATGGCCGCCGCGCACGCACGTGCGCCGCGCTAAATTGCGCCAACGCACAGTCGCATGCGCACAGCGTTCGCGTTTTAGCGCTTCATCGTCCGTACAGACGTTTTCAACAGTCTCTTTGAGTCACACGCGAGACGAAAGCCACTTGTGCTTCTGATCGACCACCTGCACATTGGTAAAACGAAGGGGGTTGAGATGAACGTTCCGTCCGTTGATCATGCTGGCTGGGGGCTGCTCCTCGCCGCTGTGATGGAGAACGATTCCCTCGCCGCGGGCGTGCCACGCAACCCTGAACAGAAGGTGGATGCCATCGCGCGTATCCAGCGACGCGAGCGCAACGAGCGCAAGCTCATACGCCGCGGCGAGACCGAGGTCTACGCCTAACGGCCGAGGCCGCGCCCTCAGCTAGCTGAGGGCGAGTGCCGAGCCGTCCGGCCGACGCAGCTCGGCCTCATCAAACGTGCACCGCATCGATAGCAGCCGATCGTTGCCCTGGAGGCTGAGCGCCGCGATATGCCGGTACCCATCCGGCACATCGGCGCGACCTTCGAAGCTCAGCTCCCCCAGCAGCTTCGGTGTCGACGACGTCACCACGGGCCGGTCGATACGCGCACCGTCCAGCCGGTCCACGACCAGCGGCAGCTGCTCGACGTCGAAGCGCTCCAGCGTCGTGCCGTCGTGCACAAGCCGTCCCTGAATCGCGTTCACGGGGTGCAACACCAGCTGCAGCCGCGCGTCCTCGATATCCCCATCAGGGTGACGCGTCGCATCTGGCTCGAACGTGACCGCAAGCACGCGGTACTTCAGATCGAGCTCGGCGCCCCAGCACCGCGAACCCTGGAGTAACGCGTCGATCTGCGCGAGGATGGCGGTGTCCACGGGGTGCTCCGTCGTTGGTGGAGCGGAGGCTACGGGGTAGCCCCAACCGCGTAGGCGTGGGCAGCGACGGCCACCGCCAACCGGAGCGCGGTGTCGCGGTAGTCAGCGCGCGGGCTGATGGCGTACGACACCACGACACGCCCGACAAGATCGCTTAGAAAATCGAGGTCGTCCGATGCGATGCCGGGCGCGCGGGCCGCGATGATCTCGGCGATGGCCGGACCAACAATAGCGAGCACCGGGCCAGATCCGAGCGTCAAAAACGGCAGCAGTGCTGCTGGCTCGGTCGCCAGCACCCGTTGCAGCAGCGCATCCTCGGCGGTGGCGTAAAGGGCAGCCGCGACCGCCACCTCGACCGCGGTTTGAAGGTCGTGGACACCCTCCGCAGCAACCGCCACGACGTGCAGCATCGCTTCTTCCTCGCGCACGATCAACGACGAAAGCAGTCCGTCGCGACTTCCGAAGTGCCGGTAGACCGTCTGGCGAGAGACCTCGGCTTCGGTGGCGACGTCCTCCAGCGACAGCCTGGTCAGCCCACTACGACCGAGCACCGTGAGCGCGGCGTCAAGGATTCGTGTGCCGGTGGGCGCGAGGCCGGTGATCATGATTGGCACCCGGCGCAGAGCCCGCGCACCAGAACAGTGATCTCGTCCGGCGCGAAACCGTGACCCTCGCGCAGATGCTCGTCGATGACCTGCACCAACGAACCCCGATGGTGGTCGACGTTCCCACACATCCGGCATACGACATGGAAATGCTCGTCGGGGTGCGCAAGCTCCCAATGGCTCACCTCATCATCTGACAGCCGCGAGGCGCGGGCCAGCCCGAGCTCCTCCAGCACGGCCAGCGCGCGATAGACCGACGAAAGTGTGACCCGGTCGCCCTGTGTGCCGGAACCAAGCCTGTCCGCGAGCTCGTCGGCCGTCAGATGGGCGCCGCTGTCCTGTAACGCTTCGAACACACGAAGACGGGCACCGGTGACCCGGTACCCCTCGCCGCGCAGCCTCGCCGCCAGATCATCCGCCAGCACGTCAGGCGTGTGCCTCGCCGGTTTCGCCCACCAGCTCAGCAGCCGTCGCCTGCACCGCAGGCGGCTCCGCCTGGGCCTGGGCCTGTGCGTCGGCCGAGGACGTGATGCCCAGCTTCGACCGCAGCTCCGAGAGGCGCTTCTGCGCCTCGACGTTGCGCGATGCCTGCTCGACCTCAAGCATGCGCCCCTCCACGCCGGCATCGGCGAGCTCGCCGGTTGCCTGCGCCCTGGCGATGCGCTGTTCGATCTTGTTGCGCACCTCATCGAAGGACGGCGCGTCCTGCCCCACACTGTCGTTCAGCGCAGACATCGCATCGTTCATCTGCTCGGACATCTTCGCTTGGTCAAGCTGGCCGAGCAGCTTCTGCTTCTCGGCCAGGCGCTGCTGCAGCACCATCGAGTTCTGCGACACCATGTCTTTGGCCTGCTGCGACGCCTTTGCGCTCTCGAGGCTGAGGTTCTTCAGATCCTCAACCTCGCCCTCCAGCGTGATCAGCTTGGTCGCGATCGACTCGGCCGCCTTCTCGTACTCGGCCGCCTTCTCGGCGTTGCCTTGAACCCGCGCATCTTCCGACATCAGCAGCGCCTGCTGCGCGTTGTTGGCAGCCTTCTCGAGCTGGACCAGCACACGTTCAAGCTTGAGGTCGGTCTGCTTCTGGTTGGCGATGACGTTCGCCGCCTGCTCCTTGAGCTGGCGATGGTTGTCCTGCGCCTCCATAATCGCCTGCTCCAGCTGAATCTTTGGGTCAGCCATCTCGTCGAACTTCCCCGTCAGGGCAGCGGTCATGTACTTCCACATGCGGGCGAAGATGTTCTGGCGTGCCATCGAGCGTGTCCCCGGTGTTGAGGTTGGTCGTCTGTACGCACTCTAGGGTGCCCGCACCTGCTCGCGCCGGCCACACGCACCGCACGCGGCGGCCACAGGACCTGGTCGGCGGTCGCGAGCTACGACGCGAGGGCTCTCAGCTGGCGGCGGCGGCCCTCAACCTCACCATCGAACTCGCACGCGAGATCGCGCATCAAGTCGATTCTTTGGACGAGACCGAACGGTCTAAGCCGATGCCGTCCCGGAACGCGCCCTGCTCAAGCTCCGTCGGCGGGCTGTCAATCAGCTGATCGTCCGCGCTGGTGATGGTGCAGGCGGCGACCGCAACCGCGACAGCAACGAGGGCGGCGAGGCGACAGACACGGCTGCGACGAGCGGACGGACGAGCGGCAGTCTGCACGCGAGCTCCTGACAGGGACACGGCCCGACGATGCGACCGAAGAGGCACGTTAGTCGCAGCCTCGACAGCGCCGTCGAGGCACCACCGCTCGGCGCGTCATCACGTCACCATCATCGCGACCGATGCGCAGCGCGACGTTCACGACGGAAGCTCCACACCGGCCACATCTTCGGCCAGCAACGTCAGCAGCTGCTCGTTGGTCGGGTCCGTGATCTGGACCAGGCGGCTGGCGTGCCGCGCGATGGCGGCCTCCAGCAGGTTTCGGGCAAGGCGGCCGTTGCCGAACCCACGGTCTCGGTGCACGGCGCCGAACCACGAGCGGGCAGCCTCAAAAGCCTCGGGTGCCAGCTCGTAATGGCGGCTGTCGCCGATCAAGCCGAGGATCGAGACCAGCTCTTCATCGGTGTAATCGGGGAAGTAAATCGTGCGAGGGAACCGGCTCTGCAGCCCCGGATTGGCATCGATCAGCGTGCCCATCTCGTTGGGGTAGCCAGCCACGATGACCACCAGTCGCTCGCGGTAGTCCTCCATCAGCTTCACCAGCGTGTCGATCGACTCTCGCCCGAAGTCCTTCTCGCCACCGCGGGCCAGCGCGTACGCCTCGTCGATCAGGAGGATGCCGTCGAGAGCCCCCTCGACAACCTTCGTGGTGCGCTCGGCGGTCTGGCCGACGAACCCCGCCACCAGATGCGAACGGTCGGTTTCGACGAGGTGACCGACCTCGATCACGCCGAGAGTCCGATAGATCTCCGCCAGCAGCCGTGCGACGGTGGTCTTGCCAGTGCCAGGATTACCGGTGAACACCAGGTGGCGTGACTGGCCGTGGCTCGGCAGCCCACGCTCCTCGCGTAGCCGCTGCACCACAAGCAGGTCGGTGACCCGCTTGACCTCGTCCTTGACACCGTCCAACCCGATCAGCTGGTCCAGCTCCTCCAGCAGCTCGTGCAGCGGTCGCGCGGGCGGCAGCTCGATCACCTGCTCATCGGCGGCCGTCGCCACCTCGGTGAGTGCTGCCGTCGGGCCTACGCCGGCGGCCCCTGTGGGCCCGGTCGACGGGGTGGACGGGGTGGACGGGGTGATTGCGCGCGGAGAACCTCCGGTGAGGTCGCCCGAACCCAGCCCGAAGAACGCGGTGTCCGGTCGTGGGATACCCGCGTACCGGATGCGGGCCAGCAGGGTCGCGCGGAAACGCCCGATCAGCTCGAGCTCCGCCTGGCTGGTGTGCAGATCAAGGGAGGCAGCAACATGCGCGAGGTCCATCGCCACGCGGTAGTACCGCCATGAACGCTGGCCACCATCGACCGTGTCCGCGTCGACCAGCAGCTCAAACAACGGTGAGGGCTGATGTAGGAAGGCGCGCTTTCCGGTCAGGATGCCGGACGCACGCAGCTCCTGGGGGTTGGCGTAGCCCGACCCGAACAGCAACGGGCCGAGCGCAACGAGGTAGGCGCGCAGCTCGTCGTCGGTCAGCTTCACATCGGCGTCCAACACCCCGGCAGCGATAGCAGCCGCCTCAAGCGCGACGTCCTCGCGGGCCATGCCGTCGGTTCGGCCGGCGCGACCGGCCAGCTCATCGAGCGTCTGGCCGACCTCGATCACAAAGGTCGCAACCGGCAGCACCAGCGCATCACTCACGGGGTCTCCATCGTCGCCACTCTGACCAAGGTGCGAGGCAGCCTCGCGAACCTCACGGATCGCGTCCTGCATCGTCGCGCGTGATGCGCCCCGCCCGGCTCCCGTCGGAGCCGTCGCAGAGCGCGCCCAGTCGTGAAACGCGCGCCGTAGCCGGCTCACCGTGGCTCCATTGTCGGTGCGCGGCAGGCTACGCCGTCACGCGCCCAGCGCATCGCGCTGACAGCAGCTGCGTGTCGCAGAGATGCGATCCGCGTCCCTCTTAGCCGCCGATCACATCCTTCACGGTGTCGCGTAGCCCCTCGACGGCCGGCGTCACGGACTCGTTGACGGTCCCCGGTGTCGTGACAACCTCGTCCACCACATCCTCCACGACGTCAGTGACGTCTTCCACGACGTCACTCACGTCTTGCCCGGCGTCTGGCGACTGATCGGTGACGCTCTCACCCACGTCGTCGGTGATGCTGTCACCCACGCTGTCGGTGATGACCGCGCTGTCGCTGTCACCCGGCTCGTCGCCATCGGTGGCTGTGACGGCGGGCGCATCACCTGACGGGTCCACATCTGGGGTGAGGACGGGGATAGGCCGTGCCGGCATCAGGGAGCCGGTCTGCGCGAGCAACCCATGCACGCGAGCCGTGATCGCATCCGACGGCGAGCCCTCGAGCAGCATGATCAAGGCTTGGCCGTGCACGATGGCAAAGTCGGCCAGCAGCGGGTCCGCGATGTCGAGACCCAACGTGTCCAGCAGCGCCAGCGCCTCCGCAAGCTGCGCGTTCGAGCTGTCAAGCAGCTCGTTGATGACAGCGACCCCCGACAGATCGCCCGCCTCGAACACGCGCTCGGTGGCGTAGCCCAACAGCAGCTCCGCCTGCCGCTGGGTGTCACCCACCAGCAGACGCCCGTCCTCGATCAGACGCTTGGCCTCGTACAGCGCGTCGCCCGGAGCCGCGTTCGGCGAGGCCGCGGCGACGCCCGCACCCGCGAGCACGCTGGCAGCCGCGACCGCTGCGATGATCGACGTGAGCTGTGACGCAACGCCGGTGACGCCAAGCGCGCCTGCGGTCGAGCCACCGCCGGTGGCTGCAGCGCCTACGGCAGCGGCCTGGCTCGCGGCAACCTGTTGCAACAGCTCCCCCCGGAACGTCTGCACGAACGAAGCAGTCGGCAGCGGTACAACGCTGTGCGTGCTGACGTTGTTGGCCAACCCCGCGAGCGCCGCGATCTCTGCGGTGACAGAGCTCGCCGCGATAGTGCCGTCCAGCAGCGCCGCGAGGGCATCAATCTCGGTTTGTGTCGTCATCAGATGGCTACTTTCAGCAGGTTGATGAGCGCTGCCAGACCGGCGGCGGCAAACTCGGCGAGGCCCGGCACAGTGCGGCACTTCTGCTGCAACGCCCGCAGCGCTCGGAACTGCAGCTGCTTGGTCGCCTCGTAGCTGCGCCCCATGACCTCGGCCGCTTCCTGGGTGGACATCTCGTGGATGAACCGCAGCTCGATGATCTCTCGGTGCGAATCGCTCAGTGTCTCCATCGCCTCACCGAGCCGTCTGGCGATAACACGGCCCTCCGTGATGCGCTCGGGGCTGTTGGATCCGAGCTCGACGACGTCTGGGGTCACATCCACCGAACGCGAGCGGCGCGTGTGCGCAGACTTGTAATGATCTGCCACGCGATTACGGGCGATCGTGAACAGCCAGGCCCGGATGTTCTTGCCCTGATACTCAAACCGGCCGATGCTCTTGAAAGCTCGCAAGAACACGTCCGACGTCAGGTCTTCAGTGGTCTGCTTGTGCGTGACCTTGCGGTAGATGAAGCCGTAAACCGCGTCCACATGCTGGTCATACAGGTCAGCGAAGGCCGCCGAGTCACCGGCCTGGGCACGCTCGACAAGCTCGAGCATCTCTGCGTCGAGGGGGGCGGTCGTCGCCGGTGGAATCGTTGATGTTCTCATACAGCAAAGGTGCCCGCCAGACCGCCTGATTGCACCTTGGTGGCGTAGCCCCTTATGACCATGTTTGACGGCCCAGAATGGCCAGTCCAACCCGTGGGATCGTTCGTTCTACCCCGAGCGGCGCACGTCTCGTGCCCTGCGAAAGCGAAGAATCCCGCGCACGGCGGGGCCCCTCAGCTGTGCGGTCATTCTAGACGCCATCGACTGCTGCGACCGTCCCAATCGGTGTGCACGGTGTCGCGCAAGGTGAGGTGGCTCATGCCGGGAGCTCGCGCCTCGCTGTCCTCGAACGCGACGCGGCCGCGGTCCCGGTCCCGGTTCCATCTGGACGGGTAACCCGAGGCGTAAGACGATGTCCCACGCGATGATCGTGTCGACGCGCGGGCCTACTCGATGGCCGAGCGCACGCGCTGCCCCGTGCGAGTGCCCCGCGGACGACACAGGTGAGGTCCACGCGCGCAGCCCACGCCCCGGACGTGGGGCTGGCACGCCCGTCGAGGAGACCGTTGGCGTTCGCGCACCGCTACGAGTCCGGGCCCGACACAGCGGGCGCAAAGCCGGCCCGGTGCAGCCGACACCAGATGCGAGGTAGCCGCTCTCGGCGCACGTCTAGGTGTTAAAACGGTGACGGGTGTCAGCCGCGATAACACCGTGCATGACGATCACGACCCGGCACGGCCCGCCAAACCACTCGAGGCCAGTCATGGTCCGAGGGAACGCGATGTGGGTCTGTGCCGTATGTCACCAACGCCTGCGGCGCACCCGAAACAGGATGCTGATCGGGGTCGCCGCCCCGCTGGCCAGTGCACGCGACGTGACTGTCGTTGAAGGCCACCCATGCCTCGGTGCCCGCTTCTGGTGTCTCACCTGCGCGGTTGCCCTCCGCGTCGAGGGGTTCCAGCGGCCAGAAAGGCAGTCGTATGCCTCGTCATCCCCGGGAGTCGCTCGGCTTCGACCGCTCCCCCGCGTGCACCTGCAGCAGCTACAAACACGCGTGTGACTTACGCTTTTTGACCGCTCACCACACAAGCCTCAGCTGGTGTAGCTGTCCATCGGGGGACATTCACACATCAGGTTGCGGTCGCCGTAGGCGTTATCGACCCGGCTGACGGGGGGCCAGTACTTACGGGCCTTCGCGCCGACCGAGGGGTACGCAGCCTGCTCTCGTGTGTACGGGTGGTTCCACTCCTGCACCAGCAAGCTGTCAGCGGTGTGAGGTGCGTTGACCAGCGGGTTGTCGTCCAACGGCCACTCCCCCGACTTGACCCGGTTCGCCTCGTCTCTGATCGACGCCATCGCGTCGATAAACCGCCGCAGCTCAACCAGCGCCTCCGACTCGGTCGGTTCGATCATCAGCGTGCCCGAGACGGGGAACGACATCGTCGGAGCGTGGAAACCGTGATCGATCAGGCGCTTTGCCACGTCCTCGTTGCTGATGCCTGCGTCGATCTCGAGCGGTCGCACATCAATGATGCACTCGTGCGCCACCCGGCCGTTGGCGCCGCGATACAGCACCGGGAAGTGCTCATCCAGCTGCTGCGCCATCCAGTTGGCCGACAAGATCGCGGTGGCCGTCGCCTCGCGCAGACCCGCGGGTCCCATCAGGCGCAGGTACGCCCACGGAATGGCGAGCACACCCGGCGAGCCGAACGGCGCGGACGCAACCGGGCCTGGCCCTGTCACGGGACCCGCCTCGGAGCACATCGGGTGGTTGGGCAGGTACGGCGCGAGGTGCGACCGGACACCGATCGGGCCGACGCCGGGGCCGCCACCGCCGTGCGGGATGCAGAAGGTCTTGTGCAGATTGAGGTGGCTGACGTCCGCGCCGAACTGGCCTGGCCGTGCGATGCCGACCAGCGCGTTCAGGTTCGCACCATCGAGGTAGACCTGTCCTCCGTACTCGTGGACCAGCTCGCAGATGGTGCCGACCGACTCCTCGTACACCCCGTGCGTGGACGGGTAGGTGATCATCAGCGCGGCAAGCTCGTCGGCGTGCGCAACACACTTGTGCTTGAGGTCGTCGACGTCGATGTTGCCCTCGTCGTCACACGCGATGACCACGACCGACATGCCGGCCATCACGGCCGACGCGGCGTTGGTGCCGTGCGCCGAGGACGGGATCAGGCACACCGTGCGACCCACGCCATCGTTGGCGTCGTGGAACGCACGGATGGCCAACAGCCCAGCCAGCTCACCCTGTGCGCCAGAGTTCGGCTGCAAGCTCACCGCGTCATATCCCGTGATCTCGGCGAGGTCACGCTCTAGGTCCCGGATGATGCGCAGCGTGCCCGCGTACTGGTCGATAGGCGCGAACGGGTGCACGTCAGCGAACGCAGGCCATGTCACGGGCTCCATCTCGACCGCCGCGTTCAGCTTCATCGTGCAGCTGCCCAGCGGAATCATGGCTCGATCCAGCGCGATGTCCTTGTCCGCCAGCTCCCGCAGCCAGCGCATGAGCTCGGTCTCGGAGCGGTACGCGTGAAAACGACCGTCAGTGAGGAACTCGCTCGTGCGACGCAGCGCATCTGGGATGCCGGACGCCAACGAGGCACCCTCGACCCCCCGCGAGGAACCCTCAGCCCCCCGCGAGGCACCCTCGACGAAGCACTGGGCCACGTCTTGGACGTCAGCCGCAGTGACCGTCTCGTCGAACGCGACTGTGACGTGATGCGCGTCGAGCATGCGCAGGTTGATGCCGTGCTGCAGCGCCGTCTCGATCACCGAATCGGCGCCTGCCTCGACCCGCACCGTGACCGTGTCGAAGAACGCGCCGTCGTTGACGACCGTCACACCGGACGCATCCGACAGGGCTGCGACCAACGCTGCGGTGTGTCCGTTGATGCGGGTCGCGATCTGCGTCAGCCCCTCGGGGCCGTGGTGCACGGCGTACATCCCAGCGACGTTGGCCAGCAGCACCTGTGAGGTGCAGATGTTGGAGGTGGCCTTCTCGCGCCGGATGTGCTGCTCGCGCGTCTGCAGCGCCAGCCGGAACGCCGTGCGACCCTGCGCGTCGATCGACACACCGACAAGGCGGCCGGGCAGCGAACGCTTGTGTGTGTCCGATGTGGCGAGGAACGCTGCGTGCGGACCACCGGCCATCATCGGCACGCCAAGACGCTGCGAGGTGCCGACAACGACGTCCGCGCCCCACTCGCCGGGCGGCGTGATCAAGGTGCAGGCCAGCAGGTCGGTGACGACCACGACGAGGATGCCGCGGGCCTTGGCGGCGGCTGCAACCGGCGCGAGATCTCGCAGCACGCCGCTGGAGGCAGGGGTCTGCAGAACTATCGCGAACGTCTGGTCGGTTAGCCCGGCGTCCGGGTCCGACGCGTCGTGCTCCCATGTGGCGGCGTCGATCTCGACACCGGTCATACGCACATCGGTGACGGCGCGCGACTGCGGGTGCAGCTCGGCGTCGATCAGAACGGTGCGACCCTTCTCACGCGAGGAGCGGCGGCACATCGTGATGGCCTCGGCGACCGCGGTGCCCTCGTCCAGCAGCGAGGCGTTGGCCATCTGCATCCCGGTCAGGTCGGCGACCATCGTCTGGAACGTCAGCAGCGCCTCAAGTCGGCCCTGGCTGATCTCGGGCTGATACGGGGTGTACGCCGAGTACCACGCAGGGTTCTCAAGCAGGTTGCGTCGCAGGACAGGCGGCGTGATCGTGCCGTGGTAGCCGAGGCCGAGGTAGCTGCGCATCGGCGCGTTCTCGGACGCGATGTCACGAAGCTCAGCCAGCACCTCGTGCTCGGCCATGGCGGCCGGCACGTGCAACGGTGCGATCTGCCGGATGGATGCCGGGACTGCCTGGTCCAGCAGCTGCTCGACCGAGTCAAGACCGAGGTCGGACAGCATGGTGGCCACGTCGGCGGCCGAGGGCCCTAGGTGACGGGCGGAGAACGGCGCAGAGGACACGGCTTGGGGCTCCAGAGGATGTGAGCCCGCACAACGGGCCCGGCGCCCCCTATGCAACCAGCGAGGCCCCCTACACGACAACGTCCGCGCGCTGGTGGAGCCGCCATGACACGTCCGAGACTGCGCGTGCGTCAGCCGTGGGTGCGGTGTGCCTGCCGCACACTGATGCCGGCTGCGAGCAACAGCAACAGCGCCAGCGATGACAGCACGGCCCGCCCTTGCTCTGATCGGTCGGGCGCACCGCCCGAATCGGTCCCAGATGCGTCTATCAGCACGTCTGCGTCATCGGTTACGTCAGTGGCATCTGGCGCGCCAGAGCCCTCATCCGACGCGTCCGACGGTGCCAGCTCACCGGGCTGCTCACCGATCACGACCGGGCCCGGGGCGCCAGAGCGCGCAGGCGCGGGTGCGGGTGCGGTGCTCGCGTCCGCGCTCGTAGAGGCACCGGACGACTGTTGACCGGTGGCTGCGGTTTCGGTCGATGCCGGGATCGGCGTCGCAGCGTCCTGCGGTGCGCTTTGTGGCTCCGGCTGCGAGGCTGACTTTTGGCTCGGCTTCGACGCGGACGAACCAGACAGACCCGCGACCGCCTTGGCCAGATCAAGACGCCCCGCGCCGAACGTCGAATCGCGACCCGTCGCGCCGATGTCTTTGGCTGTCTCCAGCAGGCGTTCGACCGTCTGCTGCGGGGTCAGACCAAGACCGAGCAGCACCGCAGCCGCCCCGGCTACATGCGGCGCGGCCATCGAGGTGCCCTGCAGGTAGGCGTACGTGTTCGGTGTGCCGGCCGTCCAGTACGTCGACAGCACATCGTCTGAGCCGCGGCAGATGGCCAGCAGCGCGCAGCCGCCACCGGGCGCAGCCATGCCCCACTTCGCGTTCCCTACACCCGACGAGTAGTCCGGTTCTTGGTCGTTGACGGTGGTTGCGCTCACCACGATGGCGGGTTCCTCGCTGAACCCACTTGAGAAGATGAACTCGTTGCCCGCTGCGACGACAACCACAACGCCCTTAGACCAGGCGTAGCCGATCGCGCCGCCGAGGCCCGATCCAAGCAGCGCCTGCCCCTGGCTTCCAAGCGAGAGGTTCACAACGTCAGCGCCCTGATCCACCGCCCAACGGACACCTTTCTCGACATCGCTGACGGAGCCCCGGCCGTCCTTGTCGAGCACACGCACGGGCATGATCTTCGCCTCGGGCGCAACCCCTGACCCGCCCCTGCCGTTGCCGAGCACCGCCGCGGCGATCCCAGCCACATGGGTGCCATGGAAGTTCGCGTCTTGCGGCGTCGTGTCGTTGTCGACGAAGTCATACCCGGCAACGAGGTTGGGCATGAGGTCTACATGTGTCAGGTCTACGCCGCTGTCAACGATTGCGATGGTGACCCCGGCGCCTTGCCCTGTCCCCCACGCGTTCTGCGCTCCGACGACGGCGAGGCCCCATTGGTCGCGTATCCGGGGGTCAGTCGCGGCATAGGCCGGCGCTACGACCGCGAAGATCAGCGACGCGGTGACCAGCACCGCACAGGCCGCGCGTACCGCCACCCCGGAGGGGCGCGGTTGGCTCGTGCGACGGGAGATTGTGTGCATCTGACCGACGTTATCGCTCGCCCGAACAACCGGGGCGGGACTCACGGCCCGATAACGCCGGCTGCGCGATGTGTGCGTCCTTCAGCTGCTCGTACACCACCAACCGTGCAGAACAAACATCGTCACACCAGCGCGTGCGGCGGCGCTTCTCACGAGCTGAAAGATGTTGGGAATCGACGCACATGCTCTCGAAAGTGGCCTAATATCTCCCACTCACTACAAGGATCACCAACATATGGCTACCAATCACACGCTCACCGGCGGCATCAGTGTCAAGGAGCGCAACCCGCTCGGCGTCATCGGCCTCAGCATCATCACCGGCGGCATCTACTTCCTTTACTGGTACTACGCGATCAACAAGGAGCTGGCTGCTGCCGGCGAAGAGGTCAAGCCCGGGATGGCGTTGCTCGCGATCACCCTCGGTGCGCTCGTCTTCGTCCCGTGGATCATGTCGATGCACAAAACCGCGGAGCGGATCAAGAACGTGCAGCAGCGCGCAGGCGTGACCAGCCAGATGAACCCGGTCCTTGCGACCGTGATTCTGTTCACCCCCATCGGAATCGTCTGGGGCCCGTACGCCCAGCAGTCGATGAACAGCGCGTGGCTTCAGATGACAGGCACCGCCACCGCACCGGCGGGCGACGCTCCGGCGGTCTGACCTTCCCAGCGTGTGAACGCCCGCACCTGCACGGTGCGGGCGTTCGCATGTGGTGCAACCAAGCAGCCCCCGACGCTGATGCGGGGGCGCCGACTGCTTCAGCCGGCTGACAGTGCCGAGCCGTCGCCCGACCAGGTGACGGACGCGTTCGCCGCCGCCGGCACACAGCCACCGCGAGCGGTGCTGACCTCGACGCTGTCGACAAGCACCGTCTTGCCCGGAAGACCGAGACCGTGCGCGGCGTCAACGAGGCACGCCGCCTCGAGCGTGCGAGAGATCATGGTGGACACCGGTCGACCGAGCACCTCGGTCGCCACGTCCGGATTGTTGACCTGTGCCCCGTCCGCACCGATGGACCGTGCGTACCGAAGGTCGCCCGCCTCGGAGCCCGTCACGGCGCCCTGATACACGTTGGGCAGCACGATGGCACAGCCGTCGTGGACCTCAGCGATGTCGCCCGCGTCGAACGCTGTCACCGACGAGCCGAACGATCCGTACTCCGGGGTGAGCGCGTACAAGGCGCCGCGTGGGGCGTTGCCAGGGAGGTTTCCCATCTGGTTGCTGAAGTTGAGCACCGCGTCGGGCACGACCGCCTTGATCATCTCGGCTCGAACCGGGACAAACGGGATGAACACGGAGCCCTCGATCAGCCCGTACGTCTGGGCCATCAACGCCACCGATGCTGCGTCCGTAACGGACTCCTTGAGATCAAACATGATGCCGGTGCCGGTGGCGGCCGCAAGCTCGAAGATCTCTTCCAGCGACGGCATCTGGGACGGGTCGTACTCCGACCCCCGCCAGCTGTCGTTGGCTGCCACGTTCAGAAGCCGCAGCTCGTCGTAGGTCTTGGTCTGGATGTACCCCTCGCCATCGGTCTTGCTCTCGAGCTGTGTGTCGTGAAACGAGACGAACCGGTGGTCGAGGGTCTGCTGGACATCGATCTCGATCATCTCGACCCCGTACGCGATGGCGTAGCGGTACGCGTCCATGGTGTTCTCGGGCGCGAGGTTCGCTGCCCCGCGATGGACCGCGATGATCGCGCGCGCCGCGCCGACGTCAGGCGTGCCGACGTCCTCCCATCGACTCGGGTCCGGCAGCTCCAAGCACGGCTCGGACACATCGAGCACGGGTGCGATCATCTCGGGCGCAGTCACCGCTGGGGCGGCAGCCACAGCAGCCACGGCAGCGACCAGCGCGGTTGCGGCGGCGACGAGGCGAAGGGTGTAACGCATGGACGGTCCTCAGGGTGGCGTGCAACATAAGAAGGGCGTGTTGGGGTGTTCGACAGCCGCGGCGCGCAGTCCCGTGTGACAGCCCCTGACGTCACGCCGCAGCAGCGCCCACACATCACAGGCGCGCATGGTTCGCTCAGTGTCCGCTGCCAACGACCCCAAACGGGAGCCACCTCATGAAGCTCGGAGCACACGTCTCGACCGAGACACCGCTCGCGGACGCCGCGGCCCTTGGCTTAGAGGTCATCCAGCTGTCATTGACCGATATGAAGTCATGGAAGAAGCCACCGGAGCGCGAGGATGCCGCGGCGCTGATCGCATCCGACGTGCGGGTGTACGTCCACTCCCCCTTCGTGATGAACCCAGCGTCGCCGAACCCGCGCATCCGGCACCCCAGCCGCAAGACGATCCAGCAGACCTGCGACGGCGCGGCCGCCATCGGCGCGCTCGGGGTCGTCGTCCACGGCGGGCACGTGGGGTCCGACAACGACCCATCCGAGGGCGTAATCAGCTGGCGCAAGGCGCTCGAGTCACTCGAAACCGACATGACGATTCTGATCGAGAACACCGCCGGCGGCGATAACGCGATGGCTCGTTACGTCGATGATGTCGCGCGGCTGTGGGAGGGAATCGCCGACGTGCCGAACGTCGAGGTGGGCTTCGTGCTCGACACCTGCCACACCCATGCTGCCGGTGAGGACACCGCCGGATCGGTCAAGCGCTTCCGGGATGTGACGGGGCGCATCGACCTGCTGCACCTCAACGACAGCCGCGACAGCGCCGGATCTGGCCGCGACCGTCACGCGAACCTCGGCGCCGGCATGATCGACCCAGACGAGCTGGTGCAGCTTGTGCGCGACCACGACGGCGATGTCCTGCTTGAGACCCCAACCGCGGACGACGGCCACACGCGCGACCTCGCATGGCTGCGCGCTCGGCTGTGAGCACCGGCGGCGATGTCCACCACGGCGACGGCAGGCGGTCGCCGTTGGTGGTGATCACACGGCGCGCCGTGCCCGGCCGACGGCGTGCGTTCGAACGATGGCTGCGTGAGCTGGAGGCAGCGGCACGCCGTGCGCCGGGGTTTATCGGGATGCAGATCACCGAGCCAGACGACCGCCACCCCGATGACTGGGGCGTCGTCTACCGGTTCCGAACCCCCGAAGCGCTCGAGGCATGGCTTACGTCGGAAGCCCGCGCTGCCGTGGTCGAGGCGGGCGCCGAGCTAGTCGCGAGCCCGCCGCGTGAGCAGCGTCTGGCAGTCGCCGTCGATCACGATCCGGTGACCGCGGTGTCCTCGGTGATGGTCCGCGCCGGTGAGGAGGCCGAGTATCAGCGGCGCCACGCCGAGCTGGTCACCATCCTTGAACAGTTCAACGGCTTCCTTCGCGCTGAGCTGTTCCAACCGGTGACCGGGGTACAGGACGAAACGGTGGTCGTGCTCACGTTCGCGGCACGTCACGACCTCGACGGGTGGCTTGCCTCACCCGAGCGCGTCGAGGCGCTGGCGCGCCTCGAGCCGATGGTGCAGGGCGATCGGACGCTGAACGTCGTCGGTGGGTTCGCTGGCTGGTTCGGCGATGGGCCATCCAGCGTCCGTCGGTACAAGCAGGCGCTCATCGTGCTGCTGGCACTGTTCCCGACGGCGTTGGCCATCGGCCTTCTACGCCAGTTCTTCGCACCGGATCTACCGTTCGCCCTCGCCACACTGCTGGGCAACGCAGCCGGTGTCGCTGTTCTGACGTGGCTGGTGATGCCACCACTCACCAAGCTGCTGGATGGCTGGCTGCGACGGTGATCATCAGTCGTACGTGACCTGATCTCACGATGCGCTTGCGTACGCCGCCTCCGTCAGGCATAGTACATCTGTTCTAGTGACCGGATGTACTGATGCTGCAGCTGCTACCCACCACGCCGGTGACTCCCGTTGGCCCCGCCCGCGACGCCCACACAGGCCGCGATGCCCACACAGGCCACGATGCGCCCCGATGGGCCACGGGGCTGACCGAGACGCAGCGCGAGGCCGTCCAGCACCGGGGCGCTCCGCTGCTGGTCGCGGCCGGTGCAGGGTCTGGCAAGACACGCACGC